>NZ_JBUEGB010000031.1:0-71124 GCF_054963695.1 Micromonospora sp. RTBAU3-60 | reverse complement strand
ATGCCTGACACCGCTGCAGCATCGCAAGGCCCCCGACAAGTCCACCACCCCAGGCTGGAAGTGGGCGATCTGTCCCCACCAGTCCTGCCGTTGGCAGGGCGACCGTGACCAGGGTGCCTGGCGGCGGATCGCCGCCCGCGGCCTCACTCATCAGGCCAAGACCGTCATTGACAAGGCCAGCGGGCACATGGTGATCCGCGCCGTGGTCGACAAGCTTGAAGCCTCCGCGGTCATCACGAAGGCCTGCCGGGGGGACCGGTCGAAGACCGGCCCCACCCGGCCCCGCACCCCACGCCCCGCGCCCAGGCGACGCGGGGCACCCTCCCCCACCCGGCCTCACGGCTCGGCGGGTAAGCGTCCGGAGGGACACGCACCAACGGACCGGAGGCTGCCCCGCGCAGCCCACCGGCACCAGGGCGTGAACACGATCAGCACACCCACCACCGGCCACCAGCCGCGAGGAGCCGCCCTGGGCGCGGGATTCCACTTCCACGCCCACGCGACCCCACCACGGTGGGAAACGATCCCGGAAACTAAATCCGACTCAGGATCACTAAGCTGATCAGGGACGCTTTGTCTCCGTGGTCTGCAAGTACGCCAAGGGAATGTCGACCTGTGACCAGCCGGTACGCCGGGCGCCGCAGACGATTCTTGCGGTGACGCCCACCCAGGCGGAGGCACGGCCAGGCAGCACCATCGACGTACGCGGCACGTTCACCCTGCCCGCCGGCGCGCCGATCACCGACGTCACGCTGCGGGTGACGCCGCCCGCGGGCTGGAGCGTGAACGGCGCGCCAGTATCGACGAAGCGTTTGCGGGCTGGTGAGTCGATCGGCGGCGCGTGGACGGTCACCGCCGCGGGGGATGCCGCCCCCGGCTACGTCGATGTCCCGGTCGTCGCCACCTACCGCTTCTCAGACGACCCGCAGAAGCGTCCGGTGCATGTCGAGGAGGCAGTCCGCGTGTTCGTTCCGCTGCCTAGCCCGAGCGGAACAACGTACGTGAGCGACCTGCCGCTCCTGAGCGAGAGCAACGGATGGGGGCCAGTCGAGCGCGACAAATCCAACGGGGAGACGGGTGCCGGCGACGGACAGACCCTGTCCATCGGCGGCAGGACGTACGCCAAGGGCATCGGGACCCACGCGCCGAGCGAGCTCACCGTGTGGCTGGGCGGGGCCTGCAGCCAACTGCAGGCCGAGGTCGGCATCGACGACGAGGTCACCCAGTCCGGCTCGGTCGCGTTCCAGGTCCTCGGCGACGGCCGGCAACTCGCCGACACCGGAGTCGTCCGGCGTGCCGACGGCGCGCGCCCACTCGGCGTCGACGTCGCGGGAGTGCGCATGTTGACCTTGAAGGTCACCGACGGTGGAGACGGTAGAAACTTCGACCACGCCGACTGGGGCGAGGCCCGGGTGACCTGCGGATAAGCCGTCTCAGCGGAGCCACTGGCACCGGGAAGGGCCGGGAGGGCGCGGTCAACACGCCGCCCTCCCGGATCCCTTCCCACCATCGATTGAGGCGCTTGTCGGTCCCTGCGACGACCCGCTGCCGCCCCAGTAGTCGCACAACCGGCCCTCTCGCCTCAGCCGGCCGCACCGGGAACTGTGGACGGATAAAGGGGAGTGTGGAGGTCGCGCCATTTGGAGTCGGCGGCCATGATCCGGTCGAGGGTCCTCGCCGCGAGTACCGCCAGGTCGTCGGGCAAATCGAGCCGGCCGCCGTCGCGTAGGAAGTCCGGCGCATACGGAGAGGGGATCGGCTGCCCGCCGGGCTGCTGCAGGCCACAAACGCGGCTGCGCGACCGCCTCGCCGGCAAACTGACGTTGTGGCCCAACCGCTCGTAGTGGCGCCGGCTGCGACCGGGTCGACTTCGCCGTCGCGCCCGGTTGCCGGGTCCCCGGGGCCGTCACCGGGGGAGGTGATGGACGTGCCGATGAACTCCGTACCGACCATGGGGCTCGCGGCGTTCGGCACCTCGAGCAGGGCGTCCAGGACTGAACGACTGCGCCGCCGGCCGGGTCGCTTGCCGGACCCGGCCGGCCGCCGGCAGTGGTGCCGCTCCGTCGTCAGCCCTTGTGCCACTTCTGGTTGGCCGTGCCCGCGCAGTCCCAGATCTGGAGCTTCGCGCCGTCGCTGCCGTTCCAGTCCTTGATGTCGACACACTTGTTGGCCTGGAGGTTGACCAGGTCGCCGGCCGCGTTGAGGGTGAACTGCTGGGCGCCGGTGCCGTTGCAGGTGTAGAGCTGGACGACCGCGCCGTTGGCGGTGGACCCGGCGTCGACGTCCATGCACTTGTTGTTCTGGCTCTGCAGGGCCGTGCCGGTGAACGTCCACTTCTGCGCGTTGGTGCCGTTGCAGGGCCATATCTGCAGCTGGGCGCGGTCGACGAAGTTGCCGCTCGGCACGTCGATGCACTTGTTGTTCCAGTTGCTGACCACGGCCACCCCGGTGCCGGGACTGCCACCGCCGCCGGTGAACGGGCTCAGGATCAGCCCGGCGGCGCGGGGGTCGCCGTCGTGGACCAGGGACTCGAAGCCGCCGACGTCGTCGAAGGCGAACGCGTACGCCTTGCCGTCGGCCATGTTGGCGTGGATCAGTCGAGCGTACTGGTTGGTCGGGTTGCTGCGGTAGAAGTCGGCGGCGTTGGTGCTGGGTTGGGTGTCGATCGTGCCGAGCGTGCCCCGGTTCAGCGCGGCGCAGAGCGTACGCGAGATCGGCCCGACCACCTGGTCGTTCGGCGCGGGCAGGTCGCCGTCGCAGCCCCAGACGCTGGCCGAGGAGGGCCGGTTGAAGGAGGCGACCACCTGACCGCTGCCGTTGGTGAAGGTCATGGTGCTGCCCGAGGTCCGCCCGTAGTACCGGGTGGTCGGCTGGTCGGTGAAGGGGACCACGGTCAGCGTCTTCGTGGTGTACGCGTTCCACGCGGCGGCGATGTAGGAGTCGAGGTAGGTGGGGCTGAGCAGGCCGGCGCCGGCGGCCTTGCCGGGGGCCAGGACCCGTAGCACGGTCCCGTCCGAGCGGGTGTGCAGGGTGTTGGCCCAGCCCGGCTGGGCGCGGATCCCGTCAATGACGGCGGTGCGTCCGTTGGCCATCAGGTCGCCGGTCCGCTTGGTGACACCGTTGGCGCCGGTCACGGTCACCGCGTGCGGCACTGCGAACATGTCCACCTGAGAGCTGTTCAGCCACAGCCCAGCGTCGTTGTAGGTGAATTCGCTCCAGTCGAAGAGGATGTCCCGGTTGGCGTCACCGGCCGCCCAGGGGGCGGGCTGCACCAGCCCGTCCGGGGTGAGGAAGAACCTCAGCTTCTGCCCGAGGGCGAAGTAGACCCGACCGGAGAAGCCGCGCGGGACCTGGATGGTGGTGCTGCCGCCGGTGCCGGGGCCCGGGATGGAGGCGTCCGGCGCGGGTGACGGCGGGATCTGGCCGCCGGTCCAGGGCACGAACGTGCCGCCGGAGGTGACGTAGCCGAGCCGGCCAGTGGACAACTGGGTGCCGATGACGTACAGGTAGACCGGGTCTGCGCGGCCGGTGGTGTTGGTGACGGTGACGGGCAGCAACGCCGGACCGACCGCGCGGGCCGGGGTCGCGGCGACGGTGCCCGCGACGCCGGCGAGCAGGGCGGACGCGACGGCGAGCAGCTTTCTTCGAAGACGCATGGATACCACCTCCGGTGGAACGGGACGGGAGAGAGCGATCTTGGAGTGATCGGCTCGGGTGGTGGCAGGTGGGGTGTGGGGGCTTGGGGACATCGCCGATCGCGGCAGCCGGCGTGGTTTCGCTCGCCTGCGGACGCCGGCGGGCACGATTGCGGTTGGCCCGGCGGCGAGCGCCGCGGGCCCGGTCCGCGATCCGGACTCAGCCGGTGCGCCACTTCTGGTTGGCCGTGCCCGCGCAGTCCCAGAGTTGCAGGCGGGCGCCGTCGGAGTTGTTCCAGTCCTTGATGTCGACGCACTTGTTGGCCTGCGGGTTGACCAGGTCCCCGGCGGCGGAGAGGACGAACTGCTGGGCTCCGGTGCCGTTGCACCAGGCGATCTGGATGACTGCGCCGTTGTCGCGGGAGCCCCAGGCGACGTCCATGCACAGGTTGTTCTGGGTACGTAGCGTGCCGCCGGTGAAGGTCCAGCTCTGCGCCAGGGTGCCGTTGCAGGTCCAGGTCTGCAGCGGTACGCCGTCGGAGAAGTTGGAGAAGGGCACGTCGATGCACCGGTTGTTCCAGTTGCTGATGATCCGCGTCCCGCCGCCGGTCGTGGTCAGCGACAGCCCGTAGACGCCGAGGATCTCGTTGACCGGCTGGAACCACATGGTGCCGCCGTTCGTGCAGTTGCCGGTGCCGCCGGAGGTGACGCCCTGGGCCTGGTCGCCGGAGAGCCAGGAGCCGCCGGAGTCGCCGGGTTCGGCGCAGGCGTTGCTGCGGGTCAGCCCGTAGACCGGGCCCTGGGCGTAGTTGACGGTCTCGTCCCGGCCGAGGATCGTGCCGCATCGCCAGCCCGTGGTCCGGCCCGAGCGGCACACCGAGCTGCCGATCACCGCGTCCCGCGAGCCGGCCACGGGCGCGTTGCCGCCGGCGTAGTTGTTGACCCACGGTCGCGGGGTCCAGTTGCTGTTGGTGCGTACCCACGCGTAGTCGTTGCCGGGGAAGGACGAGCCAGCGAAGGTGCCCTGGGCCACGTTGTTGTAGCCGAGGGTGGAGCTGCCGGTGCCGCCGCAGTGCCCGGCGGTGACGAATCCGCCCGCGACGGCGAAGCCCACCGAGCAGAGCACGTTGCCGTTGATCACGAACTGGTCGCCGCCGCGGATGTCGTACACGAGCCGGGGCACGTCCGCCTCGCTCGCGTAGCGGACCAGGGCGCGGGGTGCTCCGCTGGCCGCCACGAAGGACGCGGCCGCCGCCGTGTGGCCCGGCTCGACCAGCACGACGACGGAGTTGCCGACGGTGTCGGCGTACCAGCCGCGCACATCGGCGGCCGGCCGATGGCGTGCCGCGTACCGGTCGAGGGTGGCCCGGACGGCTGCGAGTGCGGTCAGGCTGTGGTTGACCAGCCGGGGCTCGGCGCCTTCGGCGCGGACGGTGGCGGCGGCCGCCGGGTCGGTGACCGCCACGGTTAGCCGGCGGCCGCCGGTCAGCCAGGAGCCGGCGTACCGCGACCCCAGTCGGGTCCGTAACCGCCGGTCGATCACCGCCGCCCCGGCCTCGACCCGGAGCCGGGCGGCCACCTCACGGTCGGTGAGCCCGAGGTCCCGGCGCATGGCCTCGGCCATGCCGGGGGTGAGACCGGTCGCGTCGGCGGCGCCGGCGGTTGGTGGTGGTTGCGCCGCCGCGGCGGTGGGTGGGGCGGTCAGGCCGGCGGCGAGGACCGCGGTGGCGAGCAGCCCGAGGAGCTTGTTCATCGATCTCCTTCCGGCCGGGCCCGGCGGGTGCGGGACCGGTGTGAGACGGCGGAGAGAGCGCTCTCTCATAGAAGAGTGCCGATTAGTTAACTTTCTTGTCAAGTCGATGTCGGGTGTGCCGGGCGGGACCGGCCCGCCGCCGGCCACTGCTAGACGCATGCCCGGCGACCCGGAACAGGTGGTCGTGCCCCGCCGCGCCGAGCCCGCGTCCGAAGATCGTTGCCACTGCTGACGGCTGGGCCTTGTCGGGCGCAGGTGGTGCCGGCGTTGACCGCGGACGGCTGGCGGGCCACCGACCGCAGCAGCGTGACCGAGCTGGCGTACCAGTTCCAGCGAGACGGGACGAACCTCGGCGTGCACGTCTCCCGGGACGGCGCCGGCGACGTGGTGGTGGGCGGCTCCAGCCGCTGCGTACCCACCGGGGCGTATCCGGCCATCGCCGCGCCGGTCGACCGATGGCTCGGCCGGAAACGGCCTGGCCCGCCCACGGACGGGCGGGCCAGGCTGATCCCGTGCGGGTCAGGGGGTCAGGTACGGAAGGGCCCGGTCACGCAGTAGGTGATGCCGCCGGACGAGGATCCCGTCGTGCCACGCTGCGACGAGAAGTAGAGCCGGTCACCGGCGGGGGTGAAGGCGGGGCCGGTGATTTCCGACGAACTCTGTCCGATGATCCGCAGGAACACCGAGATCGTGTCGTCCGGGGTGATCATGCAGATCTCCATGTTGCCGCCGTCCTCGGCGACGTAGAGGTCTCCGAACGTCGAGCCGGTGACGTTGTCGACACCGGTGAGCGGGGCCGTGCCCGGGTTGACCAGGTTGTCGTCGTAGGCCAACTCGTACGTGTTGTTGGCGAGGTTGACCTGCCAGACCCGGTTGTCGCCCTTGGTGGTGAACCAGACGGTGTCGTTGGCGTAGTGGCAACCTTCCCCGCCGTTGAAAACCTTGGCGCCGGAGACCTGCCTGCGGGTCACCGTGGGCGACCCGTCCGGGTCGGGGACGGTGGCCCAGGTGAACGTGCCCGAGGTTGCGGTGCCGGCCACCAGGACCTGCAGGGTGCCGGCGGAGAGGTCGCCCCAGGTGGTCGGGACGAACCGGTAGAACCGGCCGTCGGTTTCGTCCTCGGTCAGGTAGATGACCTTGCGGACCGGGTCGGCGGCGGCGGCTTCGTGCTTGAACCGGCCCATGGCCGGTCGTGCGACGGCCGTACCGCCCAGGGGGTAGGTCTCCCACACCCGGCCGAGGCTGATCTCCTCGCAGGACAGCCAGGTGTTCCACGGGGTCTTGCCGCCGGCACAGTTGTTGTTGGTGCCGGACAGGATGCGGGAGGCGCCGGTGATCTGGCCGCTGGAGTTGAACGAGATCATCGACGCGCCACCGCCCGACGTGGCGCTGGTCTCGGCGTTGGACACGTAGATCCAGCCGCTGCCGCTCGGGATCACGGCACCACCGTCCGGCGCGTTGTGCCAGACGTACGAGGTGCCGGGCACGACCTGACCGGACCGCGCGATGACCTGGCTGGTGAAGCCGGCCGGCAGTTGAATGCCGTTGGCGTCGGCGGCCTGCAACGGGCCGTAGGGGCTGGCGGCGTTTTGTGCCGGTGCTGCGTACGCGGTGGACCATGCCGTGAAGGGCAGTACCAAACCACCCGCTCCGGCTACCGTCGCCCTCAGTAGTGTGCGCCGATCCATGAACCCTCCTCGAAATCGGGTACCGAGAACATAATGGTGGTTTTCTATACGGCGGCGGAGCGTGAGGTGAACAGCGCACGGCAACCGCCTGGCGATCGATAGACGGAAATCAGATAGTCCCGGTGGTCAAACCCGAAGGCGTGCAGCACCGCCAATGCCGCGCGAATCTTTCAACCCGCTACCAGCGAATCCAACAGCTACCGCCGGGGCACTAGCCTCAGCCCTTCGTTAACGGCTGTCCATGGGCTGGGCTGGAAACGCAGAAGTGCCTTCTGATCTGGGAAAATAGGGCTTGTCGAGAGTCCTGATCGTCCCGTCACGGAAGGCACCTGCGGGGTGAAGGCTACCCCGACACGTCCAAAGATTGTGGTCACCGGTGGCGGGCGCGGCGTGGTCAACCACGCCGGTGCCCGACTGCTGGCCGATCTCGCGGACGCAACCGGTCTGACCAGCGTGTTCAGCCAGGCCCTCGCCGGGCCGCGGCAGCGGCAGCGCGGACACGACCCGGGCCGGATCGCCGTGGATCTGGCCTTGCTGCGCGACCAGAGCGGGTTGTTCGGGCCGGTCGCCTCCGATCCGACCGGGTGGCGGCTACTCGCCCAGCTCGACGAGGCGGGCCGGGCCGAGCTACGCGCGGCCCGAGCCCAAGCACGGGAGGTCGCCTGGGCCCAGCACGCCGAGACCCGCGGCGATCTGCCCGCGCCGATGGTGGCCGGTCAGCAGGTACCGGGACTGGTCCTGGACGTGGACGCGTCCATCGTGATCCGCCACTCCGAGAAGGAATCAGCGACCCGGACCTGGAAGAAGACCTTCGGCTTCCACCCGCTGTTCTGCTTCCTGGACAACACCGGCGAAGCCCTCGCCGGGATGCTCCGCGAAGGCCGAGCCGGATCGAGCACCACGGCCGACCACATCACCGTCCTCGACCACACCCTCGCCCAGATCCCCGACGCGCATCGGCACGGCACCCCGATCCTGCTCCGCTGCGATTCGGCCGGCTCCAGCCACCGCTTCCTCGTCCACATCCGTATCCGTGGCCTGCGCTAGCAGCACCTCGACATCCGCTTCTCGGTCGGCGTCACGATCACCGAACCCGTCCGGCAAGCCATCCGGCAGGCCACCGTTGGACACGGGCCAGGCGTCGGCCTCGCTCTTGCCGCCGACCGTGTTGCCCGACCGGACGCGTGGTTGGCGTCGACCCCTCGGCGACCATGCGCCAACTGGCTGCTGCCCGCTGCGCCGCGGCGTGGCCGCTGGCGTGGTGGAGATCCCTCCGATCGGAGCGTGGACGCCGTGGTCTCGGTCAACAACGTGATGCTCTGGGACGAGCAGGCCGGCCCTGCTGAGGTGTACCGCGTGCTGCGGCCCGGCGGGCGGCTGGCGATTACGGTGCACCGCCACGTGCTGCACACCTCACCCGAGCAGTTGGCCAAGGATGTGGAGCGGGCCGGGTTCAGCGACGTCAACCTCCGGCTCCGTCCGAGGCGTATGAACAGCCCTGCGATCGATCTGGTCGCCCGCCGGCCCGCAGGCTGACCCGCCACCCTGGCTCGAACGTTGCTGGGGGGTGAACGGACGGTAGGCGGATTCGCCTCGGTCTCCTGGCCGGCACAGTAGCTCGCCCCGGCTGCGCGGATCCGTCAGCGGTGCGCTGTTGGCGACGTGGTCAGGCGTCAGCAGGCCCCGGACCAGGGCCATTTCCATCGAAGGGCTAGCGATAGGTGGAAATGTTTGACAAGGTGATCTTCACCTGCGTGATCGCGTCATGTGGCGACACGTCCGACGTGAGGGAGCGCCGTGCGTACACCTTCTCGAATCCGATCACTCGCCGTCGCCGGTGCGGCGGTCCTCCTTGCCCTTATGGCGTCTCCTGCCGAGGCGCACGAGCCGTGGGACGACGGGTCCGTTCCGCCGCCCCCGCCGAGCAGCCCGGCCGACGGCTACAGCCGCAACATGCACCTGCTCTCCACCGACGCGCACACCGGTGGCGTCAACTCCGACCTCGCCTTCTCCGGCAGCCTCGTCTACGCCGGCCACTACGGCGGCTTCCGCATCATCGACATCTCCGAGCCCGGCGCACCGGTCGCGCTGGCCGACGTGCACTGCAACGGCCCCCAGGGCGACGTCTCGGTCTGGGGTGACCTGCTGTTCCTGTCCGTGGACACGCCGCAGAGCACGCCAGGCTGCGAAGGATCCCGCAACGTCACCGCGTCCACCCCCGGCGCCTGGGAAGGGGTACGCGTCTTCGACGTCAGCGACCCGAGGGCACCGCGGTTCCTGCAGGCGATCCGGACCGACTGCGGCTCGCACACCCACACCCTCGTGCCCCGCGAGGATGGCGGCACCTACATCTACGTCGCGTCGTACCCGCTGAGCGCCAGCAACATCGGGCCGGACTGCCAGGCCCCGTTCGAGCGGATCTCGGTGATCGACGTGCCGGGTGGCGACGCCGCCGCCGGCCTCGCCGCGAAGGTTGTCGCCGAGCCCACCGTCAAGGGGATCGACCTCATGGCCGGCGCGTCCGGCGACTTTTTCGCCTGCCACGACATCCAGGTCCTGACCCCGCGCAAGCTGGCCGCGGTGGCCTGCCTGTCACAGGGGCAGCTTTGGGACATCAGCAACCCTCTGGCGCCCCGGGTGATCGCCAACGTCGACACGCCGGACGTGGACATCTGGCACAGCGCGGCGTTCACCAACGACGGGAAGTACGTGACCTTCGGCGACGAGTACTTCGGGCCCGCGCAGGAGCCGTTCGGGGCGCTCTGGACGTACGCGGTCGACAACCCGAGCGTCCCGTTGAGCCACCTGCGCATTCCGCGCGCCGAGCCGAACACGTACCACAACTTCAACTTCGTGCCGGTCGCCGGACGGAACATCCTCGTCTCCTCCGCGTACGGCTCGGGAACCTCGGTGGTAGACCTGACCGACCCGCGCAACCCGAAGGAGATCGGCTACTACGACATGCAGTCCAACCAGTGGTCGACCTACTGGTACAACGGCCTGATCGTCGCCAACGACATCTCGCGCGGCGTGGACGTGATCCGGTACAGCGGCCCGGAGACGGCCGGCGCCAAGAAGCTGCCGATGCTCAACCCGCAGACCCAGACGTTCCTGCTCAACTGACACCCTCGCGAAGAAGCGGGCGGGCGCCGACGGTGCCCGCCCGCTTTCGTGTCGTACTGTCCAACCGCGCCGAGCAACTCGAGTCGTTGACCGCCGGCGAGGTGCCCACCGCGACCGCCCTCGTCGCCCTCGCCCCGTCTTCGGCCTGAATGGGGGCGCCGGCGCCAGTTCGATGCCGAGTGACGCTCGGGCCAAACCTCAGCGGGGGATGGGTGGCTCGGCCGCGGCCAGTCGATCGTCGAGCTCTCGCTGCACGTGGGGACACTCAACGGCGGGGTGGTCGGCCGGGCAGCGCAGCGACCCGGCGAGGTAGCCACGGGCGCGTTGCAGCCGTGCGATATCAGCCCCAAGCTGGGTGATACGAGCACGTACGTGTTCTTGCCAGATGGCCGCGCGGGAGGTGAGCAGCACCTGAGTCTCGTCCAGCGACAGTCCGGCCTCCTGGCACAGCTGCACGAACGCCAGCCGCCGCAGGTGTTCGTCGCTGTAGCGGCGCTGCCCGCCCACTCGCGGTACTACGGGAAGTAGGCCACGCCGCTCGTAGAAGTGCACCGCGGATACTCGCAGTCCCAGCCGGGTGGCGGCCTGTCCGACAGTGAGCATGCGGCCATTTGACCTCACCCAGGTTGAGCGACAAGGTGGACGTCATGGCCGATGACCTCCCTCGCGCTACGCTCAACCCGTTCAAGATCCCGTCCGGGCCGCTTGGATGGCTGGCCGGTTGGGTGATGGGCCGTGACGACTCCGCTCACCGAGAGATACTCGGTCTGCTACCGCCGGTCCCGGGGGCTCGCAGCTGCGAAGTCGGGTTCGGCCCGGGTCAATTGCTTCAGCTACTCGTGACCCGCGACCCGCTCGCGCAGGTGTGTGGGGTGGACCCTTCCCCGGTCATGGTGGGGCAAGCCCGTCGCCGTTTGCGTCGTCTCGGCGCCGCCGAGCGGTCTGATCTGCGGCTGGGCGCCGCGGGAGCGCTGCCGTTTCCCGACCGCCACGTTGATCATGTCGTCGCGGTCAACACGGTCCCGATGTGGCCTGACCTGCAGGCGGCGTTGGCCGATGTTCATAGGGTGCTGCGCCCCGGCGGTACCCTTCTGATCGCCTGGCATTCCGCCCATTCACCCCGGCGGGTTCAGCGTGCCCTTGCCCGGCCGGAAACGTGGTGGGGCGAGACGATGGCGGCCCTGCGGCAGGTGTTCGGCAATGTCGAGCGCCACGAGCTGACGTACTCAACCGCCTGTGTCGCTACCGCAACCTGAGCCCGCCTGCGCGCTGTTGAACAGCGGCCGAGATGGCCTGTGGCATCTGAGGTGGCCGGGGCAGATCGCATAGGAGCGGTTCGGGCCCGGCCAAGACAGCCGCGCGACTGGCCGTCAGGACAGCAGGCGTGTTCGGCCGCTGCTGTTTGTGCCACGAGGGCAGCGCCCCCGGTCGGGTGGCGTCCGGTGCGCCCATGAGCCGCGACCGCTGGCCTCCGAATCTTGATCGGGGCGGTGGCCGTAGTCCGGAAGGCGTGGCAGTCACCGGCTGTAATCGTGTAGCTGGTCGCGGGTATGTATGAGGGTGAAGCCGAGGAGGTTGAGCCCCCCTGCGGGTGGGGTCGGTGGCGCGGGGGTCATCGGCGGCGAGTCCGATGCCCCAGATCCGGTCGACGGGGCTGGGCACCCGCTCCGGATTGCGGCTGTTCCACAGATCCTGCGCGATCCGCACCCTCTCGACGGCGGCCTGGGCGGTGAACGGGGCGTGCTCATTTGGCACTCCTTAGCAGGTAGGGGAGACGGGTGCATGCTGGTGAGACGGCGCTGGCTCTCCTCTGCACGAAAGGTGGCGAGCCGGCTGGTCCGGTTGGCGGTGAGTGCGCCGACGAGCTGTCCGTTCTGGTGATAGTGACGACGAGGCGGTGTTTGGCACCGTCGTGTGTCGACGAGCCGCAACACGTGGGCGGACACGTCGAGCCCGCTGGCGGGTACGCCCAGCCGTCACGTGGCGTTGAGCCCCGTCGAGTGCGGGAAGGAGTAGCCGCGGTCCAGCCGCCTCCGCAACAGCGCCGATTGGCCTGCATGTTCTCGCGGTTGGTGCTCGCTGAGGGTAGGGCGGGGCACCGATGGAGTCGCCACCGGCGCCCCGCGGCGGGTCAGTCGTTGGAGCGGCGGTTTGGCGTGAGGATCAGGGTTAGGACAGCAGCGGCGGTGGCGAGGACGGCGCCGGTGGTGAAGCCGCGGGTGAAGCCGGTCGTGCTGGCTCCGGTGATGCTCGCCGCGGCGATGCTCGATACCAATGCGGCGCCGAGTGACGCACCGAACTCGTGGAAGGTGCTGATGATTCCGGAGGCGAGTCCGGATTCCTGTGGGGTGACCTGTCCCAATGCGGTGGCGGAGGCGACGACGAAGACGGCGCCGGTTCCTGCGGCGGCGACGCTGACCCCGGCCACCATGGCCGCCGTCCCGTCCCACAGGGCGGGGATCGCCATGCCTGCTGCGGCGCCGAGGAGGCCCAGGACGCCGAGGGTGCGCGGTCCCGTGCGGCCGATGACCCGGCCTGCGGCGTTCGCCCCGGCCATGGTCGCGAGCGCCGCGGGCAGGAAGAGCAGGCCGGCTTGGAGCGCGGTGTACCCCCGGTGGTCCTGCAGGTAGAACGTGCCCAGGAAGAAGACACTGATCATGAGAGCGGTCGCGACGAGAATCAGCAGCGCCCCGGTCGCCACCGGCCGGTGCAGCAGCAGCCGTACGTCCATGAGCGGGCTGGCGGCGAGACGCTGACGGGCGACGAACGCGCAGTAGAGGAGCACCGCGGCCGCTATGAGCGCCAGGGTCGTCGCGCTGCCCCAGCCCCGGTCTCCGGCCCCGATCACGGCGTACAGCAGGGATCCGGTGGCCGCTGTCACCAGCGCCGCGCCAGGCACGTCGAGTCGGGCCCGTACGCCCGCCGGCGGCTGTGCTGGGAGTTGCGTTCGTAGCATGAGCAGCAGCACGAGACCCACCGGCACGTTGACGTAGAACACCCAGGGCCAGCCCGGTCCGGCGGTCAACAGGCCGCCCAGCAGTACCCCGAGTGCGGCGCCACTGCCGCCGAGCGCCGACCAGATTCCGAGGGCCTTGTTGCGCTCGTCGCCCTCGAAGATGGTGACGACCAGTGACAGCGCGGCGGGGGACAGGATCGCTGCGGCGAGGCCCTGCGCGACGCGACCGCTCAACAGCATGGGCCCGGTGGTCGCGAGGCCTGCGGTCAGGGACGCGGCGGCGAACAGCAGGAGCCCGGTGAGCAGGAGGCGTCGGGCCCCGAACAGGTCGGTGGCGCGGCCTCCGAGGAGGAGCAGGCCTCCGAAGGTGAGGGTGTATCCGCTCACCACCCATGTGAGGGTTCCCCGCTGCAGTCCGAGGTCCGCGCCCATGTGTGGCAAGGCGATCGCGACAACGGTGACGTCCAGGATCAGCATCAGCTGTGCGATACCGACGAGCCCCAGGATCTTCCAGCGCTGCGGGTGGGGTTTGCGGGGCGGACTGGCTGCGGTCAAGGACTCGACCACGACGATTAGCTCCTTCAGTAAGTCGAACAGATGTGTTCGAGTTGTGCGCGCTACGATAACTCGTACATGCCTGTTTGACTTGAAGGGGTTGCATGTCTCACCCAGGGACCCGCAGAGCCGACGCCCGCCAGAACGTGGACAAGATCCTTGGCGCAGCCGTGGCCTGCCTGAGCCGAAACGCCGACGCCAGCGTGAGCGAAATCGCTCAGGCGGCCGGGGTGGGCCGGGTGACTCTGTACGGGCACTTCCCGTCACGAGAGGCCCTGGTTGAGGCCGCGGTCATGCGGGTTCTCTCCGAAGGGGAAAAGGTTCTCGGGGGCCTGGACCTTACGGGCGACCCGCGGGAAGCGCTCAACGTCCTGATCAGATCAAGCTGGCTGCTGCTCGCCCAGGCCACCGCTGTCCTCGAAGCGGCTCAGACGTCGCTACCGCCCGGACGGCTGCAGGAACTCCACGCCAAACCCGCACAGCGTGTCGACAACCTGATCCGACGCGGCCAAGCCGAAGGGGTCTTCCGCACCGATCTCCCAGCCGACTGGCTGGTCAACGTCCTGCACCACGTCCTGCACGGCGCAGCCCTCGATGTGGCCGCCGGCCGACTGGACCAGGCAGACGCTCCACACTTCATATCCGAGACGATCCTGGCCGCCTACACACGCAGCGCCAAATAGATGCCGCGGCCAATCACGGTGCAGATCGGTGTACCCGCTATATGGCCGACCCTGCTGGAGCCGGTGGCGGTCCCGTCTGAGCCGGGTGCTGTCACTGGGCGGCATCGGTGCCTCCGATTCGGGCATGGGGTACACCACCTGACCGAGCACATCCCCCGCCGTGTCGATCAGCCAGCCTCCATTCCTCGGTGCGTTGGTGCAAGCGCGGACGGTCCGCTTGGGCTTCGACCTGAGGGTCGGAGGCCCAGCGGGTCGCGGGTTCAGTTGTCGGGGTCGAAGGCGCCGTCGAATTCGAAGACGGGGTTGGGCACGTCGTGGCCGTGGCTGTCGGTCAGGGTGGCCTGGCCGATGAGTTTCGAGGGCCCGCCGGCGACGTAGGTGGCGTCGGCTTTGACCTGCACCTCGAACTTGCCGTCCTGTGGTTGGCCGTGGTCGTCGTTGAAGTGGATCATGCAGATCCAGTCGGGGCCGGGACCGACATCGGCGACCTTGGGGCCGCCACGGTCGCAGGCGGTGGAAGCGCCGATGCTTGTGACGGTGACTCCGCCTCGCGGCCATAAGGGGGCGTTGCTAAGGCCGGCGACCACTCCTGTTCGAGGATGGCGTAGCCGACCGTGTCCAGCCAGCGGCCGGACCGGTGCAGTGACTCGCGGACCGCGTGCAATTCGCGGCGCATGCCGACGCGCTCCATGAGGCGCCAGGAGGTGTCGTTGCCGAGGAAGCAGTTCGCGGTGACCCGGCGCACGCCGAGGTCCTCGAAGCAGTAGCGGAGGAGCTCACGTACGGCTTCGGTGGCGTAGCCGTGGCCGGTGAAGGCGGGATCGAGGACCCAGCCGAGCTCTGCCTGCATGTCGCGCGCCTGGTCGGCGACATCGAGCTGGGCCCAGGCGTCCTCGCGGCGGAGCATGAAGTCGCCGATGGTCGGGGCCTCGGGGTCGTGGCCGAGGGTGACGATGACAGTGGCCGCGAGGCGGGCAGGCTTCGAGAACAGCTCGCGGTAGCCCTCGAGGTCCGCGGGGCAGCCAGTGAGCCACTCGTTGACCGACTCGAGCTGACGGAACGCCCAGGTCGGGTCGGCGTCGTCGGCGGCGGCGGGACGAAGGGTGAGGCGCTCGGTCTGCAATGGGCGCTCGAGCACCGACGGGCAGATGGGAGCCGGCGTACCGGTGGTGCGGAGCTCAGTGAGGACGGCGCCGATGTCGCGCAGTCCGGCGAGTACACCGTGGAGCTGCGCTTGGTCGGCGACCGAGACTGTGACGGTGGTGGTGCCGTCGTCGTCGCGGGTCAGGTCGAGCTGGCCGAGCCAGGCGGACCAGTGGTCGTCGAGGTGGCCGTCGACGCGGATCGCGTACGTCGTGGGGGCGGTGTTCATGAGGGCGCTCCAGCTTGCTGAGGACCTGTGGGGAGTGCGGGGCGCGGACGGGCGGGACTTCGAAGAGCCCACTCGGCGACGGCCAGGTTGATCACCCAGCCGGCGCCCTTGGCGAGATCGGCGGCGAGCACGCCGGCGCCGAAGATCGCGCCGCCGATGCCCTCGGTGAAGGCCTGGGTACCGGCGGCCAGGCCGATCGCGTACGCCCGGATCATCCACGCCCGGTGGGCCGCGATGTCGCGGCGACGTACGGCGGTGAAGCCGAGCACAAGGCAGGCGGCCATCGCGGACCCGAAGACCAGGCGGAGCACGTAGAGCAGGCCGCCGGTGCCGGGCTGCGCCTCGTAGAACAGCGTCATCCAGAGAGCCGAGGTCGCCACCAGCAGGCCGGCCACGGCCAGGACTCGGCCGGCACGGCGGTGCCAGGCCAGGTGTCGGCGGCGGAACCGTGGCACGAGCTGCAGGATCCCGAGGAGGGCGTACATCGTCGCGCCGACGATGTGCACCACGAGCGGGAGCGGGAGGCCGGTGAACCGGTGGTCAGCGGGGATGACGGCCGGGCCGCCGGCCAGCTGGATCAGCCGCAGCGTCCCGGCCGTCAGAGGGATCGCGCTTAGGGCGACCAGCGCCATCGGCACCGGCCAGCTCCGTTTCCGGGTGCTCACCGGACCGCGGCGACGTCGGCGTGGACCGTGGGCCGGGCGTCGACCGCCTCGGCGGCGTCGACCCGCCGGCGCCCGTCACGCCACAGCGAGATGCCGAGGCCGATCAGCGCGACGCCGGTGGGCACCGCGAACGGGCGGTCGAAGGACTCCGGCAGCAAGGACAGCGCCAGCGCGGAGACGGTGCCATAGGCCAGCAGCAGGGAGGCCCAGCGGGGCAAGATGCCCGCTCGGAACAGCGCGATGCCGAAAAGCAGGCCGCCGAGCGAGTAGCCGATGCCGGTGATGCCGAACAGGACGGTCATGCCGCCGATATCGCCGCTCGGGCTGCCACCCATGGCGGCGTCAAGATAGTCCTGGACGTAGCCCGGGCGCGTCTTGGCCACGGTCGGCAGGACGCAGGCGACGATGACCTGGTTGGCGAACATCGCGAGGTATCCGACGGTCAGCAGCACGTAGCCGGCGACCCCGAGGACCCCGAACCGGCGGTGGTTGCGGAGGAACATGCCGGCGAAGCCGGCCAGCGACAGGACGGCCATCACGGCCTTGGCGGTCTCACGGACCGCCATCTCGGTCGTCACGATGTGCGCGACGTCGGCCGGTGGGTGGTTGACCTGGACGCCTGCGTAGATGGCGCCGGCGGCGGCCGCGCACAGACCGGCGGCTGCGGTGATGCGGTGGGTGGTGATGCTCATGTCGGACTCCGTGGCGTTCGATGCCGGGCGGGCTGTCCGGCGATGTCCGCCACGTTAGGAATCGACGTGGTGAGGACACGTCACCATGTGATGTGACCGGGGTGGTGATTCGGCCGCGGTGACGGTCAGAGCAGGCCGAGGTCCGCGGCTCGGCGTACCGCGGCGCGGCGGGTGTTCACGTCGAGCTTGGTGAAGATGTGCTTGGTGTGCGTGCGCAGCGTGTTCACCGATACGAAGAGCTGTCGCGCGATCTCCGGCCCGCTGCGCTCGGTCGCCAGCAGGCGCAGCACCTCGAGCTCACGGCCGCTGAGTCCTTCCTCGCAGGCGGGTCTGGCGGGTGCGGGTGCCGACGGTCTTTGTGCGGCGGCCAGCAGGTGCTCGGCGTGCGTCCTTACGTCGTGCGCCGCGGCGCGGGCGACCTGCTCGAGCAGCTCCGCCATCGGCTGTCCCTCGTCGAGGAAGAGCCGGCAGTAGCCGGCCGGCACCCCGTCGGTGAGGGCGGCAGCGAGGTCGGGCGCCGCCGAGTCCGCGTTGCCGTTCGCGTGGTGGGCGAGCGCCCGCACCAGGCCCGCCTCGACCAGGCTGCCGTCGCGGCCCGCCGCCTGCGCGGCGTCCAGCACGCGGTCGAGCAGGTCGAGCGCCCCGCGCGGGTCGCCCTCGGCGATGAGCAGCCGGGCGAGGGTGAGCTGGTCGTACTCGGCCAGGTAGGTCGGCGGATCCGTCGGGGTCACCCCGCGCTCGCGGGCCCACGCCCGCGTGTCATCGAGGCGGCCCTGGATGATCCGCACCCGTGCTCGGGTCGCGGCGATCGGCCGCACGTCCGGGAAGTAGCCGGGCAGGAAGAGCGGCTCGGCCTGGTCGAGCATCGCGATAGCGCCGTCGAGGTCGCCTTGCGCCTGCAGCAGTGCGGCCATCGCGGTGTACCAGCGGTGCCGGTTCTCCAGCAGCGACGCCCGGTCGCCGAGCTCGCGGGCGACCTCGAGGTGTTCCGCGGCCGCGTCGAGGTCGCCCTGCTCGCGGAGAACGTCGGCGAGGCCGACGTGCAGGTCGCCGGTGGTGGGGAGCACCGGGCCGGGGTGGCTCTCGGCCGCGGCCAGCGCGCGTTCGTAGAGCCGGCGCGCCTCGACCGGGCGTCCGCGCGCCAGCCACATGTTCGCCAGCACGACGGTCGCGCCCAGCTCGTCTGCGGCCATGCCGGCCGCGTGCAGGCTGGCGACCGCCTTGGTGAACGTGTCCACCGCGGTGCCGAGGTCGCCGGCGGCCCATGCCGCCAGGCCGACGAAGCCGGCGGCGGCACCGCGCGGGAAGTGGTCCTCCGGCCCGGACAGTACGAGTGCCCGGCGGGCATGCGAAACCGTACCGTCGACATCGCCCCTGGCCTGGGCGACCGCGGCGCGGTAGACCGCGATCATGGCCGGGAGGGAGCGGAGCTCGCCCTCCCGGTCCCGGGCCGCCTCGGCCAGCGAGCCGGCGGTGGGAACGGTCGATGGCGGCATCGTGTCGAGACCAGCCTCAGCGGCGTCGAGCCACGCCTCCACCCCGTCGAAGTCGCCCGCGGAGAGCCGGCTCCACCCAACGAAGGTGGCCAGCAGCGGTCGGCGACAGACGACGTCGCCGGGCAGCGCAACCAGCCAGTCGCGGAGGGTGCGGTCCTGGCGTCGTCGGCGCATGTCGGCCTCGGCGAGCTCGACGAGGTCGGCAGTGTGCTCGTGGTCGCCGCTCGCGATCGCGTGCCGTACGGCGTCGGCAAGCAGCCCGTTCTCGGCGAGCCATCGGCTGGCCGCGGCGTGCAGCTCACCGACCTGGTCGGCCTGCCGGGCAGCCAGGCGGGCACGCAATGCGTCGGCGAAGAGTTGGTGGTAGCGGTACCACCGGCGCTCGTCATCGAGCGGGACGACGAACAGGTGCGCGCGCTCAAGGGCCTCCAGCATCGGCTGACCGTCGGAGCGACCGGTCAGGGCGTCGCAAAGGCCGCCGGTCAGCTGGTCGAGCACGGAGGTGTCGAGCAGGAACGCACGCACCTCGTCCGGCTGCCGGTCCAGAACCTCCTCAACGAGGTAGTCGAGGACGAACCGATGGCTCCCCGAGAAGGCCTCGACGAACCCAGCGACATCTCCAGGCCAGCCGGCGGCGGCATGGGCCCGGGCCGACAGCGCGGCCAACTGCAGCCCCGCCGCCCACCCCTCGGTGCGCGCCTCGAGCGCGGCCACCAGCGCGGGCTCGAGCTGCAGCCCCATCACCTCGTTGAGGAACACCTCCGCCTCGTCGGTGGTGAACCTGAGGTCAGCGGCCCGCACCTCCACGAGCTCGCCCCGCGCACGCAGACGGGACAGCGGGAGCGGCGGGTCGGCCCGAGTGGTCACCGCCAGCGTGACCTGCGGAGGCAGGTTGTCCAGGAGGAAGGTCACCGCCTCATGGACGGCGGCCGCGTCGATGACGTGGTAGTCGTCGAGCGCCACCACCGTGGGACCGGCGAGGACGTCGAGATCGTTGATCAGGCTGACCAGGACAGCGTCGGTTGGCGTGGCGCCGCCGACCTCCAGCAGGGCGAGCGCGTCGACACCAGCCTCAGGCTCGGCGGTCTGAATCGCGGCCACGAGGTGGGTCAGAAACTGTCGGAGGTCGGCATCGCCTGTGTCGAGAGCCAACCACGCAACTCTGCGCTGCGACTTCTCGGCCCCCGCCAGCCACTGCACCAGAAGTGTGGTCTTGCCGAACCCAGCCGGTGCCGCGACGAGGACCAGCCGCGGCCCTTCGCCTCCGTCCGTGCGCAGTTGGTCGGTGAGGCGGGCGCGCCGCACCAGCCGACGACGCGGCGAAGGCAGGTGCAGCTTGGTGCCCAGCACAGGCATTCGACCATCGTAGGCCCGCTGTGAGGCGGTGTTCAGTCGGTACTGGTCTGCGAGCAGTAGGTCAACATGCCCGCGCCCGAGGCGCAGTCCTGCCCACCGACCGTCTGCTGCGCTACCGCAACGGGCAGGCGATCAACAGCCGCCGCTACGACCACCTGTGGAAACGCATCGGCCGGCAGTTGCCTTGGGTGGCCGCCCAGGGCATCTCCTCCCACTGGCTGCGCCACACCACCCTGACCTGGGTCGAACGGCACTTCGGCTACGGGGTCGCCCGCGCCTATGCCGGGCACACCGACTCCACCGGGCCGGCCACCACCACGTACATCAGAGCGGACCTCCACGCCGTGGCGGCCGCGTTAGCCGCCATGAGCGGCAGACCACACCCGCTCGCCGCCGCCGCGGACCGCGCCTGCGGGCCGTGACGGCCACCGGAACTGCCGCCTACGGCCGGCCGGAGTCGAACGGGTCAGGTCACGCCGGTTGGAGGAACTTCAGCAGTTGGCTTGTGAGTTCGGCGGGGCGTTCCTCGAAGATCCAATGGCCACAGTCCTCGATGACGCCGCCGCTGACGTTGGAGGCGTAATGGGCGGCCTGTTGGGATACGGCGTCCCCTAGGCTCGCCTGGGCGCCGAGGGCGAGCACCGGCATGGTGAGTTTTGTCTTGGCGTACTCGGCGTTGTCGGCGATGTCCTGTGGAAGGGCGCGGAAATACTCGAAGCTTGCCCGCAGGTGGGCATCGTCCTGAAGGTGCCGGGCGTACTCCGCGACCTCGTCCTTGCCGATGCCGGTCTTCTGCACCTCCATCGAGTCGGTGAACCGATCCACCCAGAGTTCCTCCCGGCCGGCCACGATCTGCTCCGGCAGCCCGTTCGGGAGGCTGAAGAACCCGAAATTCCACAGGCCCGGCCCGTTCGGAGTGAGCGACGGAGCCTGATACAGGCCCTGGTCGGGGATGGGCGCCTCGGTGAGGACGAGCTTGCTCACCTGATCGCCGTAGGCGGCGGCGTACGCGTACGCAACCATGGTGCCGATGTCGTGGCCAACCAGGCAGATGTCCCGTTCGAGCCCGAGTTGGGCGAGGAGGTCGTGTACGTCCCGGGCGAGGGTCTTCTTGTCGTATCCGCTTGCCGGGGCGTCGCTCCCGCCAGCGCCGCGCAGGTCGGGCGCGATGACGGTGTACTGCTTGGCGAGCTCCGGCAGAACCTTGCGCCACATGAACCACGTCTGCGGATAGCCGTGCAGCAGGACCAATGTCCCACCCTGACCGCCCCGTACGTAATTGATCGTGATTTCACCGACCCGCGCCGTCTGTTCCGTGAATCCGGGTGGGATCCGTGCGCCGTCCATGCCTCTCCCTCGAGTCGTCAGTCCGTTTCGCGTACCCAAGACCCCCGAATCGCCTCGGCTAGCGGAGCGGCCGGAAACCGGCACGAAGCTCTTCGGCGAAGAGCTGCGGTTGTTCCCAGGCCGCGAAGTGACCGCCCCGGTCGAGCCGGTTGTAGTGGATGAGATTGGGGTACGCCCGCTCCGCCCAACTCCGCGGCGCCTGATAGAGCTCGTCTGGGAAGACGCTCACGGCGGTCGGCACGGACACGCCCTTCGCGGACAAGAAGGACAACTTGTTCTCCGCGTAGAGACGAGCTGCGGAAAGCCCCGTGTTCGTCAACCAGTAGAGGGTGATGTTGTCGAGGATGTCGTCTCGCGTGAGACCGCCGGGTTGGCCGGCGAAGGCCCGGCAGATCAGCTCCAGGCTGGCTGCGTCATGGTCCAGCATGAAGCTCGCCAGTGCGATGGGCGAGTCCGCGAGTCCAGTCAGCGTCTCGGGGCGCGTCCCCATCACGAGGGCGTACGCTCCATGCTTCCAGAAGAAGTCGAGCTGCCCGCATGCGCGCTTCTCCTCTTCTGAGAGGTTGGAGGGCAGCTTGCTGAGTGCCTTGTTTATCCCGGTGATGTCGGACTGGATCAGTGCATCGAGGTCGGGGGGAACCGTCCCAGGCATATTGGTGTGAATGCCGAGCAGTTCCGGGGCCGCCTGCAGACCGATGAGGTCGGTGATGAGCGCGCCCCAGTCGCCGCCCTGGGCGACGAATCGGGTGTAGCCGAGGCGCTTCATCAGTTCGATCCAGGCGCGTGCGATGTGCTCCGGGCCCCAGCCTGGCGTGGTCGGCTTGCCGGAGAACCCGTAGCCCGGCAGGGACGGGATCACCAGATGGAAGGCGTCCGACGCGCTCGCGCCGTGTGCCGTGGGATCGGTGAGCGGGCCGATGAACTTCAGCTGCTCGAGGATCGAGCCGGGCCAGCCGTGTGTGACGATGAGCGGCATGGCGCCTTCGTGTTTCGATCGGACGTGGATGAAGTGGATGTCGAGCCCGTCGATCTCGGTGATGAAGTTCGGTAGTGCATTCAGCCTCGCCTCGACCTTGCGCCAGTCGTACTCCTTCTCCCAATAGCGCGCGAGCGCCTGGCTTGTTTCGAGCGGTACGCCCTGCGACTGATCATCGACGGTCTGCCTCTCAGGCCAGCGCGTCGCCCTGATGCGCGTGCGCAGCGCCTCGAGTTCCGCCTCGGGGACCTCGATCGTGAACGGCCGAACACCTGCAATGCCCACCCGCTCTTCGGTCTTGACAGCCACATGGGCCTCCGCTCCTCGCCAGGCCATCCGCATACCACCTCGATCGCCGTCTACACCTGGCTGTCGCATGAGTTCGGCGATCCGAGCCGAGACGGGTGGGTACCGGATGTATCCGGGCAGGGCGCTGGTTCGAAGCGCTAGCCTCACCCGACGAGGCCTGACTGGTACCTGGGTAACGGCCCATCGGGGTGACGAGAACCGGGGGACTCGTAGCCGGCGGTGGACGACCACGGTCCGATCGGTGACCTGCAGACGCGGCGCTGATGACCCGGGATGGGATGCCACGCCTGCACACCGAAAGCGCCTGCCGGCGCGGCAACGCCGGCCTCGCCGAGCACCTGCACGAACACGCCCGCGTCCGCGGCGCAGTTCTGCCCACCGGCTAGCTGTTGCGCTACGCAACGGCCTGCCCGACCGGCACGTCCTTGCCACGGGGAGTCTCCTTCCGGCCGCCGCACTGGACTACGCCGCCACCGACCCGCCCTGGGCGGTCGCGACGGCAAGTACAACAACGTTCACCGCCTCCGTCGTCGCGCAGACGCTGCACACCGCGGAAACCACTGCCCGTGCCGCGGCCGATGCCCGCAGCGGCGCGATCGGCCTGCTCACCTTCACGATCTTCCTCGGCAAGTCACCGCCACATGGTCGGCAGGACTTTTGATCCACAGCGCTACCGCCTACGGCCTGGTGCACTGGTGGGCGCATACGGCCAGCGCTACGACCGCCTGCTCGCCGGTGATGTCCGCGAGGGCCACCCGCCCGCTTTGCTGGTGGCCCCTGGCAGGCCGGCGACCCTGATGACGACCAGCCAGAAAATCTCTGCTGAATCGGCTAGAAACCCTCGGCAGCACGGGTTACTCTTCTTCAGGTCGAGAACAGAGAGCCACCAAGACGCAGACGTACCGCCCGGCCGTGAGGTCACGACGGGCGGCGGGGGAGCGAAAGTTTCATCACCGCTCCTCCCGAACGGCAGTAGGAGCACGTCAGCCCCGACGTGAAGCGAGACGGGGCACCGCAGGTGGGGCCAAGGCATCTTCAGGGCTCCAGCTGATGTTCGCCGTATGTGTACGGGGCCATGAAGTCGCGTGGGCTCCGACATCGGTGGACGGCACGTCAAGTAAGGGAAAGAGAAGTAGAGGAAAGGGAGGGCCGTACACCGTTGGATCGCCCGCCGTCGGCCGTCAATCCAGGCCGGGCGGACACCGCAGTTTCCATCGAACGAGAGGTGGTCTCCGGTCACGCTTATGCGATCCTCGCACCCGAAGCCTTCACTGACGGCTGGTGCGGATACGACAAGCCGACGTTCCTGTCGGCAGATGGTGTTCTGACCCGTAACCCTGGGCCCCGGCGCGCAAGCGCCGGGGCCCTCGACGTGGAGGTGACATGGGGAAAAACCCCGATGACATGTTCGGCGACGAGGACTACCCCGCCTACACCATTGGCCGAGCCGCGGAGATGCTCGGTACCTCGCAGGACTTCCTGCGCCGACTGGACGAGGCGAAACTGATCGATCCGCACCGCTCCGCCGGTGGGCACCGCCGCTACTCCCGCTACCAGCTGCGCCTGGCCGCCCGGGCCCGGGAGATGGTCGACCAGGGCACCGCCCTGGAGGCCGCCTGCCGGATCATCATCTTGGAAGACCAGCTCGAGGAAGCCCTCCGACAGAACGAGAAGCAGCAGGGGACGCGGCGACAGGGCTGACCGACCCGCCCTCGGGTGAGGCCGTCGGGCGTGGCCGCCGGTGTCGGTAAGCCAGCGGGCGGACCCGTCGTCCCCGCCTCGCCCCCTGGCGGGCCATACCCCGTTTGTGGCGCCTCTCGGCATCCCGGCCGGCCGGCGGTCCGAAGCGCCGCTATCGGGCGTCCGGCCGCCGCACCTGGAAACGGCTGATCGGCGGCGTGCAGCGCACGACCAAGGTCAGCCGCGGAACGAACGACGACGGTACGGGTGGAAACGCCCCTAACGCGGCGGCGTCGGAATCGATCACCGCTGCGAGGGTGACGGAGTTGCGCCACGCGGTCGCCGCGGCGGTCATGGTCACACGCAGCGGTGCGATGTGGTGGTTCGGCCTTGTACGGCGCCCGTAACTTCCGGCAGGCCGCCGACCGGGTGGCCGAGTTGCCGCAGCCGTCGCTGGCCGCGCTCAGCGGCAGGGCGACGCACAGCGAGCCCGCGACCACGGAAACGACGAGGGGTCCCGCAGCGCGGTGCCGGCGCTGCGGGACCCGTCTCCGCTGGGCGTCAGTGGGCGATGGCCGCCTGGGCGGCCTCCTCCTGGGCCCGCCGTTCGTCGCCACTGACGGTGTGCAGCGGCTTCTCCTTGACGAAGAGGACCACCACCATCGCCAGCAGTGCCAGCGGCGCGCCGATCAGGAACAGGTCGGCCGTGGCGGTGCCGTAGACGCTCTGCACGATCCGCAGCACCGGCTCGGGCAGCGCCGACAGGTCGGGGACCTCGCCGGCGGAAGCCCCGCCGGCCGCGGCCGGGCCGAGCTTCTCGGTCATCAGGTCGGTGACCCGGTTGGCCAAAACCGCGCCGAGCACGCTGACACCGATCGCGCCGCCCATGCTGCGGAAGAACGTCAGCACGGAGGTGGCCGCGCCGAGCTCGCTGGCGGGCACGTCGTTCTGCGCCGCCAGCACCAGGTTCTGCATGAGCATGCCGACGCCGATGCCGAGCACGGCCATGTAGATCGACAGGACGACCACGCTGGTCTCCGCGTCGATGGTGCCGAGCAGGACCATGCCGACGGTCATGATGGCGCCACCGGCGATCAGGTACATCTTCCACCGGCCGTACTTCGTGATGAGCTGGCCGGCGACGGTCGACGAGACGAGCAGCCCGAAGATCATCGGAAGGCTCATGAGCCCGGCCACGGTCGGCGACTTGCCGAGGGAGATCTGGAAGTATTGGGAGAGAAAGACCGTGCCGCCGAACATGGCCACGCCGACCAGCACGCTGGCGATGGTGGCCAGCGAGACCGTCCGGTTGCGGAAGATGTCCAACGGAATGATCGGCTCGGCGGCGCGGGACTCGACGAACACCGCCATCGCCAGCAGTGCGACACCGCCGACCACCATCACCGCCGTCCAGCCCGACGCCCACGCGAACTTGTTGCCGGCGAGCGACGACCAGACCAGCAGCAGCGAGACGCCCGTCGTGATCAGCACGGCGCCGAGCCAGTCGATGCGCACCTGGCGACGGACGACGGGCAGATGCAGCGTCTTTTGGAGCAGGACGATCGACAGGATGGTGAACGGCACGCCGATCAGGAAGCACCAGCGCCAGCCGAGCCACGAGGTGTCGACCAGCACGCCGCCGATCAGCGGCCCGGCGATGGTGCCGACGCCGAAGACGGCACCGAAGATGCCGGCATACCGGCCGAGCTCGCGCGGCGGGATCATGGCGGCCATGACGATGGTGGCCAGGGCGGTCATGCCGCCCGCGCCGACACCCTGCACGATCCGGCTGAGCAGCAGAACCTCGACGTTCGGCGTGAAGCCGGCGATCAGCGAGCCGATCACGAACAGCCCGAGGGACAACTGGATGAGCAGCTTCTTGCTGTAGAGGTCGGCCATCTTGCCCCACAGCGGCACGGTAGCCGTCATGGCCAGCAGCTCGGTGGTGACGATCCAGGTGTAGACGGTCTGGCTGCCATTCAGGTCGGCGATGATGCGCGGCAGCGCGTTCGCCACGACCGTGGACGCGAGGATCGACACGAACATGCCGACCATCAGGCCGGAGAGGGCCTGCAGGACCTCACGGCGGGACATGCGTGCCGTGCCGACCTCGACGGCGTCGGCGGGCACAGTGGGTGCGGACATCAGGTTCCTTGTCTCATCGATGAGGGAGCGCCAGGGACGGTGGTCACCGGGTGCATCGGGGGTCGGGCAGGCCGGCGGCGAGCGCGTCGAACGCCTCGTCGGCCAGCTCGGCCAGGGACCGGGCGCCGCCGGCGGCGGCCCAGCGGAGCATCGCGGTGCGGAACGCGGCGCCGGTTACGGCCGTGAGCAGCGCGGGGAAGCCATGGTCCGGGGGTACACCCACCCGGGCGGCGAGGGTCTCGGTCATCGTCCTTTCCGCCTCGACGCCGAGCGCGGCCAGGCGCGGCAGCAGGGCCGGATTACGTGTGACGACCTCCATGCGCAGCAGCCACAGCTCGCGGTCGGCCTGCATCTCGTCGATCACCTCGGCGAGGGCCGTGCGGATGGCCGCGAGCGCGGACACCTCCGGCGGCACCTCGGCGACCCGGGCCACGAGCCGGGCGGTGTCGACGGCGTGGTCGCCGATGAGGGCGTCGTCCTTGCTCGGGAAGTAGTTGAAGAAGGTCCGGGACGAGACATCCGCCGCCTCGCTGATCTCCTCCACCGTGACGTGCTCCAAGCCGCGCTCGGCGACCAGCCGCAGCGCGGCGGTGGCCAGCGCAGCCCGGGTCTGCCGCTTCTTGCGGTCCCGCAGGCCGGCGGTCGCGGGCGAGGTGCTGCCATCGGTCACCGGGCAACACTAGGACCAATCTTTCAGTAACTGCAAACTTTCGTGCTCTGAAGTGATCAGGCTAACGGCGTGACCGGCGAGGGCCGGCACGCGGCAGCCCCTGGCGTTGCTGGCGTTGGCGGACTGGCTGCGGGTTGAACGCGTTGAGTTGGTGGCGATGGAGGCCACGTCGAGTTACTGGAAGCCGCTGTTCTACCTGTTGGAGGCGGAGGGATTCACCTGCTGGCTGCTCAATGCCCGCCACGTGAAGAATGTGCCGGGCCGGCCGAAGACCGACCGGCTGGATGCGGTGTGGCTGGCCAAGGTCGTGGAGCGGGGGCTCTGCCGGCCGAGCCTGGTGCACCCCAAGCCGATCCGGCAGCTGCGGGATGTGACCCGGTACCGGCGCAGCCTGGTTCGTGAGCAGACCAGGGAGAAGCAGCGGCTGGAGAAGACCCTCGAGGACGCGCAGATCAAGCTGGACTCGGTGATCAGTGACCTGCACGGGTGTCGGGGCGGCAAATGCTGCAGGCCCTTATCGGCGGGCAGCGTGCCCCGAAGGTCCTCGCGGAGATGGCCCACGGTTCGATGCGCCGCAAGATTCCCCAGTTGCGTGACGCGTTGACCGGTCACTTCGATGACCATCATGCCTTCATCTGCGCCACGATGCTGCGCCGCATCGACGCCCTGGCCGCGGACATCGCCGAGCTGGATGCCCGGATCGAGGAGCTGATCGCCCCTTTCGCCTGGGCGGTGGAGAAGCTGGATGAGGTCACCGGTATCGGTCTGCGCTCGGCTCAGGAGCTCATCGCCGAGGTCGGGGTGGACATGAGCGTCTTCCCCACTCCCGCACACTTGGTGTTCTGGGCGAAGTTCTGGGCTTGTCAAGTTTTCTGTGGGTGAGGGTGTAGCTGGTTGGTTGTCTGGTGGTGGTTGGTCAGAGAGGTAGCCGGCCGGGGAAGTGGACTTGGACGGAGTCGGCTCTCGTGTCACGGGCAACGCCCCCGACGGACACCGCCACAGCGGCGTAGTTGACCCAGACCGAGAGGTAATCACGGTGGTCAAACACGGGCGTGTACGGTGCGGATGTGGGCAGCCGTAGCCATGCCAGGGCTGGTGGGGCCGATCCGGACAAGGTCCGGGGCGCAGTGACTGCATATGCGCCTCTGAGATACTCGGAGCGATCTTCCCTCTACGTCCGACGTGCCGCCTCGCGCGTCGTGCTATCGAGTTCCGCCACACGCTTCACCCGTGAGCGATGAGTTTGGGCGGCGGATCGGGTCTGCCCTGGCATGACTCGAATCATCGCTGACATCTCGGTCTCTCTCGACGGCTTCGTCACCGGGCCCGACCCCAGCCCCGACCACGGTCTGGGAACCGGCGGCGAGGCCCTGCACACGTGGGCGTTTTCCGACGACCCCGACGACCGCCGGGTCCTGCGCGAGGGGACCGTCCGCTCGGGCGCCGTCGTCCTCGGCCGCCACCTCTTCGACGTGGTCGACGGGCCGAAAGGCTGGGACGACACGTCCGGCTACGGCGCCGGCGAGGTCGGCAAGCCCGCGTTCGTCGTCGTGACGAACTCGCCGCCAGAGTCGGTGCGGACAACCAACCTCGACTGGACGTTCGTCACCACCGGCCTGCCCGACGCCGTCACCGCCGCGCGCGAGCGAGCCGAGGCGGCGTCGTCGGACAGCGGCAAGGACCTCGACGTCATCCTCATGGGCGGCGGCGCCACGATCGGCTCGGCGCTCGACGCCGGGCTGGTCGACGCGCTGACGCTCCACCTCGCGCCCATCGTGCTGGGCGCCGGGACACCACTGTTCACCGGCGGAGCTCCGCGCACGCTGGTACAGCGAACCGTGATCTCGACATCGACCGCGACGCACCTGACCTACGACGTCTCCCGGTGATCCGATGACCACTGTCAACGCCAACAAAATCGCCTTGGGCATTGAGTCGTTCGGTGACGACGACGCGCCACTCGTCCTGCTGACGGGCGGAACGACGATGCTCTCCTGGCCCGACGCGCTGTGCGAGCGCCTCGCCGCCGGCGGGCGCCGTGTGGTGCGCTACGACCTGCGCGACAGCGGGGAGTCGACAACGACGGATCCGGAGGCGCCCGCCTACACCCTGCGCGACCTCGCCGCCGACGCGGCGGCCCTTGCTGACGCGCTCGGCGGGGGACCTGCGCACCTCGCGGGGATCGGCGTCGGCGGGATGGTCGCTCAGGTAGCCGTGCTCGACCATCCGGGCGCGTTCTCGGCGCTCACCCTGGTCGGCACCCGCGCGGTTGCCCCTGGCCCGCCCGACGATGACCTCCCCGACCATGACCAGGCGACGATGAGCCGGCTGTTCGCGCGTCCGATGCCCGATTGGACCAACCGCGAGGCGGTTGCAGAGTTCGCCGCCGCCGGCGCGGAGATCCTCGGCGACGACCCCATCGCCGCGCGCGCAATCGCTGCGCGCATCTGGGACCGCACGCCCGGCACCGCACCACCGATCCAGATGGCCAACCAGATGGGCATGGTGTTTTCCAGGCTCGACTGCACACCACGCTGGCGTGAGCACCTGGCCGAGATCGAGGTCCCCACCCTCGTTGTCCACGGCCGCCGCGACCGGTTCTTCCCCGTCGGCAACGGCGAGGCGATCGCGCGCGAGATCCCCGGGGCGCGGCTGCTCGTCCTCAAGGAGGCTGCCACTGCGATCCCCGATGCGGTGGTCGGCGAGGTCACCGAGGCGATGCTCACGCTCGGATAAAGAAGCGGCGGGGTGCCGCGCGGGTCTGGCCTCCACGCAGCAGTGCCGAGCGGGCTGGGTAGCAGCAGCGACGCTGAGGCTGACGTTGGACAGGAGTTCGCCCATCTGGTCAGGGCCTTGCTCGCGGCGGTGCTGACGGTAAGCCGCCGGCAGAGCTTGGTGGCGACCGATTCGTTGATGTAGCGGCAGCGCGGGAGGTCGTAGGCAGCATGCAGGACCTGGAGGGGGCCATTATCTGCCGGATGCCGACGACATCCGTTTCCTGGTCCAGCACCTGGGTGTTGGCCGCGCTCATGATGAGGTCATAGGCGCTCTCCGCTGTGCTACGTCGGGATGCTGTCGCACGCCTGGTACGACCATCGTCGGATTTGAGGGTGCTGCGATGGTTGCCCCTGCGGCTACGAACGTTCAGACGGGTGCGACGGAGAACTCGGCCATACAGCCGGGGGAACGTTTCATGTTGATGCTTGAATAGTCAACGAATATTCGTCTCAGGGTTATGTTCTGTTGCCGGAGCGACCTAGCCTCCGCACCATGTCTGACATCTCTCGCCGTAGGCTCCTGGGTGCCATCGCCGGTGGCACCGCGCTCTCGTTTCTGCCCCCGTCACTACTGAAGGCGATGGCCGCGCCGCTGCCTCCCGGTGGTATGGATGCGATTGAACACGTCATCATCCTGATGCAGGAGAACCGTTCCTTCGACAACTACTACGGCACCCTCAAGGGCGTGCGCGGCTTCGGCGACCGTACGCCGCTGCGTCTGCCCACCGGGGCCACCGCCTTCGAGCAGCCGCGGTCCGGCGGTGGCAAGGTCCTGCCGTTCTCGGCCCGGCAGGCGGCGGTCGACGCCGGCCGCCCCGCCAGCGACATTCAGTACCTCGGTGCGCTCCCGCACGGCTTCTCTGACGCCAACCAGGCCCGGGCGAACGGCTGGTGGAACGACTGGGTCGCGGCTAAGGGCCAGAGCACCATGGCCTTCTACGACCGGCGCGACATCCCCCTGCAGTACGAGCTGGCCGACCGTTTCACCATCTGCGATGCCTACTTCTGCTCGGTCTACGGCTCGACCAACCCCAACCGCAACTACCTGTGGTCCGGCACGACCGGCTACGAGCCGGACGGCGTCAACCGGGCTGTCACCAACGCCGCCTATTCCTACACCCACGCGGGCTATGACTGGACGACATACCCGGAGCGCCTGGAGGCCGCCGGCGTCTCCTGGCAGATCTACCAGGAGTGGGACAACTTCACCGACAACGCGGTGGAGTACTTCCGGCCCTGGAAGGAGATCGGCCGGAAGATCCTCTCCAAGGTCAGCGGCCGGTACTCCACCACGGAGCAGTTCTACGACGGCCTGTGGGACAAGACCGCGGACCAGCGGAAGGCCGCGCTGGCCCAGTTCCAGCAGGGTGTCGACTCGCTGACCGAGGCGGAACGCCGGCTGTTCATGCGGGGCGCTTACCGCTCCGAGCCGAACACCCTCGTCCACCGGGTCAGGTCCGACATCAACAACGGCAAGCTGCCGAAGGTGAGCTGGCTGGTTCCGACGGCGGCGCTGTCCGAGCACCCCAGCACCTCCACCCCGGTCGGCAGCGCCAACCTCATCTACGACCTCCTCGACGCCATCGCGAGCGACCCGAAGACCTGGTCGAAGACGGCTCTGTTCATCAACTTCGACGAGAACGACGGCTACTTCGACCACGTGCCCGCCCCGGTCGAACCCCGACCGGACTCCGGCAACAGCGACGACTGGTTCAACGGCCTCCCGATCGGCCCCGGCCCACGGGTGCCGATGACAGTCGTCTCGCCGTGGACAGTGGGCGGTTTCGTCTGCTCGGAGACGTTCGACCACACCTCGGTCATCCGGTTCCTGGAGAAGTGGACCGGTGTCCAGGAGCCCAACATCAGCGCTTGGCGCCGCAGCGTCTTCGGCGACCTGACCTCCGCCTTCGACTTCAACCGCGGATACGCGCAGCCCAAACTGGAGCAGCCCGACCCGGTGCCGTCGGCGGTCGGCCGCTGGAACCCCATACCGCCGAAGAACCAGTCGCTCCCGCAGCAGGAGGCCGGCACCCGCCCGACGCGTCCCTCTCCGTACCGGCTGTCCCTGCGGGCTGACGTCACCGGCTCCGGCGTCCGCCTCCGGCTCGACAACGCGGGTACCACGGCCGCAACGTTCACCGCCTACCCCGGTGACGGCACCGCCCCCCGCGCGTGGACCGTCTCCGCCGGCGGGACCGCCGACAACACCATCGAGTACGGCGCCGACGGCTACGACCTGCAGGTCACTGGCCCCGGCTGGTCCGTCTGGGAGCTGCGCGGCACCGGTGTCGGCGCCGAGGCGAACCTGATCGAGCAGGCCGTCCCCGGCCAGGTGAAGGTCCAGTGCGCCAACCCCTCCACCACCACCCGCACACTCCTCGTCGGCGAGTCGGTCTACCCGCGCAACCCCGGTGACCACGTCCAGACCGTCACCCTCGCGCCCGGCGAGACCCAGACCGTACCGATCCGCCTCCCTGACCACGGCTGGTACGACGTCGTGGTCGTCGACCAAGGGGACCCGGCGTTCCTGCGCCGGATGACCGGCCGCCTGGCCGACGGCAGGCCCGGCGTCACCGACCCGGCGACCGGTACCGCCCCGGCGCTGGCCGCGACGATCACCCTGCCGCAGCCGCTGCCCTCCCTCGACACGCCGTTCGTGCATGGCAACCCGACCGAGGTCGTCGTCACCGTGCGGAACCAGACCGACGCCAAGCTCGACCAACTCTCGGTCGCCCTGCTCGCCACCTCCGGCTGGACGGTCGAGCGGACCGCCGCAGCGCCGACCGTGGTCGCCGCCGGCGACTCGGCCGATGTGCGCTTCACCGTCACGCCCGCCCCGAACGCCACCACCGGCACCCTCGTGGTCGCAGCCCACGGCGACGGCAACGGCCTGCTGAGGCTCGCCGACGCACGCGTCCGCTCCGGCGTCGCCCCCGCGATGAGCGTCTCGCTGACCGCTCTGGCGAGCTTGCCCGGCACCGACGGCACCGTGATCTCACCGGGCAAACCGGTCACCGTGACCGCCACGATCACCAATGCCGGCAGCACCCCGCTCACCAGCCTGGCCGCCAGGCTGGCCCTCCCGACGGGCTGGACCGCCACCCCCAGAGGCGGCGCGCCGGTGGACGTTCCCGCCCGCTCCGCCGCCCGCCTGGAATGGGACGTCGTCGCGCCCGCCTCGGCGGCACGCACCTCCGGCAGCCTCAAGGCGACCGCCACGGCGAACCTGAACGGCAGCATCCAGCAGGCGACCGCGTCCCTGTCCGCCAAGACCGGACCCGTCATGACCGGCTACCTGCTCGCGGAGGACTTCGAGTCCGTCGCAACCGCGCTCGCTCCGGCGGCCGACCTCAGCCGGCCCGGCCTGCTCGGCTGGACCCGGACCACCCCCGAGGGCTGGACCATCACCAACGCGCCGGCCATGCCGCAGGGCACCCGGGAGCTGCAGGGCTGGACCTTCCTGTCCAAGCAGTTCTGGTTCCCCGCCGGGCAAAACCGCCCCAACTTCAGCCGGTCCCTCGGCGTCGTCGCGGTCGCCGACCCCGACGACTGGGACGACACCGGCAGCCCGTCCAGCCACGGCCGGTTCGACTCGACCCTGACCACCCCGACAGTGGCCATCCCGTCGGGCACCTCCACCCTCCACCTGGGCTTCGACTCCCACTACCGCCAGGAAAGCCCGCAGGAGGCCGAGGTCACCGTCCAGTTCGACACCGACGACAAGGTCCAACTGCTGCACTATAGCAGCGCCACCTCCGGAAACACCAACCAGGGCCAAGACCAGGAGAACCGGCTCGTCCGACTCTCCTGCCCCGTCCCGGCCGGGGCCACGTCGGCGAAGGTCAACTTCCGGATCTTCAATGCTGGCAACAACTGGTACTGGGCCATCGACAACGTCCGGCTGGACACCAGCCCGATCGCCGACGCCTGACCCGCCCGCGGCCTGACCGCCTCCGACCCGGGATGCACAGACGTCCCGCCCGGAACGGCCGTGATGCGCCAGGAGGCGGGCCGCCGTGCCGGCCGGCCCGCCTCCTGGCGTGACCGCCGCTGCCTACCTCAGGTCGAGCGGCTGCCGCAACGGGACGGACTCCTTCGAACCCTGCCATGCCTGGGGTCCGGGGCGGCGGCCGTCATATCCCGCCCCGGTGACGGCGCTCGACCAAGGCCGCATGCGGCGTCTGTGTGCCGGACAAAACGTCACGGTGTGACGGCGTACTCGGTGAATCCGCCGCACGGCTTGAAACCGAGGCGGCGGTAAACGGGTTCACCGTCCGAGGACGCCTGCAGGACCACCGTGCGATAACCCGCTTCGTAGGCGGTGCGAAGGGCCGCCAGGGTCATGGCGCCGCCGTATCCGCGTCGGCGGTGAGCCGCCAGGGTCGCGATGTTGTAGATCCCAGCGACCTTCCCGTGCAGGAAGACCTCGGCCGAGCTGACCGGGTGGCCGTCAACGTAGCCGACCAGGTAACGGGCGGGGCAGCCGGGGGCGAGTGCCCACGCGGCGGCATCGGCGAAAAAGCGGCGCACAGTGGCGGCTGGCGGATCCCAGCTGGCGGCGAGGACGGTCGCGTAGTCGGAGAGCTGCCTGGGGTTCGTCACAGGATGGATGTCCAGGCCTTGAAGGTGCGGTCGGGGTGGTGCCGCGTTCAGTTCCGTCCACATGCCCGTCTCAGTCTCCGACGCCGTGAGGCCGGCTTCCTCGAGCAATGAGGCCAGTTGTGTCGGTGCGGAGACAGGGCCCACCCACCAGGAGAAGGGCCGGCCCGTGGCGGCAAGGGCCTGGACCGTCTCCCTGACCCGGGTGCGGGCGGTGTCCGTACGCAGCCGCGCCGCCGCGACGATGTTGAACGTGTCGTCGGCCAGTCCGCTGTCGGCGATCAGGAGGTCGTCCGTCTCCGTGACCGTCGGGCCCGGCATGTGACGGTGCAGGTGACACGCGTGTTCGGCAAGGTTCCGTTCCATCTCGGCCAGCAGATCGGGAACAGAGCAGTCGGGGTGCTTTGCTTCTTTCATTGAGGTCATCGCATCATGACGGTAATCGCTGTGCACCGGAATTCTCCCTCGGTGGCCCCACCCGGGAGGTTGTCAGGCGATGTCGTCGGGCGTGATCGCGTTCAACCTCCTGCGAGCCGCAGTCTGCGTATTGCGACCGCGGCGCCCGGCGTGGTGATTGTGGCGGCATCCGGCTGCGGATCGAGTACCAGGGACCACGCCCGCGAGCGTGTATCTGACTTCCTTCGCGCTCTTGGCGGGCGGCGTGCGGCGATTCGACGACCCGGCCGGAAAGGACGTTGACGCGGTTCGGCCGACCCGCGATGAGATCCGTGAGGGTGTCGAGCGCCTCGTCGCCGAGCTCCTACCGTCGGCTTCGACGGCTCACTGACGGCGCCTCGACCACCGCCCAAGGCGTCGTCGACGTGACCGGCCTATGCCAGCTCCGCGCACGAGTTCAGGACGGGTACGCGTCATCGGAGCGACGAGTGACCCAACCGCGCTCGGACGCCTCCCAGCCGAGTTGCATCCGAGTCGTCGATCCCGTGAGGCCCATGAGCGCGCGGATCCGGCGCTGCACGGTCCGTCCGCTCATCCCGAGTTGTTTGCCGACGGCATCGTCGGTGAGCCCGCCGAGCATCAGCGACAAGAGGGCCACGTCGAGCGAGTCCAGCCCCGCGGCGGGACCGTCGACGAGGGAGCCGTCAGGGCTCAGGACAAGGGGGACCCCCGTTGCCCAGACGGACTCGAAGAGCGTCACCAACGAATGGACGAGGCTCGGGGCCCGGATGACGACGGCAGCCGCGTCGTATCCGCGGACTGAGAGCGGCACCATCGCCACGGCCCCGTCGGTCACCAGCAGCTTGGTCGGGACCTTTGCCACGGCCCGGACCTGGGCGTTGGAGCCGAGGGCCGCCCGCGCCTCGGCGACCGTCGCATCATCCTCGAACGCCGCCCGCTCTATGACGACCCGGAACCTGACGCCGCGGTCGAGGGCCTGCTCCTCGGCGCGGTTGTCCTGCGGGTTCAGGGCGACGGGGCGGGCGTCGACGAAGGCACAGACCTCGTCCCTCGCGCTCAGCTCGAGCTGAAGAAACCGTCCCCCGACTGCTGCCGCTCCGAGCACGACCTCGACGAGATCGCCGACGTCGGCATGGTTGAGGTCGCGGCGAAACATCTCGGTCAGCCGAGCCACCGACGTCTCCGCCACGGCCAGGGCGTGCCGACGCGAGTTGAGCAACCCCTGCAGCGAGACCTCCGGGGCCGTGGGACGCCACCGGCACACGCCGGGCTCGAACGCCACCACCTCGACGAGCCCGAGGTCGCGCAGCGACACGAGAACCTCGTCGACCTCCTGGACGGGGCGACGCCATCGTGCCGCGAGTGCTTCCAAGGTCCCGCCACCATCAACGACGAGGGACTGATAGTCGCGCTCCTGTGCCGCTGTCAGGCCAATGGCGCTGAGATCGACCTCCATGGCCATCGGCCTCCCTTCGCGCCGTTCGGCCCGGCCGTCGCGCACGCTGGCCTGTCGAGAACACGCCATGTCGATTCTCCGCCTGCCCGCACCAGTTCCCCGAGGCGGGCGTCGTTGGCACTCTTCTCAACGGTACCGGCCCCACTTCCGGCGCCGGCAGCGGCGAGGACGCGCCCGGCTCCACCCCGTCCCCACCCACTGGGCCTCGTGCCCGGCTCCATCCTCACGGAGGTCCCATGCGCCGCACCTGGCGACGTCATACCCTCGCGTCGGCCGGCATACTCGCCATCGCCGCGACCGCCCTCTCCTCATCAGCCGTCGGCGCTTCGGCCGCAGGCGAGTCACGGCCCATCGTCGGGTCAGCCAACCAGGCACACGGCCAGCAGCCGGCGACTGTCACTCTCATCTCGGGCGACCGGGTCCGGATCACGCGCACGGCGGACGGCCAGCCGCTCGCCCAGATGCTGCCCGGAGTCGACGGCACTGTTCCTGACTACGAGACCCTCCGCGACGGCGACAACCTCTACGTCTTCCCCGCCACGGCTGCCCAGGCTCTCGCGACAGACCTTGTCGACCGCGAGCTCTTCAACGTGACCGGCCTCGTCGCCGAGGGATTCGACGACGCCCACGCCGACGCCATCCGCCTCATCGCCCAGTACGACGAGGGCAACCGGACGATCTCAGACACGACGCCCGCGCCGACGGGGGCCAGCAAGAGCAGCACTCTCGCCTCGGTCAACTCGCTGTCGTATGCCCTGGACAAGTCGGACGTCACGGCGGCGTGGTCAGAACTGACCGACAAGAGCTCAGGCGCCGGAAAGGGCCTCACCAAGCTCTGGCTCGACCGTGCCCTGCGCGCGTCCCTCGCCGACTCGACCGCCCAGGTCGGCGCCCCCGTGGCCTGGACGGCCGGCCTCGACGGCAAGGGCAGCAAGGTCGCCGTCCTCGACACCGGCGTCGACGCCGGTCACCCCGACCTTGCCGGCCGGATCGGTCAGACCAAGGACTTCACCGGATCCAAGTACGGCACCGACGACAAGGTCGGCCACGGCACCCACGTCGCGTCGACGGTCGCCGGCACCGGAGCCGAGAGCGGCGGCAAGGAGCGTGGTGTCGCTCCTGGCGCCCAGCTGCTCATCGGGAAGGTCCTCGACGACTCGGGCGCCGGCTACGAGTCGCAAATCATCGCAGGCATGCAGTGGGCCGTCGCGAACAACGCCGACGTCGTCTCCATGAGCCTCGGTAGCACGCAGCCGACGACAACGTGCGACGACCCGATCGCACAGGCCGTCAACGAGCTCTCGCGCTCCAGTCGCAGCCTGTTCGTCATCGCGGCCGGCAACATCGGCGCCGCCCAGAACACGGTGTCGAGCCCGGGGTGCGCCACGTCGGCGCTCACCGTCGGCGCGGTGGACTCCACCGACACGACCGCGTACTTCTCCAGCCGCGGGCCGGTCGGCGGCACCCACGCGCTCAAGCCGGAGATCGCCGCGCCAGGCGTGGGGATCCTCGCCGCGGCCGCCGGCGGCCGCGGCGTGTACGCCTACCGTTCGATGTCAGGCACCTCGATGGCGACCCCGCACGTCGCAGGGGCGGCCGCCATCGCCAAGGGGGCCAACCCCGCCCTCACCGGTGAGCAGCTGAAAGAACTCCTCACCTCCTCGGCGGACCCGACGGTCGCGGGCGCTGCCCAGGAAGTCGGCGCCGGTCGCCTCGACATCGCGCGGATGCTCTCCCAAACGGTCACCGGACAGTCGAGCGTCTACGGAGGCGAGTTCGCGTACCCGCAGACCAAGGCGTACAACTCTAAGAGCCTCACCTACGCGAACGCCGGCGATGCGCCCGTCGACCTTCGTCTCTCCGTCGAGAAGGTCACCGGCAACGACAACCGCCCGGTCAACACACCGCTCGTCAGGCTCCCCCAGCACGTGGTCGTGCCAGCGCACGGCACCGTCGAGGTCCCGGTGACGGTCCAGCTCGGCGCGAACATCCCCGACAGCTCACTCGGGGACATCACCGCCCGAATCATCGCAACCGGCGGCGGCCAGCGGGTCTCGACCGCGTTCAACCTCTACGCCACCGCCCCCGCGGTGACGCTGAAGCTGACCGTCCTCGACCGCAACGGAAACCCCGCCACCGGCGCCTCGTCGGTCGACGTCGTCAACACGGACACCTCCAAGGGCGAGCGGCGATCCGTCAGCGGCAAGGTGCAGACCTACACCGTCCGCCCCGGCCGCTACTTCCTCACGTCGTTCGCGCTCACGCCGACCTCTGGAGCGGCGAACCCGTCGCCCCCGCAGTCGCTGACCTACCTCGCCCGTCCGGAGGTGACGATCGACAAGGACACCTCGATCGTGCTCGACGCCCGACAGGCGCACCCGCTCACAGTCTCGACCGAGCAGCCGAGCGAGCTCCGCTCGACGACGCTCACCTTCGAGCGGCAGTGGCCGACCTCGTGGCTGCACGCCGGGTCCATGACAACAGGCGCCGGCACCCGCGAGATCTACGCCCAGATCACCGGCAAGGTAGCCAAGGGTGACGGCTCGTTCGAGTTCGGGCACTGGAGCCGCCGGATCACGCCGCTCGTCTCGTCGATGACGACGTCGGCTGGGCTCGCCCTGCACCCGCTCTCGCCGCGCCCCGGTGTCGGCAACCTCGACGGGCAGGGCACCGCCGCGGCCGTCTCGGTCGGTGCAGGCACCGCCGCCGACTTCAAGGCAGTCGACGTCGCGGGCAAGGTTGCCGTGGCCCACATTCCGAGCGGCAGCGACTCCTCGATCCAGACGAGGGCTGCGAGCGCCGGAGCCAAGGCACTGCTCCTCTACCGCGACGACCCCGGAACCTGGCTCGCGTCCGCCGGGCTCACCGCGGCCCCCCTGCCCGTCTACACCCTGCCCGCGGCCGAGGGATCCGCCCTCGGCTCCGAGCTCGCAGCCGGTCCGGTGACGCTCACCTGGTCGGCGCAGGCCAAGAGTCCGTACGCCTACACGCTCGGCTTCTTCTCCGACGGCCAGCTCGTCACGGCCCAGAAGCACGACGTGGCCGACGCCTCCCTCGGTCGCATCCAGGCGACGTACTCCAGCATGGGTGCCACGACCGACTTCGGTGACATGACCGCGGCCCAGCGCCCGAGCACCGTCGCGTTCGCCGTCGGCGGCATCGACGCTCTCGCGGTGCCGAACACCCGAACGGAGTACCTGACCGCCGACGGGACGCAGTGGTTCAAGTCCATCATCTCGAGCTTCCCCTTCGGCGAGGTCATGAACGACCGCTTCCGGACCTTCGCCCCCGGTCAGCTGGTCACGGACTCGTGGTACGGCGGGTCAGTCACCCCCGGCGTCCGCAACGGCAGCGACGGGACGCCGCAGATGATCGCCGAGCGTCAAGGTGACCTCCTCGGGGTCGCCCCGACGATCTGGGCCGACAGCGCCGGTCACTGGGCCGACGGCGGTTCCTTCGGCGACCTCGGCAACATGGTGCTCAAGCGCAACGGTGTCACCATCGCCACGAGCGCGTACCCGTCCGACGTCTTCACGGTGTCGCCCGAAGACGCCACCTACGAGCTGACGCTGAACACGGAGAAGGTCGGGGCTCCGGCCAAGTTCTGGAAGCGCTCGACGGCGATCCGGACCACGTGGACGTTCTCTTCGCACGAGGAGCCCGACGTCTACAGCCGCCCGCTGCCGATGCTCATGCCGCGTCTGGGCATCCCCGCTGACGGGGTCAAGACGGTCGCGGCTGGGTCCGTCACGATCCCGGCACGCGTCCAGGCGAACCCGGGCTACCCGGCCGGCGCCATCGTGGAGGCCCACGTGTGGACCTCGACCGACAACGGCACGACCTGGGCCGAGGGCACGACGAGCCTCACCCCCGGAGGCCCAGAGTTCGCCATTAACCACTCCGGTGACTCCGGCAAGCAGGTCAGCCTGCGCGTCGAGTTCACGGACGCCAAGGGAGCCAAGGTCTCCCAGACCATCACGCGCGCCTACGACGTGCGCTGAGGATCGCCGAACGACCGGGACCCGCCGACCGCCAACCACGCGTCGGCGGGTCCCGATCGCGAGGGTGACCGCCGACCCACGGCCACCCCCTGAACCGTTGGAAAGCGGCTCCCAGCCCTGAGGAAAACCTCATGGGCGTGGCCGCGAGGGAGACCCGGCGACGGGGTCGCGACCTCAGCGTGGCGGTTGTGGGGACGCCAAGGTGCGACAACCGAACCGTAGGGCCGCGACCGGTCCGGCAAGACCTGACCAGCCGGCCGGTCATGCAGTGGGCGAAACCGCTCACAGATGGTCCCGGGCGACGTGATCACCAAGTGTGCTGAACTGCACTACGGGAACCCCGCAGGTCCGCATGGTGTGCAGTACAGCGGCTGCCAGGTCGTCGTCGCAGATCAGTTCCATCATCCCGGCCCGGCGGTTGTAGGGCGGGCCGCCCTCCTGGTCGCGTTTCCTCTCCTGGCCTACGTGTTCGTTGGGTGGCGAATGCAACGGTGTGCCCGGGCTGCAGCAAGAGGTGGCTGTCGACAGCAACGGTGACAGGCAACCAGCCGGGAAAGACAGCCGCCGTTGGCCGAGCGCGGACCGTCGCCCGAGCTCACGAACGCAGACGGACCCTGCCTGTCGAAGCGCCTAGATTTCAGCGGCACAGCCCACCCGTGGCGGTTCGAGACCCGGCGGGACGCCTGCGGCTGGCGGGTGTGGGCAGCGGACCTGCCGCCGTGGCGCGGTGTACACGTCCGGGCGGACGTCTGCCGCTGAGTGCTACCCGTCAGCGGTCGGCTTGGCTTGCGGGTCGGTGTCGGCGGTTGGATTCCTGCCGGATCGCTTTGGTGAGGTTCCGCTACCCGGCCGAGGTATTCATCATCCGGGTCGTGAGGGTAGCGGACCTTTCATACCTCGCCGTTTGTGCCGCGCCAGCGGCGCCAAGCGAGCAAGACCCAGGGAGCGCAGAGGGCACCGAGCCCTCCGCCGAACCCGAACTCCAGGCGAGTTGTTGGGGCAAACGCATGGGCGTCCTTGGCCCATTTGTGGCTTTCGTTGTAGATGACGGTCATGGTCGTACCGACCTTGGGCTCTCCGCTCCAGGCCCACAGGTTCACCTCGTCGCCCGTGTCGGCGAATTGCACGCGGACAAAATCGCCCTTTGAGCCATGTTGTTCGGCCACGACCCGGGCCTGTCTGGTGCTCCCGTTCGCGTTGAGCCAGAGCGCCTGACCGACGGTGAACATGCCGAACAGCACCAGCACAGCTCCGAACACGGTGGCAGCCAACAAGCGACGGCGCTCCGGATTCGGAGGCGGGGTCATGATCGGCTCGTAGCGGGGGTGTAGTGGGGCCATGCCACGAGCATCACATTGACCAGCAGGCCCTTTCGCTTGCGGTTCACCAGCTACGACCAACGCGAGCTGAAGTACCGGTGGCTACACGGGCAAGACGCGCCCGGCTGCCGGCGATGTCGGACTTCAGTTGGTGGATGACTCGGCTTCGCTTGGTCGGTGACACGTCGCGCGGCAGGAAAGTCGCGGAAACCTTGGACCGGACGACCCCTGGACGCCGTGGGCAGCATGTGAGATCGACTGTTCGGTTCAGGCAAGGATCCTGCTCATGGTGTCAATGTCCCCGGTGGCGTGGGCGTGTAGTAGGGCGGCGAACTGGTCAGCGGGCAGGATCCGGATGCCCAGTTGCTCGGCCTTGTCGGCTTTTGTGCCGGCGCCGTCGCCGACGACGACCATGTCGGTACGTTTGGACACCGATCCGGAGGGCTTTCCGCCGAGCGTTTCGACGGCCTCGTTTCCCTCGTTGCGGGTCAGGCCTGGGACGGTGCCGGTCACGACGACGGTCATCGGGGTTCCGTCGGGCCTCTGCAGCGGGAGAGGACGGGCGGCTGCGCCGTCCGAAGCCGGGGCGGCGACGGCCGGGGCGCTGGGTTCGGTCAGGTTCACCCCGCGCGCGGCGAGTTTGTTGATCACGCCGATCAGCTCGACCAGCTCGGCGGCGATGGTGACAGCGCGTTCCGGGCCGACGCCCTCGACCTGTTGGAGGTTGTCGACGCTGGCGTCGAGCAAGGCCTGCATGGTGCCAAAGTGTCGGGCCAGCCGCCGGGACATGGACCGGCCGGTCATCCGTACCCCGAGGCCGGTCAGCACCCGCGACAACGGACGGTCCTTCGATGCCTGAATGTTGGCGACCAGCTTGCCGGCGGAGATCTCACCCATCCTGTCGAGCGCGGCGAGGGTGGGCACGTCGAGGTCGTACAGGTCGGCTGGGTCGGTCACGAGCTTGGCCGCCACCAACACATTAATGATCTTGTCGCCGAGTCCTTCGATGTCCATCGAGTCGCGGGCGGCGTAGTACGCGAGGGACTCGTGCGCACCGCAGGCCCGACCGCGGGTGCAGCGCCACCGCTTCTGCGAGCGGTCGATGTCGCCGCCGCAGCGGGGACAGACCATCGGAGGTTCGAACGGCACGGCGTCGGCCGGCCGGTCATCGAGCTTGGCACCGGTGACCTCGGGGATGACATCGCCGGCGCGGCGCACGAACACGGTGTCACCGGCCCAGACGTTACGGCGGACCATGTCGTCGAAGTTGTGCAGAGTGGCGGAGGCGACGGTGACGCCACCGACGACGACCGGTTCGAGCACAGCGACCGGGGTGATCACGCCGGTGCGGCCGACCTGGACCTCGATGCGCAGAAGTCGCGTCGTGCGGGTGTCGGCGGGAAACTTGTAGGCGATGCCCCACCGCGGTGCCCGGCTGGAGAAGCCCGCCCGTTCCCGGTCGGCGGGCTGGTCGGCCTTGATGACCGCCCCGTCCACCCCGAACCCCAGCTCCCCACGGCGGGAGCGCAGAGCCTCCACCGCGGCGATGACCTCCTCGACGCTCGCGCACAGCGGCATCCCCGCCGCCGAGGTCGCGGTCGTCGCGACGCCGAGCCGCCCGACGCGGGCCATCGCCACCGAGTGCGGCACCGGCTCACCGTCGGCGCCGTCAAGGCCGTGTACGGCGTACGCCAGAAACGACAGCGGCGCGTCGTAGGCGCGGTCCTGCGCGCGCAAAGTACCGGCCGCAGCGCTGCGCGGGTGCGTGAACGCCGGCTCGCCGTGACCGGTACGCAGCACGTTGGCGGCGGCGAAGTCGGCGTCGGTCATGAACACCTCGCCGCGCACTTCTACCGTCAACGGTTCCGCCAGGCGGGCAGGCAACCCGACCGCCCGCCGGGCCTGCCCGGTCACATCCTCACCGGCCCGCCCGTCACCGCGGGTAGCGACCAGGGTCAGCCGCCCGTCGACGTATCGGGCAGCGACCGCCAGACCGTCGATCTTCGGCTCGACCGTGTACCCACCGACCGGCCGGCCCAACAACCGCTCCAGCCGGACGGCCCACTTGCGCAGCGTCTCCTCATCGAACACGTTGTCCAGGCTGAGCATCGGCGAACTGTGCTCGACGTCGCCAATCACACCAGCGCCGGCCGCGACCACCTCCGTCGGAGAGTCGTCGGCCTTCCACTCCGGGCGGGCGGCCTCGGTCGCGGCGACCCGCGCCAACAACGCGTCGTAGGTCGCATCGTCCATGACCATGCCCGGCCCGCTGTAATACGCCGCGGCGGCCGCCCGGACGTCGGCGATCGCTGACCCGTACGCCTGCACCGAATCGAAGGGCTCGGCGCGCGCGGCGTCAACGACCGGGTCGACGGCGTCGACCCGGTCCTCAAGACCCGTAACACCGGGGCTGGCCATCGCCGACCTCCTTGAATTCGCGCTGGCCACCCCCGCGGCGGCGGCGCGGCACAGACTTGCCCGACTTGAGCTGACCTGCTGCACAAACTACTGGCCGGGTACGACATCGATGCCGCCATCAGGCGCGGGATCATGCCTACGCAGTTGGATCGGGATGGGCGCGGCGGTGTGGGCAAGGATCCGATCCCGGTCGGCGGTGGTTAGGGCCGGGCCGAGGACCTATCGGGCGCGGGGATGGCCAGATACAGCTGCGAGACCTCGTCGGCGATACACGCTCACTGCTGCTGACCGAGCGCTGCCGCTCGCCAGCGATCCTCACGCTCCGTACCCGCTCCTTCGTAGCGTGGGCGGCGGCAGGACGGAGTGTGCTGATCTTCTTCGCATCGCGGCGGGTAAGGCCGTCGCTGGCATCATGATCATGGCGCTTGCGATGTAGCGTCTGCGAGGCAGCGGATCCATCCACCATCTGGTTGGACGGGCCTACCGGGCGGCGGGACCCGCACCGCCGCCGATGGCAGGCACGCCTCCGCGCGTTGGCTTGGCGTCGCCCGTCGTTAAGGAGATCCCGGGGACACGGCTGTTGGAGCCGGTGCCAGCGGCTGGGTACTCAGCGCGCCGTCAGGGCCGACCGGCCTCGGCCGACTGGATGCTCGGGCGACGCCGAGCCGTCTCGGAGCTCGGTCGCGGGTCCGCGTCGTCCCGCCGGCGCTGCCGCGGTCGCGACGCTGATCGTTGCTCGGTGGCCCCTTCGGCGGCGTCGGGGACCGCGACGGGTGATGTGGTGCGGCTCGCCGCAGTGTGTACCAGGTCTGGCAGGTCCCGCCCGGCCACCAGGGGTAGCTCTCGCGTGGCTGCTGCGATTGGCTCGTCCGCCGGGTCGTTGGCTCGGGCTACACGTGCCCGTCCTGTTGCGGTTCGCGGTGTTGACGTCGTGTTGCGGGTCGTTGCCGGCGGCGCGGTGTCGGCCGGCTCCGTGGCGGAGCCTGGCGCGTCCGTGGTCGCCGATGCCTCCGCCCGGCTGTTCGCCGACCGGTCTGGTGTGTTGCGCGGCGTTCGGCGCGGTGCGGCTGCGGGCAGGAGCGGGGCGAGTTCCGCGTGCAGCGCCGCCCACTCGGAGGCGCGGGGCGGGTCGGGCTGATTTGTGGTCGAGGTGGGCTGGCCCGTGCTTTCGGAGTGCTCCGACTTCCGATCGGTACGGCCCGGTGCCGCCGCCCGGGATCGCCCCCCTCCCGGTTGCTCGGCACCGTCCCTCGCCTGCTCGGTGGCGTTTGCCTGCTGCGCCGCGTTGTCGGCCGACTCTGGCCCCGTTGAGCCGCCGGAGGCCCCGTCCATCGAAGGAGATGCGGGCGGCCCGCCCGCCGCCGCGGCTGCGCCCGGCGCGGGGGCGACGTCCGGGGCGGGGGCCGTCCCCGTGTCCGGCTCGGGGGTGTCGGCAGGCAGCCACTGCGGGGTGACGGTGAGCAGCCGCGTGGCTGCGGCTAGTGCGGCGGGGTCGGGTTGACGGGCCCGGCGCCACCGTCGGCGGCCGCCGCTGGCCGGCAGGTTCCCGGCTAGCACGCGCGCAGGTGCCAGATCCGCGGCGATCAGCGTGGTGAGCCCGTCATAGTCCGCCTGCTCGGCCAGCCGCCGGGCGATCTCGTCGAGGTCGTACACCGCCAGGGCGATGTTCGCGGTGGTGGCGTCCAGCGCTCGGCGGATCTTGCGGTGCAACACCTTGCTGAGCGCCGCCTGCCGCCGCTCGCCGCGAATCTGCGCGCGGGCCGCGTCGAGCGAGCCGTAGAGCCCGAGCCCAGGGTCGGCCTTGGCCAGCGATTGGGCACGGCGGGTCAGCCACGGGTGTCGCAACCAGTGTCCGACCGGTTCGTACGCCGGCGTCGTGGGTGGCAGCTGCTGCCTGGCGCGCAGCCGGTCCCGCCGCTGGTTCTCGGTGTTCATCAGCCACACCAGATAACCGAGCAGAGACATGCCCGCGTAGAAACCGCCTTCGAGGTGGTTGCTGTGCGCCAGCCAGTTGAAAGCGACCGCCGCGGCGGCGATACAGGCCGACAGCACCCGGGACAGCATCGCCCGTTCGCCCAGTCGACGGCGTACGTCGGCGTTCGCCAGCACCACGACGCCGCCCAACTCCAGCGCCCCAACGGCGGGAAGGGCCACGTACCACGGCATACCGAGCCGTTCCACCGCCCCGGACACCTGCCCGCCGAGCGCGACTAGGAGCACGACAACATAGAAGCCGGTGCGCAGCACAGCGACCTGTCGCACCGCCTTGGCCAGCTCCGCGTCCCACGCCTCCGGCGGGTCGACGCCTTGTACCCCGCCTGCGGCGCCTTGCACCCCGCCAATTGAGCTTCCGCCGGTCCGGGTTCGGTTTGGTTCCTGGAACACGCCGAGCAGTTCCTCTCTCACTCCGGCCCCGACCTGATGGGAGCCGTGGCGGCCCGACTCGGCGGTGCCGCCCGCCGAGTCGTACCGGAGCCACGCTCCGGCTGCCGCCCGTCGTCCGCCGCATGCTACAAGACTGCCGACCGGATTGGAGATCTTAGATACCACGCATCGGGAGGCCCTCCCGGGCATTTCCGGGTTGTCGTCAACGAACGCCGCCAGGTGCTCACGCAGGGCCGGCATGAGAGAAAACAGTCGCCACGGATCAGCGTCGGCTCATGCGACGCCTGTCGTCTGCCGCTCGGGTTCGATGATCGCAACGACTCGCTGTTCGTCTCGCGGATATGGCTGGCCGGTGTACTTGGTGGACAGTTGGTCGACGATCGTCCAGGCCGCGTCGCCTTCGAGCCACTCGATGACGCGGCCGCGGACGATGACCGGCTGGAACGGGTTGTCGGCTGGTGTCAGGGAGAGCGCGACCCGAGGGTCGCGGCGCAGGTTGCGGGCCTTGCGCGAGTGCGGGCCGGTGAGGATCACGACGTGGTCGCCGTGCGTGCCGATCCAGACAGGGACGCAGTGGGGGGCGCCGTCGGGCAGGACGCTTGCGAGGTGGGCGATCGAGGTGCCGTCGAGCACGCGGCGCACATCGGGGTCGAGCATCGTGGTCATCTCCTGTCGTGGGTTCTGGGTGGGCTTCTGGCGGTGGTTGTCGGCGGGTGACGCGACCTTGTCGGTGGCGGGGGTCAGCGCTCGACCTTGTAGTGGAGGTGGGTGACGCCGGGCGCCGGGACGGCGTCGACGAGGCGTAGGCGCACGTGCTCGGGGAGGGACTGGAAGAAGGGCCGGCCGCCGCCGAGCAGGACCGGCACCTGGTGGAGGACCACCTCGTCGACGAGGCCCGCCTTCAGCGCCTCGGTCACGACGCCGCCGCCCATGAGGCCGACGTCCTTGTCGCCGGCGGCCTCGCGGGCCGCGGCGACCGCGTCTTGGATGCCGGTGGTGATGAGGGTCTGCCGCTCGGTGATCTCCGGTGCCGGCCGGTGGCTGAGGACGAACAGTCGGGCGGTCGGGTGGGGGCTGCCGCCTCCAAAATGGTCGGAGTCCTCGTAGGTGTTGCGGCCCGCCACGACGGCGCCCACGCGTGCGGCGAGGGCGTCGAAGACCGGGGCGCTGGGCGCGCTCAGCCTGAATCCGTCGAACACCTGGCTGGGTGTGTCGCCGTCGAAGTACCAGTCGAAGAGCATCGTCCCGTCGCCGAGCCCACGCCCGGCGCCGGGGTCGCGGCCGGTGATGTAACCGTCGACCGACACCGCGTGGGCGCTGATGACCTTGCTCATCTCCGTGATCCTTTCCGGGGTTCCTTCAAGAGACGCTGTGACCATAGCAAGTTCAGTTCCCTAAGGGAACCCCGATTGCTAGACTGCCCCCATGCAACGCACGGACTTCAGCAAAATGGCGTGCTCGATCGCCCGTACGCTCGACGTCATCGGGGAGCCCTGGTCACCGCTGGTCCTGCGTGACGTATGGGTCGGGCTCACCCGGTTCGAGCAGCTCCAAGCCGACCTCGGGATCTCGCGCAAGGTCCTGACTGAGCGGCTGAACCACCTCGTCGACCAGGGCGTGCTCGAGCGCCGCCCCTACGACCGGCGACCGCGCTACGAGTACGTCCTGACGGAGAAGGGCGCCGAGCTGGTCGATCTGCTCATGGTCATGGCCGGTTGGGGAGACAAATGGCTCGCGGGCGAGGCCGGCCCGCCAGTGCTCTACCGTCACCACGCGTGCGGCGAGGTCAGCGGTGTCGACCTGCGCTGCGCCCACTGCGGCGAGCCGATGCACGCAAACGACGTCGACCCGCTGCCAGGCCCCGGCGCAGCCGCCTGACCGAGACGAGCCCAGAGCCCCTGGCCGCCCAAAGGCATCCGCGACCGCCGTCGGACGCGCTCCCAAGCCAAACGCGGCGAGCGTCAGACGACCACCACACGTTTGCCGGGTTTGATGGGTCCTTGCGGCTCTCGGTCGTGAGCGGCCTCATCGTTGTTGGCGTTCGCTGCGGATGCGGGCACGTTTGCGGCGTTGAGCTGCCAGGACGCCGAGGTGACGGGCGTTGGCGTTGCGTCGCACCGTCCGGGCGGGCGCTGCGCGGCGTGTCACCAAGCCGGTGAACGTTCATGGCCAACGCACGGCCGCCATCGCGATGATCGGGCTGATCAGCTCGTGCGGTAGCTAACCCCAGCACGTGGCCAGCCGCCCGCCGAGAGTCAATCGGCGGGCGGCCGCCATGGCGAGACAGCGTGCGAGGAGGGCCTACTCGGGGATTCGTCGGCGGGTACTGTGCAGGCGCTTGTCCGAAGCTGAGGACCTGGAGGGGCGACGTGGGCGCGAAGACAGCCCTGCTGGCATTCGCCGATGGAGATATCCGCGCCGCGTTGCGTGGCGCCGCCCGCGTAGAGCGAGCCGAGACCGAGGCGCTGGTGCGCCGGGTCCACCCCGGCTACGACGTCGAGCCCGCCGACGACGGCACACTGTTCGAGGACATCTACCCGCCAGATGACGTCACGTACGCCACGAAGCTGGCCGGGGTGGAGCTGTACTGCGACCGGCGGCTCGTCCTTGACCGCCCGTCTGAGCTGCCGGAACACCTGCGTCAAGCGGGTGCGGGCAGGCGGATCATCATGCACGGGATGCACTCGGTTTCCGGCTCCCTTGCCTTCGCGGTCTGGGAAGACGGCGAACTCATAAGATCGCTGAGCCTGTCACCCGACGGCGGCATCCAGGAGAATATCGGCAAGCCGTACGACTTCGAGCTGCCCTACTGGGCGGGCGAACACCCCGTCAAACCCGTACCAGGCTGGCCCAACCAGGGCCCATACCCACTGCCGTTCCATCCCCTCAAGCTCGGCGGGGAAGCCTTGCGCGCCCTGTTCGGCTTCGTCATTGAGGGGCGGCCCGAGCCGGACGACGTCGACACCGAAGCTGTTCACCTGCACGGCTTCCGCGTGACCGACCCGTCCGGCGAGGAACAGGCCGCGCGTGAAGCCCTCTACGCGAAGGTGCTACGGGCCATGGGCCCACCACGGACGTTCCGGATGGGACCAGACGGGACGATGCACGAGGTCAGCCCGAACAGCTATTGATCCCGTGCCCTTCGACCGGAGAAGTGCCAGGCAGATCGATTCGGCGACACGGAGGTTCTCGTGCGCGACAACGGCCAGCAATGGAGCGTGGGTACGGGGCGGGGACGCCGTGGAGCGGGTGCGGCGGGTATCACCGGAAAGACGCAGAGCGCCCTGGAAGACTGCCGACATGTCGTCTGAACCGGATTCCTGGACCATCAAACACTTCTCGCAGGCCAACCCCGCCGGCCCCGGTCAGGACAGCGTCCCGGCGCTGCTACGCCGCATCGCAGACAGTATCGAAGAACGGCCTGGCATCGAGATCCAGGACGTCATCCTGCACAGCGAGGTCACCGCCGACGGTGCCTGGTGGTCGGCCACCGTCTACTTCCACGATCAGGCGCCCTGACGGAATCCGGCGCGCCGCTTCCGGAGATTACCGGCGTGGCCATACCCCCGAACCCGCGGTACGGCGCCGTGCACCTGGCGTCGGCCCCACGCACCGTGGCCGCCCTACCGGCAAGGCGGTAGCCCCAGACCGGGAACAGCCCAATTGGCGGAACACGCCTGGCGCTGCCAGGTCTCGGCCGATGATCAAAACATGTGGGTGAAGATCGACGTACCGTGCGTCGGAGGGCCGGTGGACGGCCGCAGTTCTGGTGCCGATCGACGAGGACGGCGTGCCCCCTGCAACGATCGATCAGAACTGGTTGTGGATCGAGTACGGCGGCGAGTTGCTCGACGCCGAGGTGAACGGCGTGTACGCGCTGGAGTCGATCGCCGGCGGCGGCCCGCCGTGGGTATACGTCTGGAGCAGCGCCCTCCCCGTCCAGCAGTCAACCGATCAGCGGCGATAGCAAAAATCTCCTTGAAGCACCGCTACCCCTGGATCGCTAGCTGGGTACCCCCTCAGCTGGGGCAGCCAAGGGCTTCCCCGCCGGGTAGAAAGCTGACCTCAATCTCAATCTTGCCGTAGCTCTGCGGACCTGCCGGAAATCGCCCATGCAACAGGAGCAGACGCACCAGCTGCCCGTTCGTCACCCGGTCGGCGCACAACTGCTCTGCCGGTTCTGGGCCCGGCGCGATCCTCCACTGGCCTGCCGTGAGCAAGGCGCGGTAGTGATCGATAACAGGTTCCATCGGGGTGCCTGGCGGCAAGCCGATCTCCGCGTAAACGCGCCCCCATGAGTCGCTCTCACCTCCGCATGGGGCCTGGTGGCTGCGGTCGAGGGTGGTGCCGGATGGAGGAGACGTCAACACCGGCTCTCGTGCCAACTGCTCGGCCAACCGGTGATCGGCATCCGTGCACTCGAACGCACGCTCGCCCGGGCTCTCGATCGGGTCGCCCCATTGCAGTATGGCCAGGCCACACAGCAGCAGAACACCGACCAGCGCCGAGCCGAGTACGGCGATGCGGGCAAAGACTCGCTGGCGCACCCGCCGAGGGTAGAACAGGTAACCCATCCGGGTGGTCCTGGAGAATCTCCTCGTCGGCAGCCGAAGACGATCCAACCTTCTCGCGCGGCTGGCCTGACTGCCGCGGCACACCACAACTGCGGGTCCCAGGCCGCCATTACGCCCGTGGTCACCGACGAGGCCCGACGCGCCGTCGCGCCGATCGAGCTGCCAGCGGCCTTGACGCCAGCGCGCAGCGAGACTCTGCTCGGTCGATGGGCACCCGCTGATGATCGGCGGAACAGGTTCGAGGCACCGTACGTAGAGTTTCGCGACGACGGCACATGGCGCGGCTCCGACGGCTGCAACGGCCAACGCGGAAATGGATCGCCGGACCGACGGGCACTCTGCTCGCCACCAGCGAGCCCGGCACGCAGATCGGCTGTGACAACGTTCCGGTGGGAGACTGGCTCTAAAGGGTTTCGCGAGCTGGGCTCGACGGCGAAGTGCTGGTGCTGCTGGACGCCGAGGGCAGGGAGACGGGCCGGCTGCAGCGCGACCGCTGAAGTCCCGACTTCCGTCTGCGGGGTAAACCCCGGTTACGCCAGCCAGAAACGAAGCCCGGATTCGTAGTGCGCAGATCGGCTGTGCCAGCTGGGTGACGAAGTGATGCGCAGGTCTAGGCCAGCCGGTCACGCCATGTGTAGATCAACGCTTTTTCCCAAGCTGCCGGGGAGCCACACGTCGCGGCGGGCCACGCGCTTCCACTGCGGCGAAGGGTGGAGTGGGCCGGGGCCTGTTCGTTACACGGTCAAACGGTGAGCCAGGGCGGTGTGCCGGCGGCCCGGCGCTGACGTTGCGTACGGCTGCGGCGAGGGCTCGCGGGGGTTCAGGTCCCCCTCGGACACAAACCATTACCCCATCTCAGCGGCTCGCCTTCGCGACCAGCGGGATGCCCTCGCGGTAGGTCGGCACCGCCGGAGCCCAGCCCAGCTCGCGCTTGGCCTTGGCGTTGGAGACGCGCATCGAGGTGGTCATCATCGCGTGGGCGTACGGGATGGGCCGCAGCATCCAGCTCGGGACCCGCCACGGCGAGCGCGCCCCGAACTCGGCCGCGAGCGTGTCCAGGTAATCCCCCCAGCGCACCGGCTCGTCGTCGACGATGTTGTACGCCTGTCCGGCGCGTCCCTTCTCCAGCGCGGCCACGGTCGCCGCGGCGGCGTCCTCCAGGTAGATGAAGTTGGCGAAGCCAGCGGACGAGGGCACCGGCAACCGGCGCTTGCGCACCAGGTTGACGATCATGTTGGTCATGCTGTCCTGTCCGTAGAAGAACCCGTAGCGCAGCGCGATGCCCTCCATCTCGTCGGCCGAGAACACCTGCTCCTCGGTGGAGCGGATGGCCGCGACGGCCTCTCCGAGCTTGCCGCTCACGGGTTCGGCGAACGGGTCCTTCTCGGTGATCACGTGCGGGCCGTGGTCGCGGTAGCCGTACCCGAGCACGATCGACTGGGTGAGGAATCGGTGGGCGCCGACCGCCCGGGCGGCCACGAGGAGGTTGGCGGTTCCGGTGGTACGCAGGCTGTTCGTGCCCTGAAGCGCGTCCCGCATGCTCGTGGTGCCCAACGCGGTCAACTCGTGGATGACCGCGTCGGCCCGCACGCCCTGCACGGCGGCGAGCAGGTTCTCTCGGTCCATCACGTCGGCCACCACGGCCTCGGCTCCAGCGTTGCGCAGCCGCTCGGCGTTGGTCTGGCTGCGGCTGATGCCGATGACCTGGTGGCCGGCGGCGATGACTTGGCGGGTGAGGGGCGTACCGACGGCGCCCGAGGCACCGGCGAGCAGGACTCTCATGGCGGTTCCTCTCTGCAGGTCTCACCCCGGTAGACGGGGTACCGGTTGGGTGTGTGATGACCTGTCGGTGTGTTGTCTCGCACAGCCGGCGTCGTCCCTGGCTCGTGACGGGCAACCGCGCTCGGACGTGATCTCGTACAGGCAGGCCCCACACCACGGTCTCCCCGCCGCCGGGCACCACCTGGCCGTCACCCGGCCCGCCGCGCAGCAGCACGTCCATTCCCCGACCGTACGTAATCGGCGACGACGGACCCGGCTTACCCGTTGTCAGCGCCAGTTCATCGGCTGGCAGCTCCTACTGGCCTCAAGGACTCAGGCGCAGCGCGGCAATCATGCCCCACCGATCAGAAGGTGACCCGTAGGGGAGTAGTCGATCTTCCAGTCGACGTAGACACCAAGAACGCCATCCCGGATACAGTGTGCAGTCCAGCGCTGACCCACCGGACCTCACCGTCGGCGCGCAGAGCGAACCCGACGGCAACCTGGAAGGCTTCGCCGCCGCACGGGCACGCGCGCTCCTCGGGGTCGGCGTCCTGCCAGTAGTCGGCGCTGTCCGCGACCAAGGCACGGTCGCCGCAGGTCACGCACCGGGTCTGCGCGCATCCGCTCTCGTCGTCGACATGGACCGTGAAGGCCGCACCGGTGGCAGCTCACCTCCTTGACCCGAGCCACGGGGTAGCCACCGGGCTGGCACTCGCGGAGGTAGTCGGCAAGGTCGCTGAAGTCGTCGCCGCGCCAGAACGTGCCGGTGGTGTCGATCGCCACCAGTGCAGCGTGCCTGTGGACAAGACACTGATCAAGACCGAATTTCCGCCCCTTCGCCCCGGGCGAGTGCATGCTTGCCGACTCGGGTTCCACCAGGTGCAGATGGGAGAGCATCGGATGCAGATGGCCGGACGCGCTGCCGCAGGGCGGGACCAAGCTGCCTGGTCGCCACCGCTGAACACACCTGGTTGCTGCCGCACGTGGCCTGGTGGATTCGTTGTCACGGATCTTCACCCGAGAGCGGCGGCCTGCGGCCCACGATGACGTGGGGGCGGGCGATGAGACGTGTTCACGGGCGGGGCTGGCGGTGACTCCCGCCCGCCCGCAGGCCGATCCGGCGGCGAACCCGGTGCTGCGCCGACCGGTTGCGCCGATGCTCGCGGCACCAGTCGACGCCGTGCCAGAGGGTCCGGACCTGATCCATGAGCCGAAGTGGGACGGGTGGCGGGCGATCGCCTTCCGCGGGACCGACGGGGTGTACCTGCAGTCGCGGGCCGGCCGGAACTTGACCACCTACTTCCCGGACATCACCCGCGCGATCCGCGCATCCATTCCAGCAGGCGTCGTGTTCGACGGTGAGCTGATCGTCTTCGAGCGCGGCCGAACGAACTTTGCGCAGCTGCAGCGTCGCGTCACCGCCGGCCGTGACCTGCCGCGTGTGGCGCGCGAGTGCCCTGCCCATTACGTGCTGTTCGATCTGCTCGTGGACGTCGGGGGGCAGGTGATCCTGGACTTGCCGTTGTCGGAGCGGCGGCCCAGCATCCACTCGTCGGCAGAAGCGGATGCAAACGGCTCGGGCTCAGGCGACTATTTGAGGCGTGCTGCAGCGGATCCGGCAGCACACGCTGCTCATCAGCAGACCCACGGACACTCACCCCAGGTCGCCGAAGTAGCCCTCCTCCTCGCCGAGCAGCAGCGGCACGTCGTACACCGACAGGTCCGGCCGGTGCCGCACGTAGCGCACCCGGTGGCGCCACCGCCCGTGTTCGAACGCCACGTCGGCGCCGATCTCCGCCACGACCGTCGGCTCTACCTGCACGTACGGCAGCGGCTCAGGCCGGTCCAACTGGCCCAACCAAGATGCAGGCAGGGGCTGCGGCCATGGGTGGGCCACCATCCCGCGGCGTGGTAGCCGCGGCGCTGAGAGCAGCGCCGCCAGATCCACGGCCTGGCCGGTGGTCAGCGGGTGGGAACGGCCGGTGTACCGCAGCCGCCCCCGCCGGTCGAACCGGCCCAACAACACAGTCTCCGGGCGGCTGATGCTGCCGGTCACCCCGCCGAGGATGGCCTCCGTGACGATCCGGGTCCGGAACTTCGACCAGCCGCGCCGGCCCGGCTCGTACCGACCGCCCAAGCGCTTGCTCACCACGCCCTCGATGTCCGCCGCGACGGTCCAGTTCACCAACCAGTCCGCCACCTGCCGCACGTCCGCCGTCTGCGGCGTCAGGGTCAGCTGCGCCGGCGCGCCGGCGAGCAGCCGCTCCAGCCGGGCAGCGAGTAGGTGTAGCGCACTCGCGGCGGCCGCGAGCGTCAATAGCTTGGCGCACCCTGCCGACGCGAAACGCAACGGTGCGAAATCGGGTTTTGTCGTAGTGCAAGCGGGTCGTATCGTGCCGGCATGATTGATGAGCCGCTTGATCCGGACGATCGCGTCGAGTGGCTGGTCGAGCAGGGGCGGGTGGACGAGGCGATCACGATTCTCGAGGCCCGGACCCGCGGCGGGGACTGGCTGGATGTGGACCTCCTGTCCGACCTGCTGGTGGAGAACGGCCGCGTCGAGGAGGCGGAGGCGCTCTGGCGGGCCGCCATCGAGGCCGGTTTGCCTCGGGCGTACGGTGGCTTCGCGGAAATGCTGGCGGATGCTGGCCGCACCGACGAGGCTATCGCCGGGTGGCGGGCGGCGGTGGAGGTGGGTGAGCCACGAGCCCGGGCCCGTCTCGCCGCGTTGCTCGCCAGGACGGGCCGGGTGGATGAGGCGATCGCCGAGTACTGGACGGCGATCGCGGCTGGTGACGCGGCGGCGGGGGTCCGGCTGGCCAAGGTGTACGCCCGGTCGGGCCAGCTGGACGAAGCGGTCCGCGCCTATCGGTCAGCGATCGGCGCGGAGGGTGTTTCTCGATGGCCTCTGGGTGTCATGTTGGAGAAGCTCGGCCGCGCCGACGAGGCGGTAGCCGCCTACCGGGATGCCGTTGACGCCGGCGAGGGGCACGTTCGCGTGCGGCTGCTGGCGGCACAGGGCCGCCTGGAGGAAGCGGCTCAGCTCGTCCGGGATATTCTCACCGAGCCGGGCCACAATGGTTCCTACCGTCGGCTCGGTTGGCTGCTGACCGAGCAGCGGCGCTTCGAGGAAATCGAGGCCGAGGCACGGCTGCTTAAGGACGACGACAACCTGGTAGGGCTGTCATATCTCCTCTCCGGTGCCCAGCAGTCCGCGAACTTCCACGAGGACTGCCCAGCCGATTGCAAGGGCAGCACCAGGGTGGTCCGATACCTCCCCGGATGCCGATGACGTGCGGCGGGGCCTGCTGAATACGTGGCGGCGGTGCCCGACGCTAGGCTCCGGACGTGTGGGCGCTGATCGAGATTGTGTCCGTCATCGGTGCCTCCCCGAGCGTGGTTTTCGACCTGGAACTTGATGTGGACGTTCACACCGCATCCCTGCACGCCAGCCAGGAGACAGCCGCAACCAGCACCGGTCGAAGCCAACTCGCGCTCGGCGACGAGGTCACCTTCCGCGCCCGCCGTTTCGGTCTGCGATGGCGCATGACCACCCGAATCACCGTCTATGAACGTCCATACCGCTTCGTCGACGAGCAGACGCAGGGTCCCTTCCGCGTTCTGCGCCACGAGCACCAGTTCCAGGACCTCAACGGCGGAGGAACGCAGATGACCGACCGAATGATCATCGTCGCACCCTTGGGGCTGCTGGGCGCGGTTGTGGCTCGGGCGCTGATCGCGCCGTACCTACGCCGACTGTTGAAGCAGCGGGCAGCCCACATCAAGTACCTGGCGGAAGCCGGCGAACCGTAGCGCGTGAGGATCGCGGGATGCGTGCTCATATCGCGATCCGGCGCCACGGACCGTCACGACAGCTTGGCTACGAAGCATCCGGACTTGCCGCTGACCGAGCGGCCCGATAGCCAGGCGTCATGAGCAGCCGCCGGCTTCAGGAGAGCATGCCGGAGCCCCTCATGTTGGGCTGGCGAATACAGCAGGTAACGGATACCGCGCACCGCCAGGCGCCCGGACTGACATGTCGGTCTACGACGTGCCGCTGCTCCTCGGCGAGGGGGAAGACCCGTTTGGGACGCAGGGTGGCTGACCGGCGGACGACCAAGCCCTACGGGCCGACCTCGTCACCCGCCAACCAGTCGCCGCTTGACAGAGGAGCAATCCACCGTCCCCTACCTTGCGAGAGCCCTGGGGTAGGGCCTGTCCCACCGCTGGGGTAGGGCCTGTCCCACCGCTGGGGTAGGGCCTGTCCCACCGCTGGGGTAGGGCCTGCTCCACCGGCAATCTTCACGCTGACCGGCTGTCATCTGGGCAGACCGCTTCATAGCGTCGCAGGAAAGTCATCGAACACGGATTCCTGCTCGTTCTGGAGGTAGTCGCGTGAATTTCTCCATCGAAGACCCGCCCGTCGGGAATCGAGCGTCGTCCGGGATGCTCTCCCGGATCGTCGACGTCGACGCGTTGCGCGCCGTGGCGCTGCTCCTCATCCTGGTCGTCAACATCGCCTTCTTCGCCTCCGGCTATTCCTTCCATCTGGTTTCGGATCCCGCGCACGACTCGTGGGGCGATCAGGCGGTCCGGTGGCTGGTCGAGCTGCTCCTCGCGATGAAGGCGTACCTGCTCTTCTCCGTTCTGTTCGGCTACAGTTTCACGCTCCAGCTCGATTCCGCCGCGCGGCGCGGCGTCGACCTCGCCCCACGGTTCCGGCGACGGCTGGCCGGGCTCTTCGTGTTCGGCATCCTGCACGCGGTGCTGTTGTTCCAGGGCGACATCCTGACCACGTACGCATTGCTCGGTCTGGTCCTGCTCGCCATGCGGGGAGTCGGCGTCCGGACCGCGCTGCGCGCCGCGGTACTGCTGACCGGCGCGATCGGCTTCATCCTCGCGCTCGCCGCCGCGGGCGGGGCCCAGCTGGTCACCGATCCGGCGACGGCACTCGCGGCGGGGCAGCGGTCCACCGAGGCACTACAGGGCGGGATCGGCTCGGTGATCACGGAGCACGTACGCCAGCTGCCGGCGATGTTCGGCACGCTCCTCGTGCAGGGGCCGCTTGCCCTCTCGGCCTTCCTCTTCGGTTACGCGGCCGGGCGGCGCCGGCTACTCACCGACGTCGTCGGGAACCGGCAGCTCCTGCGCCGGGTGCAGCAGCTGGGCTATCCGGTCGGCCTGGCCGGTGCGGTGATCTTCGCGTCGGGCGGGGGCACCGCCAACCTGACCGGGCTGGCGGCGGGCGTGCTCACCGCGCCGCTGCTCGCGGCCGCGTACGCCGCCACCCTGCTCCAGTTCTTCCAAACCGACCGAGGGCGGCGGGTCGTCGCCGTACTCGCGCCGGCCGGACGAATGTCCCTGTCGAACTACCTGGGTCAGTCGCTGCTCTGCGTGCTGGTCTTCACCGGCGTCGGGCTGGGCCTCGCCGGTGCCGTCGCACCCCCGGTCGTCGTACTCATCGCGGTCGCGATCTACTGTGTGCAGCTCGCTGCCAGCGCGGCGTGGATGGCCCGGTTCCGGTACGGACCGTTGGAGTGGCTGTTGCGGGCCTGGACCGAGCAGCGGTGGCCACGGCTGCGGGCCACGGACCAGGCATGACGGGTCCCGGTGGGGCGGATTTCCGCCGGGCCGCACCCAACCGGGCCAGCACCGTATCGGGCAGGTCCGCAGCCCACTCGGCGACCTCGGTGACCGTGCTCTGCCCGGCAGCCACCGCCGCGGCCGCGATCGCCAGCAGGCCCGGTAGCGGATGGATCCGTCCCCGTGGGTCTCGCGGGTCCGGCACCCGCGCCAACGCCCGCAACAGGCCCGACGCCTCCCGTTCCACCTGATCCGACACTCCACCCAGACGTACGGACAACTCACCAATCCAGGCGGCTGACCGGGACTCCGTCTGCGATGGCCGCAGCCACCCTCAGCTACGACGCGGGTCCCGATGACCTCTGGGTGGGAAACGAAGTCCTCAGGACCTACGCCGATGACGGTGCCCGACGAGCGATGACGGACCTGCGGACGTTCATCGGCCGGTGCCCCACCGTCGCGTCGTCCGGCCAGGGCGGCGGCAGCTACCGCCTTGCAGTGGCACCAGGGCCGCGGCTGGGCGATGACAGTGTTCACGTCAGCTGCAGAACGACGTCCGGTTCTGGCGCGCTGGAATGGGACAGCATACTCGTCCGGATCGGCACCACTTTGGTGGTCGTGCAGGAGGAGGGCAACAAACCCGGCGGCGACAAGTACCTCACCCAGCTCGCCGAAGCTGCGCTCCACAGATACCAGACGACCGGACCCTGAAGGGCCTTACGCGTCCCGGAGGCCAGGGCCGCGCTGTCACGGTCTCGTGCCGCCCGGCAGCGTTCCGTGAACATCGGACGGGCGGCCGGCTGGCCGCCCGCCCGATGAACCCGGGTCAGCAGCCGGGCAGGCGGAAGCTGGCGATGCGGGTCTGCCAGCCGTTGCCGTTGGGCGCCTGAGCCGCCCCGGCCTGGGTGTAGTACTCGTTGACGTACCAGAAGGTGCAGTCGTCGACCGGGTCGACGTTCATCGAGCTGTAGTCGCCCCAACGCGAGTTGAGGCTGGTCTGCGCGGCCGTGCCGTTGACAACGGTGGCCTCGCCCAGGGTGAGCTCGCCGCGCCGATCACCGACCAGCCGGCCGGTGTAGCGGATGCCGGGGTAGACATCGGTCCCGTTGACCACGCTGTAACCGAGGGCGATGTTGCCCTTGCGGTCCTGGGCGATGCTGCCCATCCAGCGGTTGACGGTGTCATTGGGAGCGAAGGTGCCTTCCTGGTGGATGGCGTAGTTGCCGCGCTTGTCACGGCGCAGCTCCCACCAGCGGACACCGGCCTGCCCAGGCAACGCCTCAACAGACTGGTTGGTGACCATGGACTCATACGAGCCGAACGTCCGGTAGGCGAGCCGCCAGGTGGGCCGCTGCCGGTACGAGAGCACGTCGAGGTACTGGTCCCGGTTGGTGATGCCAGGTTGGGGCAGGCAGTCACGAGCGGTCGGCTGGCAGGGGAAGACCGAGTCGAACCCGGCGGTCGGCAGCTGGGTCTTGAGCCCGATCGAGGCGGCGGGGGCCGCGTTCCACGTGACCTTGAACTCCCAGACGTTCACGGCGTCGAACGTCGCGCCGTAGCCGGCGCCGTCGTCCTGGGTGCCGACGATCGGCGCGGGCGAACCGGCCGGCGGCGCCTTCGGCCCGTCAGCGTCGGCGGGAAGCAGCCCGTCGCCGATGAGGTTCAACGGAACCTTGCCGTCCTGGAGCAGGAAGCTCACCGCCCGGGCGTTCGGGTCCCCGGCGATCATCCGGTCCCGTTCGAGGCCGTAGACCCCGATCCCGTAGACGGACGGGTCGACGGTGCCGAACTCGCGCGTCGTGATCAGGTAGGAGTCGCCCCAGATCCCGTACTTCGGGTAGTCCGGGAAGTTGTAGCCGGTGTTGAACGCGTACCGATAGTAGGAGCCGGTCGGGTCGCCGGTGGTGGAGATGGCGATGCAGTTGTAGAAGAGGTTGGCCGGCTCGTTCGGGTAGTCGGAGCCGCGGGTGGTGAACTGGGTGAGGATCCAGCGGTCGGCCCGCTGGTCGTAGAGCACGACCGGGTCGCCGGAGTGCTCGGTGCACTCCTCGACCGGGAAGCCGGCCCACAGATCCCCGAGCGCGAGGGGACCGAGCAGCAGCCGGCCGGTCTTGGAGTAGACGCCGAAGACGAGGTTGACCATCTCGACGTAGTGGTTCGGGCCGACGTCGCCGACCGGGTCGGGCGGGTTGACCCGACCGCCCAGCACGTTGAAGTTGTCCTGGTTGCTGAGGCCTTCGAAGTTCGCGGTGGTGCCGCCGATCGTGCGGGCCGGCTTCTTGGCCTGCACCGCCGCGTCGGGGGTGTGGCCGCGGTCGATCAGCCGCGGGCCGCGTTCCTCCGGCAACTGAGGTGGCGTGGGCGCCACCGAGCGCGGGGCGGTGCGGGCGACGTCGCGCAGCGGCGCGGTGACGTCGAAGGCGGCGGGCTTGCTGAAGGTCGGCTTGCCCGCCGCGGGCGCCGGATCCGGTTGCGCCTGGGCGGTGTGGGTGGGCGTGAGCAGGCTGGCCAGGAGTACGCCGACTCCCAGGGCCGCGAGGCGTCGGATCCGTCGTCGTTGACTTCCGTCGATCACGTGGTCCTCCCGTTGATCCACTCTGGTAGATCTTTTGGAGAACCCTATGAGGTGATCGGCGTCAGTCGCTCACGTGAACCGCGTCTGAAGCCTGGTGCGGGAAGTGACATTCCGCCGGTGACCCAGGGTGATCAGCGCGTCCGGTACACCGACAGTGCGTGATCGGCGGGGCAGCCGGCGGGAGGTCCGGCGGCGATCCCGGTGACGGTCGCCGTGGCGCGCCAGCGCGGAGCGCCTGGGCCCGGCGGCCGAGCAGCGCCCAGGTGGCGTCGTCGGCGCGCCGGAGGATCCAGTCGCCGTTGAGTTCGACGGCGCCGATCCACTCCTACATCTGCATCGATCAATCAGCCGGCCGTTCCGGCACGTGATTAGTGCGGTCGATGTCCTATCGGGCCTAGCCTCTGGTGGGGCACCACGCGCGGGCCGATGATGTGCATTTCCCGCAACGGGCGAACGAGGTGAGAGAGATGAGACCAAGGATTGCGCTACTCGCGGCGGCTGTCGTGCTAGCCGCCTTCGGCGCTGCCGCGCCGTCCACATTGGCAGCCGCAACCGAGTCGGACGATCCCGACAACATTGTCGCGTGCGACGCCGACGACCCGGACTTCGGGACCAACTGCGAGGACGCGGAGGAAGAGGAAGAGTCGGAACTGCGCGACGTCTATCTCGACTCCCGGCAGGTACCGGGCGACATCATCACACCCGGCGACCTCGAACTGGCCGCGCAGCAGGCCGCGGCAATCCCGTCGGAGCTGCACGGGCTCGTCGACCCGAACTGGTCCCCCGTCGGACCGTCGAACGTCGGCGGGCGGGTGACCGACATCGCACCCGACCCGACGCAGCCCGGCCGCGTCTACGTGGCCGTGTCCACGGCCGGGGTCTGGCGCAGCGACGACGCCGGCGTCAGCATGACCAACGCATGGCCGGACGACTTCCCGCAATCGATCGGCGCGGTGACAGTCGCACCGAACGGCGACGTCTGGGTCGGAACAGGCGAGGTCAACCCCGGCGGCGGCAGCCTGAGCTACGGCGGCGACGGGCTCTACCGGTCGACCGACCACGGAGCCACCTGGACCCGCATCGGGCTGCACGGGTCCAGCACCATCGGCGCCATCCGCTTCAACCCGCAGAACCCGAACATCGTGTACGCCGCGGCCGGCGGCTCGCTGTTCGCGCCAGGCGGCGTACGCGGGCTGTACAAGTCGACGGACTACGGCGCGACCTGGACCCGAGCCCTGCAAGGCCTCAACGACTTCACCGGCGCCACCGACATCGCCATGGACCCGAGGAACCCGGACAAGCTCTTCGTGCCGATGTGGGACCACCACCGCGAAGCGCTCTGCCGCTGCTACACCGGACCGGGCACCGGCATCTACCTCACCACCAATGGTGGCGCCACCTGGACCCGGTTGGAGAACGACCGCATCACCTCGTTCACCCCCGGCGACACGATCGGGCTCGCGTCGACTGACAACCAGACGACAACAGCGCAGGCCCGGATGGCGGTCACGATCGCGCCAAGCGACCCGAACCGCGTCTACATCACGACCGGCAACTGGAACCAGACCGCAAATGGCGGGGGACAGACGCAACGCGGCTTCCGCGGCTTCTACCGTTCCGACGACGGCGGAGCGACGTTCCGAACCATGACGAACGCCAACCCGGGCGGCGACACCGTATGGACATCGAAGACCTGGGTCGACCCGGTCAACCCCGACCGGCTGTTCATCGCCGGCGTCAGCCTGCGGCTCTCCCAGAACGGCGGGTCCACCTGGGCCAACGTCGGCAACCTCCACGCCGACCACCACGCGATGGCCTGGGACCCGACAACACCGAACCGAGCCTACGAAGGCAACGACGGCGGCTTCTACTGGTCGGCCGGAAACGGCGCCAACGGCACCTGGACCGAGGCATTGAACGAGCCCTGGACCCAGTTCTACACCACCGACGTCAGCGAGCAGGACCCCAGCCGGATCGTCGGTGGCGCCCAGGACAACGGCTGCCTCCGCTCGTGGAACTCCGCCGGCGTCGTCACCGGAGACTGGGGGTCGTACGGCGGATGCGGCGACGGCCTCTACACGCTGATCGACCCGAGCAACCACAACTTCGTCTACGCGTGCTCGCAGTTCGGCAACTGCTCGCGCTCGGTGAACGCGGGAAACAACAGCTCAAGTTTCACCAACCAGACAGTCTCGCAGCGCCGCAACTGGCAGACCGCCGTCCAGCTGGACCCGACTGACCCGGCGGTCGTCTACTACGGCGGCAACATCCTCAACCGGTCGACCAACCGGGCGCAGGCAGGGACATGGTCGGCGATCAGCCCGAGCCTCAGCAACCCCGAATCGGGCACCGACCCGTCGTACCCGTTCGGCGCGATCACCACGGTGGCTGCCGCCCCGTCGAACCCGAACGTCATCTACGCCGGCACCGACGATGGCTGGCTGTGGGGCAGCAAGGACCTCGGCCAGACCTGGACCCGCTTCACCGACCCTGACCTGCCGGATCGTTGGATCACCCGGGTGGCCGTCGACCCGACGGACGCGAACGTGGCGTACGTGACGTACTCCGGGCTGCGCAACGCCGACAACGACGCCCACGTCCTGCGGACCACCGACGGCGGCGCCAACTGGGTCGACATCAGCGGCAACCTGCCGATGGCGCCCACCCAGGACGTCGTCGTCGACCCGCTCAACCGCAACCGGGTCTTCGTCGCCACGGACCTCGGCGTCTTCACCGCGAACGTGGCCAAGGCGAAGAGCCAGAACCCGGACGTGCGGTGGTACCGCCTCGGGCGGGGTCTGCCCCGGGTTCCGGTCAACGACCTCGAATACCAGGCGTCGACCAACACGCTCTACGCGGCGACCTACGGGCGCGGCATCTTGAAGCTGCGGCTCGACCGCAACGACTGACAGCCGGGCGACCACCCGGCGCCCACGCCACGACCAGGGCGGACCGCCGCCACCACAAGAAGTCTCAGAGGAGTCTCGGCGCCGCCGAGACTCCTCTGACACTTCGCGACCGCCCATCATTCGCCCGCAGTCACACCGTCACCGCCTCTGCCGGCCGCACCGCCTCGTCACCGGTCGCCGAGTCACCCGCAGCCGAGCAATCGGCCACCGGGACGGTCGCCGGACCGGCTTCCCCAAGGCGAACCCTGGGCAACGCCCGATCGAGCCAGCCCGGCAGCCACCAGTTGAACCGGCCGACCAGTTCCATCGTGGCCGGCAGCAGGACCAGCCGCACGATCGTGGCGTCCACGAACACCGCGACGGCCAGACCGAGGCCGAACTGCTTGACCCCGACGTCGACGCCGAGCATCACGGACAGGAACACCGCGATCATGATGGCCGCTGCGGCCGTGATCACCCGGGCGGTGCCAGCGAGCCCCTCGCGTACCGCCAGCCGGGTGTCGCCCATCGCGGCGCGTCGGCGAAGTCGTTGAGGCCGGTGGGGCCGAACTTGTCCACCACAGCCTGAACCGCGCTGGACTGGTCAGCGTACGGGCCGGACCCCCCGCCGACCGGTCAGACCCAGCATCGACGAAAGCCAACCACCGCCACTGGCACCCCACACACCGATGCGGAATGGGTCGATGCCGAGGTCGGCGGCGTGCGTCCGGAGGAACCGCATCGCACATTTGGCATCCTCGAGTGGGGCGGGCCATGGGGCGGCGGGGGTCAGCCGGTAATCGATCGAGGCGACGAGGTAGCCATTGACATTCAGCCGCTCCCGCAGCGGGGTGAACAGCGCAGCGTCCCTGATCAGCTTAGTGATCCTGAGTCGGATTGGGTTTCCGGGATCGTTTCCCACCGTGGTGGGGTCGCGTGGGCGTGGAAGTGGAATCCTGCGCCCAGGGCGGCTCCGCGTGGCTGGTGGCCGGGGGTGGGTGTGCTGGTCGTGTTCACGTCCTGGTGTCGGTGGGCTGCGCGGGGCAGCCTCCGGGCCGTTGGTGCGTGTCCCTCCGGACGCTTGCCCGCTCGGCTGTGGGGCCGGGTGGGGGAGGGTGCCCTGCGTCGCCTGGGCGCGGGGCGTGGTGGCTTGCGCCGGGTGGGGCCAGTCTTCGACCGGTCCCCCCGGCGGGTCTTCGTGGTCGGCTTGACGACGGCTGCGGCTTCGAGTTTGTCGACCACGGCGCGGATGGCCATGTGCCCGCTGGTCTTGTCGATGACGGTCTTGGCCTGATGGGTCAGGCCGCGGGCGGCGATGCGCCGCCAGGCGCCCTGGTCGCGGTCGCCCTGCCACCGGCAGGACTGGTGGGGACAGACAGCCCACTTCCAGCCCGCCACCGTCGGCTTGTCGGGGGCCTTGCGATGCCGAAGCGGGGTCAAGCACTGCGGGCAGTGCTTCGAGGTGTTCCGAGCGGGGACGGTGACAACGGCGATACCCGCCTCGGCGGCGAGGTGCCGCATCCGGTCGACGATCTGCCCACGCACCTGCTGCGACAGCCGGGTGTTCATGGTGGCGCCCATGCCCTTGGCTTCCAACGACCGCAGGTCTTCGACGTAGATGACGGTCGCTCGGGCGGCGATCGCTTGATCCACGGCCCAGCGGGCGGCGGCCCACGCGAGCGCGGCGTTCAGGTTGGAGCGGCGCTGGGACACGTGGCGGATCTCGGCGCCCAGCACCTCATGTTTCGCGCTCAGGTGCGCGTCGGGGCGGCCGCCGATCAGCCGCAGGTACTGGTCGGCTTTGGCGTGCAGCCGCTCACTGTGCCGGCGCAGGCGGTGCTGTTTGGCGAGGATCCCGGCGGCTCGGAACTGGCCACCCGCCCCCAACGCGGTGATCCGCCCGTCCCCATGCAGTCGCAGCGCCCCCGCGCTGAGAAGGGTGTTCAGACCCCAGTCCACCCCGACCGCGACCGTGTGACCGGTCCGCCGGGCCTTCGGCACCGGGTGGCTGTATGCCAGGTCGGCGCGCACCTGTCTGCCGGTGAGGCGCAGGGTGGGCAGGTGCACCACCGCACCCGCGGGGACCGTGGGCGGCAGGATGATCGGACAGGCCACCCACGTCCAATCCCGATACGACCGCGGATCCGGACGGGCGGGCAGCTGCAACCGCAGCAACACCCTCCTGGGGTCGGTGTCGCTGCGTTCAATGGTCGCCTGCTGCCGGTCACACGCGGCCAACAGCAGCATCCGCGCCACCCTCGGGACGCCTTCCAACTCGAACACATCCACCGGCAGCCGCCCATTGACGGCAAGGAACCTGGCAGCCTGCCGCGTGCGGGACTTGATGACACCCGACGACAGATGCTCCCCGCCCGGAACCGCCCGGCGCACCTGCTCCCACTCCTGCGCGGTGCGCTTACGCGGATCGGCCGGCCACGTCGCCAGCACCCCGGCGGTAAGGTCAGCACGCCACGACGCCGAGCGAAGTGCTCGCCCGGCCTGCTCCTGCGCCATGCGCACGATCCGGTCGTTGACCTTCACACCCTCGGCCGTGGTGGCGGTCCAGCCCAGACGCCGCAGCGCCATCCACGCGTTCGAAGGAAGCTTCCGGCCGCCGGCGTCCACGCCGGAGGCGAGCACCTCCACATCGCCCGCGTTCCAGCGCTCCGCCAACAACGCGCAGACCATCCCCGCCACCAGATCGGCGCACCAGCCGACGCGTTGCGCAAGCACCGCCTGGGACAGGACCTCACCGGTCTCCTCGTCCACCCCCGTCCGCAACATGGCGCGGGCACACGCGGTCCGGGAGGCCTCGCCCGTAGCGAGCGGCAGCCTTCGGCTCACCGGCCCGCCGTCTCGACAGCCATCAAGGAAAACCCGCGCTCACGACCGACCCACGCCACCAGAATCCACCCCGAGCCAACCCAAAGACGAAACACCATGGGAGGAACACCGAACGCTTCTCGGCCATTTGAGAGCCGAAGACGTTCCACCCGACCAATCTATGATCACTGACGATTCCTAATCAAATTGGTCAGCCTGGTGGTTGGACAGTGACGCGCCCAGCCCGGAGAGTTTCCGGTCGCCGAGTACCAGGCCACCACCGTGGATGTACATCGCCACCGGGGCGCCCCGGCCCGGCGTCGCGGCACCGGCCGGCGGGGTGTAGACATCCATGGCCAGCGGGACTCCGTCGATCCGGCAGTACTCCACCGTGCTGCGCTGCCCGGCGGGCAGGTGCCGTGGAGCCACGGTGCCGCCGGGGAACCCGGCTCCCGCGAACCCGTCGCTGGCCCCGCTGAACCCCACGAACGTGGCCAGGAGCACGACCAGCGCCACCGGCACGACAGCGACCGCCCCCGCCACTCGGCGCAGCCGCAGCCAGCGCGCGGCCCGCGCCTCGGAGCCGCGGGAGGGGCCACCGCGCGCCGAGCCCACACGATGCCGAATCCCGCTACGCCGATGACCTGTAACCCCGCGCAGATGTAGTCGACGAACCCGATCACCGAGTCGGCCGGTATCCACGGCGAGGGACCGGGCAGGACCGGCGTGCCGCGGGTCAGCAGCCACATGACGAGTGCGGCCAGCGCCGCTGCGGCAGCCAACACCACCCGACGCGACGTCGGGCGGGCCAGCACGCGGGCAGCCGCACCCAACTGTGCGGCGCCGAGTGCGGCGAACAGCAGCGCGTACGGCCACGCGGTGCGCCACACGGCGGCCAGCGGAGCGAGGTAGATCAGGACACCGGCCGTCACGGCCAGCAGCGACGTGATCAGTAGAGGGCCCCGGCGCAGCGGCCGGTGCTCCGCCGCGGGGCGCAGGACCGCGTTTGGCGCGGGTGCAGACAGCAACGGTTCTGGCCTGCCACCGATCGTCGCGGCCCGGGCGCACGGCATCGTCCGCCTGCCGTAGGCAACCACCGCACGCCGCTACTACTGCCGCCTACTCCGCCCGTAGTAGAGGGTGTCGGGCGGCGCCTCGCAGCAGGCCTATTCCGGGTGGTTGGCGGTGCCGCGCCCGGTCTGGAAGGGCGTGATGACGCCTGTGTAGCCCAGGTGCAGGATCATGCCGTTGGCCGCGTGTTCGAGGTTGTGGCAGTGGTCCATCCAGATTCCGGGGTTGTCCGCCCGGAACGCCACCTGGTAGGTCTCGCCTGGCCCGACGTCGAGGGTGTCGACCCACCAGGGGCTTCCGGTGGTGGCCTGGCCGTTGTGGTTCAGCACCAGCATGTGGTGGCCGTGCAGGTGCATGGGGTGGTGCTGGCCGCTGCGGTTGACGTAGGTGACCTCGACGAGGTCGCCGGGGGTGACCATGAGCATCGGCACATCCGGGAACGACCGGTTGTTGAACGTGTACCGCACCGCCGGGCGGCCGTCGTAGAAGCCCAGCCGCTCGTCGACGCGGAGCGTGAAGCGCCGGTCGACGTGGCTGGCCGACCCGAACGGGGTGGCGGCGGGGGTGCCGTAGCGGGCGGGGTCCAGCAACGCCGGCGGTGGACTTTCGCGGCCGGGGCCGGCGTTCCCGTCGGGGCTGTAGACGATCGTCGGACCGTCCGCGCGGAGGACCACCGGCTGGTCGGGCATGGTGAACGCCAGATCGTAGCGGGCCCCACCGCCGACCAGGATCCGCACCCCGTTGAGAATGCTCGGTTCGTGCACGTCGGTGCCGTCGATCGCGACGACCCGCAGCGGGGCTCCGGTCAGGGTGAAGGTGGCGGGGTTTCCGTCGGTGTTGACCAGCCGTAGCCGTACCTGCCGACCGGCTGGCACCAGTCGCCGCTGCACGCCGGTGGTTACGCCGAGGGTCGCGACGCCGTCCTCGTCGACCCACGTGTGCCGCAGCACCGTCTCATCGACAGCGTCGCTCTGCTCGGGCGCGTCGGCGGGCAGGACCACGAGCGCCCCGAACAGGCCCCGACGGACCTGGACGGAGGACATCTCGTGGGAGTGGTACCAGTACGTGCCGACCTGCGTGGCCCGGAACCGGTACACGAAACGGCCGCCCGGCGCGACCGCGTCCTGAGTCACCCCGGCCACGCCGTCCATCGCGTTGGGCACATCCACGCCGTGCCAGTGCAGGGTCACGCCCACGCCGGGCAGCCGGTTGACCAGAGTCACCTCCACCAGGTCCCCCTGCCGGACCCGCAGCTGCGGGCCCGGGGTGATGCCGTTGAACGTCCATGCCTGCACCTGCTGGCCCGAGTCCAGCCGGATCGTGGCGGGCTGCGCGGTCAAGGTGAACCGGCGTGCCGGCACGCCGGCGGTGTCGGTGCCGGTCAACGTGGTCACACTGACACCACCGTGGTGGCTGTGGGCTGTCATGCCGGCGCCGCCGAGGTCGACCGGGCCGCCAGTCATGCTGCTGCGCGCCGGTAACTGGCTGACGGTGGACCATCCCACGAATACCGCAGCGGCGACCGCGACGCCGAGTGTCCCTTTCGCCGCTGTACGCCACCACCGGCCGGCCGACCGCCGACTCCACCGGGTCCGCCGCCACACCCAACCCACCGCGGCAGCGCCGAGGACACCCACACCGGTCACCACAGCGGCGCCCGTGCCGGCCAACTCCGCCGCGCTGGCCACCAGCACCGCACCTACCGCGACCGTCACCGCCCAGTAGTCGCCGGGCCACGTGGCTACCCGCCACTTATCACCGGGCGACCCCAGCATCGGGCGTACCCACACCGCGTAAACCGTCGCGATCACCGCCAGCGCCGGGGCGACGAACACCAACCTCGGCCCCGCGAAGTCCCACCCGTTCGGCAGCAGAAGCAGAGCCGCAACCACCCGCAGGGCAGCCCCGCCGAGCAGCAGCCCGAACAGAAGGCGCCAGATCCGCGAAGGCCCGGAGCCGGTCGAGGCCGGGAGGCACATCACGACCCAGCCCGCTGCCACGGCGATGGGCACAGCCAGCAGCGCGATCACCATGTCGGTGTAATGCACCCAGAGGAACACCGGTCACCCCTGCTCAACCTCGATGATCTACCCGCCGCCACCGGACCATACCGGCGGCGTCGCTCAGCGAGTAGAGCAACGGCCTAGCTCTCGTTCCGCTCCTCTGGCGCTGGCGCCGCCGGGCCGCACACTACTCAGGCCGCTGACATCGGCCAGGGGTGCGGATTGCTGGGAGTGACTTCGTAGGTCAAGCAGCGAGTTGGTAGCGGCCTGGTGGTTGCGCTGGTGCTCTTGGCCCAGATGGTAGGTCCAGTAGCGGTCGAAGTCGCCGTTGGCGAGCAGTGCGCGGAGTTTCAGGACGGCTTCGGCGCCGGCGCTCCGCCCGGCCGTCGACGCGTTCGTCCGACAAATTCGCTACCCGGCGGCCGGAGCGCAGTGATACACAACCGACGTGCAAAACATCTTGGAGTTCCCCGAGGTCCTGCGGCTGATCGAAGACCGCTCGGCCGCGTTCCGCGCCGCGATCGCGTCCGCCCCCGACCTTGACGTCCAGGTCCCGACCTGCCCGGACTGGACGCTGCGCGAACTGGCGCAGCACCTCGGCGACGGCCGCCGCCGCCAGGCCGCCATCATCGCGGCGGGCCCGGGCGCTGAGCCCCCGGCGAAGACGGACCCGAAGGGCGCCCCGACCGCGCCCCGCGACCGCGAAGCCCTGGACGCCTGGCTCGCCGAGTCGACCGAGCTCATGCTCGACGCGATGCGCGAGGCCGGCCCGGACCGCGGCTGCTGGACCTGGTGGGGCCGCTCGCAGGCTCCGGAGACCAGCGGAGCCGTGGCCCGGCACCAGATCCAGGAGATCGCCGTCCACACCTACGACGCCCAGCTCACCCAGGGGGCCGCACAGCCGCTGCCGACGGACGTCGCGGTCGAGGGCGTCGACGAGTTCCTGACGACCGTCTCGGCGACGACCGTCCCCTGGCCGTTCAAGCCGGCGACCATCGACCTGCACACGACCGAGGGCCGCTCCTGGCGCCTGACCCTCAACGCCGACGGCGTCCGCTGCGACGACCTCGCCGCCGACGCGGAGCCGGGCGACATGGCGATGCGAGGCGCAGCGAGCGAACTGGTCCTCTACTTCTACGATCGCGTTTCGCTCGACGGCCTGGAGACCACCGGCGACACCGAGCCGATGGAGCAGCTCGCAGACTGGGACCCGAACGCGTAAAACGTGCACTTGTGACGCATCTGTCGGTTGTGCGCGCGCTCCTGCGGGCGCCACTGGGCCCGGGGTTAGCGCAGGGCCTCGCGGCCGATGCGGATCACCCGGCCGTGCACCTTGCGCAGCCGCCAACCCGGTAACGTTCCCGGTCAGA
>NZ_JBUEGB010000030.1:0-73577 GCF_054963695.1 Micromonospora sp. RTBAU3-60 | reverse complement strand
CCATACGGTGGACATAAGGGCGAACAACGCCCAGCCACGTCGGCTCACCTGCGCGCATCCGACATCGGCGTCCCGCATCGCCGATACGCCACTGGATCATCCTCTCCGCCTGACATCAACGAACAACGGTCACCATGGCTGTGCCAGAGCCATATCCCGCGATGACCGTTGATATCACGTCCCCAGAGGGTCACCCTGGGCGCGGGGCGCCGTAACCATTGTCGGTGGACATCGCTCACTCCGGCTGAGGATCGCAACGCGAGTCGCCGCGATGGTACTTGCGCCCGAGCCCCGAAAAGCGAGATCATCACGCATGCTCGACCCCTCGCCCGAGGACGACGGGACTTCACCGACGGTTTCTACGCCGGCTTTCGTGGGTCGTGATCGGGAGATGGCGGCACTCCGGGGCGCCTTGGCCCGGCCACCGGCGATCGTGCTGGTAGAGGGCGAGGCGGGGATCGGGAAGAGCCGACTGCTGCGAGAGTGGTTGGCCGCGCCGCACCAGCGCACTGCCCTGGTCTCGGTGTGCCCACCGCTTCGAGAGTCGCTGACGTTGGGGCCGATCGTCGACGCGTTCCGTGGGATCGACCGGCCGGCGTCGCGATTGCGGCTCACCGATCTTGCGGGTGCGTTACGGCCCCTGTTCCCTGAATGGTCCTCGGACCTGCCGCCCGCGTTGGAGCCCTTGGAGGATGCGAAGGCGGCACGGCATCGCCTGTTCCGCGCCCTGGACGAGCTGCTCCGGGCTCTGCGTGTCGACGTTCTCGTGATCGAGGACGCTCACTGGGCCGACGAGGTGACCTTGGAGTTCCTGCTGTTCGTCACCTCCCGACAGCAGTCGGACGGGCCAAGCCTCGTGATCTCCTATCGGCCGGAGGAGGTGGACGCCGGATCGCTGTTGCTGCGGCTGACGTCCCGGCTGCCTGCTGGCGTGACCCAGCTGAGGATCGCCCTGGCGCCGATGCGACCCAGCGACACGGCAGCGCTGGTCTCCTCGATGCTGGACGGCAACCCGATATCGCAGGAGTTCACGACGTTCATGCACGAGCGGACCGGTGGTGTTCCGCTGGCGCTGGAGGAGTCGGTTCGCCTCATGTGCGACCGTGCCGACCTCGTCTTCCGCGACGGGCAGTGGGTCCGGCTGAAGCTGAGCGAGCTACAGGTGCCGCCAACGGTGCGCGACTCCACCCGGGAGCGGGTGGGCCGTCTGTCGCCGACAGCGCAGCAGGTGTTGCGAGCCGCGGCGACGTTGGCTGAGCGGTCATCGGTGGCCACGATCGCGGTGACCGCCGGTCTGCCACCAGATGCGTGTCGAGGCGCTATCGCGGAGGCGGCCGATGCCGGCGTCCTGGACGGAGACGACCGCGGCCAGTGGCGGTTCCGGCATGTGCTGGCCGCCACGGCTGTCTACGAAGCGATCCCGTTGACCGATCGCAGACACTTCCACCTGCTGGCTGGCCGGGCGTTGGAGGACATCCATCCGCCGCCTGTCGCACGCCTTGCCCGCCACTTCCGTGAGGCGGGCGAGACGGAGTCCTGGGCGCGGTACGCCGAGCAGGGCGCCGAGCTGGCCATGGCCTCGGGTGACCACACCAAGGCGGTCGCCCTGCTGGTCGATCTGTTGTCGTGGTCCGAGCTGCCGCCGTCGGATCGGGCACGAGTCGCGCGCATCGCCGGAGTAGCCGCACTGGGCCGTCGTGAACCGGTCGACGAGGTCTACCACCGCGTGATCCGTACCTTGCGCTCGGTGCTGGAGACCCCCGGTCTCTCCGCACGCCAGCAGGCCGAGATCCGCAACCCCCTGGGTCGGCTCCTGATCACCGGGGGTGAGGCGCAGGCCGCACTCAGCGAGCTCGAGCAGGCGGTGGCCAACCTCGACCATGACCCGGTCGAGGCAGCTCGGGCGATGACCTATCTTGGCTGGGCCTATGCGGGACCTTGGCCGGCGTCGACTCATCGGCGTTGGCTGGATCGCGCCGCTGAGCTCACCGCCGAAGTGGATTCTCCCGCAGAGCGGCTGAACCTGGCCGGCAACCGTGCCGCTGCGTTGCTCATGCTCGGCGAAGAGGAGGCCTGGGACGTCGTCGCCGACCTGCCCATCGACGGTGCGACCTCGGCGGAGCGTCTCGACGTGGCCCGCATCCACGCAAATGTCGGGACCGGCGCACTGATCTGGGGTCGGTACGCCGAGGCGGAGGCACATCTCGTCGTGGCCATGCGCCTTGCCGAGGCCGAGCAGGCGTCCCGGTTGCAATACAACGTCCGACTCGAACAGGCCAACCTGGCGTGGCTCACCGGTCGGTGGGAGGGTCTCGCGGAGCGAAGCGCGGCACTCGCCGACGCCGACCGAGACCGGCCGGCGCTCTACCTCGGCAGCATTCGGCTCGCGGCCCGGCTGGCAGCCGCGGCCGGACGGCGGCGCGCTGCGGAGGAGCAGTTCCGGCTGGTCCTCGAGGAGTCTGCCCGTCTCGGCGCAGCCGACGACACGATGGAGGCCGCCGCTGCGCTGGCCAGACTGTGGCTGACGGACGGAAACAGCGGCCGGGCGCTGCAGATCACGAACGAGCCGATGGACACAGTCCGGAGAAAAGGCATCTGGGTCTGGGCGACGGACCTCGTCCCCGCCCGGATCGAGGCGCACCTCGCCGCGGGTGACCTTGAGGCCGCGACACGCCTGGGCGACCAGCTCGCCAGAGGACTGCGTGGCCGTACCGCGCCTGCGCCGCGAGCGGCCCTCACCGTATGCCGTGCCCTGCTCGTCGCCGCAGCCGGAGACCACGCCCGCGCGGCGACGGCATACGACCGGGCGGCGCGCGCCTGGAGCGCGTTGCCGCGCCCCTACGACGCCATGCTCGCCCGCGAGCGTCAAGCCGAGGCGCTCATGGCGCAAGGCCAGACCGAACAGGGTCGAGAGCTGCTGGCCGCACAGTACGAGCAACTGTTCAGGCTCGGAGCCCGCGGCGATGCGGACCGTGTCGCACAGCGGCTTCGCGAACACGGCGCCGAAGTTCCGCGATTGTGGCGCGGCGGCCGACGGGGGTACGGCGACCAGCTCTCACCTCGTGAGCTCGACGTGGTCCGGCTGGTTGTCGCCGGCAAGACGAACCGGGAGATCAGCCGGATTCTGGCCAAGTCGCCGGCCACGGTGGATCAACAGCTGCGTGCGGCGATGCGCAAGTTGAAGGTGACCTCGCGGACCGCGCTCGCGGTCAAGGCGGTAGAGGCCGGAGTGTTCGCAGAAGAGGATTCCCTCGACGACCCGTCGTGAAAATTGACGTATCCGCTGGATAGCGAAGGCCGCTCGGCCCCCCCCGAGCATGACTCCATGATCCATGGCCCTGGGGCAGCGCATGCCTGAGCGACCTATCGCGCGTGACGACACCGTCATCGAGCACCAGCCACCACTTGAGCTGTCGCGGGAGCCGCGCCTCAGCGCCCGCGACGCCAGCGATGCCCGCGACGCCGGCGATGCCGGCGATGCCGGCGACCACAAGAGCCACGACCCCTACCAGCCCCTGTAGGCGGAGGACCCCCACATGAGACTCAAAGCGCTCGCCGCTTCGCTGGCCGTAGCGGTCGGCCTGAGCATGATCGCGCCACCGCCGGCGTCGGCCGCCGAGCCGGACCCCGGTGCGGCCGCCGGCAAGATCGCATCGGACCTGAAGGACCGCTTCCGCACGAAGCCGGTCTCCGACTTCTGGATCACGTTCGACACCAAGGCCGACCTCGCGCCGGCGAAGAAGATCGCCGACTGGACCACTCGCGGTCAGTTCGTCTACGACGCGCTGACCGCAGCGGCGAAGAACTCCGTGGCATCCGTCTCCACCGAACTCGACCGGGCAGGCGTCAAATACACCTCCTACCCGATCGCCAACGCGGTGCTCGTCAAGGGCGGCACCGAGAACCTCGCCCTCGACGTGGCCTCGGTGGTGCACGTCGCCGAGATCCACGCGACGCCGCAGGTCGCGCTGGTCGAGCCCGTGGACGAAAAGAGCCCGGCTGACCAGGCCGTCCGCCCCGCCGCCCCGAAGGCCGCCGCCGATGCGGGAATCGTCTCGTGGGGTCTGGACGCCATTCACGCTCCCGAGGCCTGGGCCATGGGTGCCACGGGTGCGGGCATCACCGTGTCCAACCTCGACTCCGGCGTCCAGTTCGACCATCCGGCGCTGGTGAACTCCTACCGCGGCAACAAGGGCGACGGCACGTTCAACCACGACTACAACTGGATGGCCACCCGAGGCACGTGCGCGGCCACGCCGTGCGACGACAACGGGCACGGCACGCACACCATGGGCACCATGGTCGGCGACGACGGCACCAACCACGTCGGCGTCGCCCCGGACGCGCAATGGATCGCGACGAACGGGTGCTGCGCGTCCAACGGCCCCGAGTCGCTGCTCGAATCCGGCTGGTGGCTGCTCGCCCCGACCGACGTCCACGGGAACAACCCGGACGTCTCCAAGCGCCCCCACGTCATCAACAACTCGTGGGGCCAGAGCGCGGAGCACAACTTCGACGACTTCTTCCAGGCCATCGACGAGGCCTGGAGCGCCGCGGGCATCTTCAGCGTCTGGTCATCGGGCAACACCTCGCCGTACGCGGCCTGCGACACCGTCTCCTCGCCCGGCTCCGCCGAGAGCGCCTACTCCGTCGGCGCCTACGCGTCCAACGGCACGCTCGCGTCGTTCTCCCGCAAGGGCGAGGGTGAAGGCGGCCGGATCAAGCCCGAGATCTCCGCCCCCGGCGTGACCGTCCGGTCGTCCTACCCGAACAACAGCTACACCGAGATGTCCGGCACCTCGATGGCGGCTCCCCACGTCGCCGGCGCCGTCGCGGCGCTGTGGAGCTATGACCCGACCCTCATCGGGCAGGTCGAGGAGACCCGCCGCCTGCTCGCCGAGTCGGCCGTCGACGTCGACGACACCGAGTGCGGCGGCACCGCCGCCTTCAACAACAAGTACGGCGAGGGCCGGCTCGACCTCGTCCGCCTGCTCCAGCTCGCGCCGCGCCAGGGCGGCACCCTGACCGGGATCGTCACCGCCAACGGCGCCCCGGTCCCCGCCGCCGAGGTGACGATCAGCGGCCCGTTCAGCCGGTCCATCGGGACCGACAAGGACGGCCGGTTCAAGATGAACCTCCCGGTCGGCGACTACCAGATCAGCACCAAGGTCTTCGGCTACCTGACCGCGACCGCGAGCGCCACGATCACCCTCGGCCAGAACACCTCCCTCGAGGTTCCCCTCACCGCCGCGGCGCGCCACGACATCAGCGGCAAGGTCGTCGACGACAAGAAGAAGCCCGTCCCGAACGCCGACGTCTCCGTCAAGGACACGCCGCTGGCCGCGGTGCGCACGGATGCCAACGGCGCGTTCACGATCGCCGCTGTCCCCGAGGGCGGGTACACGCTGAACATCAAGCCCAACGCCTGCTTCTCACCCACGACCGTCCCGCTGACCGTCGGCGCGCAGAACGAGTCGCGCGAGATTCCGGTCGCGCTCGTCGTCGACGAGGGCGGCTACACCTGCTCCGTCTCCGAAGGCGAGTACCTGCGCGGCACGGACCCGGTCGCGTTCCCGAGCGGCGTCTGGGCCACGGTGAAGCTGCCGTTCCCGGTCGCGCTCTACAACGGGAGCCACGACACCCTGGGTATCAGCCTGCGCGGCGTGATCGCCCCGGACGCCGCCACCGGTCCCGGCACCGGCGGCGCGGGCATCTTCCCGTTCTACGTCCAGACCCCCGTCCAGTTCGCCCCCGGCGGGGGAGTCTTCACGGCGGCCACCAAGGTCAACGGCGAGGACGCGTTCGTCATCGAGTTCCGCAACGCCAAGATCTGGGCCTACCCGATCCGGTCGGAGTACACGGAGCCGGTCAGCTTCTCGGCCACGCTCACCCGCTCGGGCAAGGTGATCTTCGGGTACGGCGACGGCATCGGGACCGACGACCCGGTGACCGGCGGCGCCCGCGCCATCACCGGCATACAGGGCTGGGCCGGCGTCGACGGCATCCGGTTCTCCGACAACGCCCCGGTGCTGCACGACGGGATGATCGTCACCTACGACCTGCCCGACTGGGGCTACCTCGACGCGACCGTCGTCGACCAGAACGACGGGCTGCCGGTGTCCGGGGCCAAGGTCTCGTTCACGAACAAGAATGGGCTCGTCGAGGCCGTCACGACCAACGGGACGGGCATCGTGCATCGCCAGCTTCCGGTCGGCGACTACACGATGACGGTCGACGCGCCGAACTACACGACCGCGGCATACCCCTTCTCCCTCGACAAGCTCTACGCGAAGGCCAAGATCGACGCACGGCTGACCACGGGTGTCGCCGGCCTGAAGGCCGAAGGCCTCGACGCGGTGCTGGGTACCGATCAGAAGGGCGTCGGCACGCTGACGCTGACCAACACCGGCTCGGCACCGCTGACGTACGACCTGGGCGAGGCGGGGCGCCACCCGGAGCTGGACGCGACCGGAGCCACCGAGCGCACCGGGACTGGAGCCGCCAGCACCATCGACCTCACCGCCTGGAACAAGACGTCGACGGGCATGCAGCCGTCGGCCTTCGACGGCACGAGCGCCAAGGTCGATGCCGCTGCAGCGCGCGCCGCCGACAAGATCGGCACGACCTCCGGCGGGGACGTCATCACCCGGATCGCCATCCCGGGCAAGATCGAGGAGAAGGAGCCCTCCGGCGTCGGGTACGACGGCGACGTCTGGGTCCACGACTACGACGCCAAGACCAACACCGCCTACACGGTGACCGGCAAGCCGACCGGCAAGGTCTTCGACGCCGCGTGGAACCCCGCCTACCGCGCGTTCGACCTGGAGCTCGACACTCGGACCGGCGACATGTGCCAAATCGAGGACAGCCCGCGCTCGGTGATCCACTGCTTCAACCGGGAGACCGGTAAGGAGACCAGGGTCATCAAGGGCACGTGGTCCACGGTGCAGCTGACCGGGCTCGCCTACAACCCGAAGCTCGACGTCTTCTACGTGGGCGGCCGCCAGAACGGCTCCATCGGGACCGTCGCCGGCACCTCGTGGGAGAACCCGGGCGAGTTCCTCTCCTACTGCGCCGCGCCCAAGCCCGAGGTGATGGGGCTGGCCTACAACCCCGCGTCGGACACGCTCTGGTACAGCGACCTCGCCAGCAGCGGGCCGACCCGGCTGATCCAGGTCAATCCCAGCACCTGTCAGCTCGTCAACGCCTGGTGGTTCCCGGGCATGAAGGCGCGACAGGGCGGTGGCCTTGCCACCGACGTGACCGGCGCGCTCTGGGCCGTGGACCAGATCGCCGATGACGTCCTGCTCGTCGACGTCGAGGACGACCTGCTCACCGACCTGCCGTGGCTGTCGCTCTCCTCGACCGGCGGCACCCTGGCCCCGGGTGAGTCGACGACCGTCAAGGTCTCGCTCTCCTCGAAGGACGCCAAGCCAGGAGTCCTCGGCGCGAACATCGTGGTGAGGTCCGACTCCGGACGCCAGTCCAAGACCTACGTCCCGGTGACGCTCACGACCACGAAGTACCAGGTCGGCGTCAACGCCGGCGGCCCTTCGTTCACCGACGACTCCGGCTACACCTGGTCCGGCGACCAGGCCTCCGGCGACGGGGCGTGGGGCTACGAGGGGAAGACGAAGGTCACCTCCACGCAGGCCGGGATCGAAGGCACGACGGACGACAAGCTGTTCCAGTCGCAGCGCACCACGCCACTCAAGGACCTGACCTACACCTTCCCCGACGCGCCCAAGGGCACCTACGCGATCGATCTCGGGTTCGCCGAGATCGAGAAGGTGGCCAAGGGGAAGCGGGTGTTCGACGTCCTCGTGGACGGCTCGCTGACGGAGTACGCGTACGACGCGGCCGCAGCCGTGGGACCGGACGCCGCCGACTGGCGCACGGCCGTCGTGAAGCACGAGGGCGGTCCGCTGACCGTGGAGCTGCGGGGTTCGAGGGGCCTGCGCGCCCCGAGCATCGCCGCGCTGCGCGTGACGCTCGACCCGCGCGCAGACCAGGTTGAGCAGGAGCCCGTGCCCGAGCAGCCGAAGCCGGGCGAGGTGCCGGTGGCTCCCGCCGGTCGCTCGTACTCGTTGAAGGTGACCAACGGGCTCTACCGCCAGGGCACCGAAAACACCGGCTGGAACGGCGACGACCTCTGCGGAGTGCTGTGGTTCGACTCCAGCTTCCGCTTCCCCTTCTACGACACGTCCTGGGACGGCGTGTGCGTGGGGACCAACGGATCGTTGATCTTCGACCGCGCCAGCACGCTGGGGAACAACACGGCACTGCCGTCGCGGTATCCGATCGACGCGATCTATCCGCTCTGGGACGACCTCATCGTCGACGCCCAGGCAGGCATCTACCTCGGCACGACCGAGGTGGACGGGCTGGCCGCGCAGGTCATCGAGTGGCGTAACGCCACCTTCTACAGTGACCGGACGGCTCGCGTGAGCTTCTCGGTCACCCTGATCGCGGACGGACGGATCCAGATCGGGTACGGCGACGGTATCGGTGGCGAGAAGCCCGTGACCCGCGGGTCGTCGGCCACGGTCGGCGTGGAGAGCCTCAACCGCAACCCCGCGAGCCAGTACTCCTTCAACCAGCCCGTCCTCACCGCCGGCCTGGGGCTGCAGTACACCCTCCCGGCCGCGGGCACGATCGAGGGCACGGTCACCGACGCGAACGACAGCAAGCCGATCGCGGGTGCGGTCGTCACGCTGAAGTCGCCGAATGGCGACCGGGTCATCACGGCCGACGCCGCGGGTCGTTGGAAGGCTCAGGCGCTGGTCGGCGAGAACACCGTGGAGGTATCGGCGCCGAACTACGTCACGGCCAGCCGCCCGGTCACGATCGCCAAGAAGGACCAGGCCGAGGTGGTCGACACTGCGCTCACCACGGGCATCGCGACCATCACCGGAGCCGGCTTCGACTGGTTCCTCGGCTCCGACCAGACGGCGAGCGCCGACGTGACCGTGACCAACACCGGCTCCGCGCCACTGCAGATCCAGCTCAGCGAGCAACGCCGCACCGAAGGCGGGCACGAGGCTGCCGATCTTCCGTGGCTGACGCTGACGGGTGCGGCCGTGACCGGCACGGTCCAACTCGCGGTCGGTGAGTCCACCACGGTCAGGGCGACCGCCGACAACACCGGGGTCCAGCCCGGCGTACTCGTCGGTGACGTGCTCGTGGCGTCGAACGCCGGCAAGGGCGAAGCCCAGTACGCGCCGGTCCGTCTGGCGACCTCTGCCTACTGGCAGGGCGTCGACGTGGGCGGGTCCGGGCACGTCGGTGCCGACGGCTTCGTCTGGTCGCCCGACCAGCCGCTGACCTCGGGACCGTGGGGGTACGTCGGAGGCGCCGCGCGCGCCACCAAGGCGGACATCGCCGGCACCGAGGATGACGCGTTGTTCCGGACCCAGCGGACCGGGAAGACGTTCGCCTACGTGTTCAAGAACGCGCCCGCCGGCACGTACCAGATCGGCCTCGACTTCGCGGAGATCGACAAGGTCAAGGCCGGCATGCGTACCTTCGATGTCCTGGTCGACGGCAAGGCCGTGCTCCACGACCACGACGTACAGGCGAAGGCGGGCGCGCTGACCGCGGACGTGAACACGGTCACCGTCAAGCACACCGGCGGCGACCTGAAGGTCGAGCTCCGCAGCGAGATCGGTGAGCGCGAGCCGATCCTCAACGCGCTGAAGGTCCAGGAGGACCCGCGCCTGTGAGATAGCCGAACCGCCCTCCAGCAAAGGTCAGAGCCTCCTCGGGACATCATCCCGGGGAGGCTCTGGCCGCGACTTTGCGACTTTGGCCCGCATTCGCGCACCGCCTGCATCAGCCGGCCGTCGACGAGTGAGCCGGTCAGCCGAACCGTAGGGCGACGTGGTGCTCCAGGGCCATCCTGCGGATCGCGGTCAGCGCGACCTCGAGCAGGACGCTGCGCGCGGCCGCAGCCGCCCGGTTGGGTTTCTCCGGCGAGAGCAGGTCGAGCTCCCGCACGATGAGCTGCTCGGTCGCCTCGGCGTACGCGGTGAAGAAGTCCATTTCGCAGTCACAGCCCAGCTGTCGCAGCGCCGCCAGCACCTGCGCCAGGTGGGTACTGACGGGCGCGTCCGGGTCGACCTGCCAGCCGTGCTCCTTGATCAGGCCCTCGACGCTGTCGCGCGCGCTGCGCAACACGCTGGCATTGTCCGGCCGGGGATCCTCCTGAGGGACCTGCGTGCGGTTGACAACATCGAAGAGCCCCGGCAGAGGGAGCTTCTCGTTCTCGATCGCGGCGAGCAGTGTCCGGACCGAGGTGAGATCGAGCTGGCCGATGGTGGTGAACGCGCGGATCAGCCGCAGTCGGCGCAGGTGCGCCTCGCCGTAGGCGGCCTGGTTGCGGCCGGTCGGCTCGCCGGGCGGGAGCAGGCGTTCGCGAAGGTAGAACTTGATCGTGGGTACCGGTACACCGGTCTGCCTGCTCAGATCCGATATGCGCATGGAAACCCCACATCCCGCACGTCAACGGTCACCCGCCCGTGCCGGTGCTCTCGCTGCACGACGTGGGCGTTCTGTTCATAGGCCAGGTTCGTCGTAAGGCCGGGGTGGTTGTACTTTGGCGAGGCGACCCCGCGACTGTGCAAAAGAAGACACGCGCTGTTCGGGTGTCGGAATAATCATTCGGAATCCCTCGGGAACGTTTTTATGAAATTGTGCGGCAGTGCGGTGTTACCCATGAAGTGCCAAAGATGGCTGCGCGGCGAGGTGCCGTGATTTGACTATGACGGTGCCGACAAGTCCTGGCGACAGCCGGCGCGGAAGTCCGGCGGGTTGCGTTGGCAACGGGTCTCCCTCAGCGGTTGTGGCTATGCGGGCATGGATATTGTCGGCGTATCTCGTATGCGATGTCTTCTCGATCCGTGCGGTGTAGCTGAATCGACACTTTGTGTGATGGGCAGCGGCGGGATCAGTCCGATCTGTACCGTCATCGGTGGGCCGCCGCGCACGCGCCGTGACAGCATGAGTTCGGGGACTACGCGGTGGCCGGGGCCACCCGCTGTGGACCGCTGGATCGACTCGGCGTGGGCCGGAGCGCTCGGGCTCCGGCCAGAACCGCGGATCGCGGTGGCGGCGTGCACGGCTGGCGCGCGAGGTCGCCGGGCTCGCGCCGGACGAGCGTGCATCCGGGCGCCTGGCGCGGCCGACCGCGTGAGCGTCGCACTGCGTCACCGACGCGGCCGGCGAGGAGTGCCGGGCGGCCGGTCACGGCGAGCCGGCCTGGTACGGCGGACGTCGTGGGCGAGCCCGGCAGCTGACCGCCAGGTCGGGCGGACGCTGTACCACGATCTGCGGACGCTTGGCGCCTGAGCGCCCGACCGTCCTGTCCCGATTTGTAATTCCGGCAGCGCGCCGCGTCGGTCCCAGGAAATGGAGGCGTTTCTGGGAACGATTTGCGCGCCGATTCGTCATGGTGTAGAACGCCCGTTTTCGAACACCTCTGAAATGGATAGCGCATTGAAGCTGGTGATTCAGACTGCGGACAGCGGTGAGCATCGGTATCCATCCTCGCGGACGACGCGTCGAGGTTGACGATTCCTGCTGCCGACAGCAGTGAGCATCAATATCCAAATTTACTTCACGTGTGCGCTGCGTACTCGGCTCGTAAGTGGAGGGTATTGCTCGCCATCTGGGGGTCGGCTAGCCTGTCTCCGGGGATCAGGGAGTTCCACATCCATCGATGATACCGATGTCAAGGACAATTTCGGCGACTATTCCCTGTCATTGTCGAGGCAGGTGAGAAATGTCGTCCCGAATTGCTTTGCCATTCCAGGGTCGTCGACTGCCATCAGGGGGATATCATGGAGGACGTTGCCGAACGGGCCGTGCTGCGGGCGATCGAAGCGATGCACGAGCGGCTGGGCGACGAGTTGACCATCGACGACCTGGCCCGCGCGGCTATGTTCAGCAAGTTCCACTTCACGCGGATCTTCCAGCGACACACCGGCGTCTCGCCCGGTCGTTTCCTGTCGGCGTTGCGCCTACAGCGAGCCAAGCATCTGTTGGTTTCCACATCGATGAACGTCGCGGACATCAGCGTGCAGGTCGGGTACAACAGCGTCGGTACGTTCAGTTCGCGCTTCAGCCGCAGCGTGGGCATGTCGCCGACAGCGTACCGGCGCCGCGCCGGGTATGCCGTCGCCATCCAGGCCGCCGCCGACAGCGCGAGCCGCCGTTCGAACGCCCGGCTGTCCTGCCGGCTGCGCCTGCCCGAGCCGGACCAGGCGGTGATCTTCGTGGGCATGTTCGCCCACCGGATCCCGGAGGGCCGACCGGTACGCTGCGCGGTGCTTGATCAACCCGGCCGGGTCGTCTTCAACTCGGTACCGCTCGGCACCTGGTACCTGCTCGCGCAGTCAGTGTCACTGGACGGAGCCGAGGTCGGTACCGGGGCGGACATCGCCGACCGGCCGGTGTCGGTCGCCACCTACGGCCCGTTCACGGTACGGGCCGACTCGATGATCGCCGCAGACCTGGAGCTGCGGCCGACCCGGGACCTGGACCCGCCGGTGCTGCTTGCCCTGCTCGACGCGCGCAAGTACGCGATGGACCGGCGAAGCGAGGCGCAGGACGCCCCGCAGCCGGGATACGAGCGCATCGCCGCCGCCGCCTGACCGGCCCCTCGCACTTTCGGTGCGCACGATGATCCACATGCGCCGGCCGAGCGCCCCCGTCGGCGGTCGCATCTTCATCGCTGCGGGGCGTCGTCGTGGCGCGTCATGGGTCCACCTGGCGCACCTCTTGACCGGCGGACCCGCGGCGGCATCCACGAAGATGCGGGGCCCTCCCGGCGGTCATGACAATCGGGGCGCGGCCAGGTAGCAGGGCAGTGACCATCCGTTCGTCACACCACTAGGGAGCGTAATGACCACGGTCGGCACCGACGTCAACGTCGATCTCGACGGTGAGACGCTCGGCCTTCCAGATCTGCGCTGCGTCGCCGAGGACCACGCATCGGTCGCCCTCAGCACCCGGGTGCTACAGCGCGCGGCCTTGAGCCGGGAGCAGTTCGAGGAGACTGTGCGGCAGAACATCCCGGTCTACGGGGTGACCACCGGCTACAGCGAGATGATCTACATCCTCTCCGAAACGGCCAAGGAGACCGAGCTCCAGACCAACCTGGTGCGCAGCCCCAGCGCCGGCGTCGGCCCGCTGCTGAGCGAGGTCGAGGCGCGGGCCATGGTCACCGCGAGACTGAACGCCCTCGCCAAGGGGCACTCGGCCGTGCGGCCCGCAGTGCTCGAACGTATCGCGCTCCACCTCAACGAGGGCCTCACGCCGGCCGTGCCGGAGATCGGCTCGCTGGGCGCCGGCGGCGACCTCGCCCCGCTGGCGCACCTGGCGAGCACCCTGATGGGCGAGGGTTACCTGCTGCGCGACGGAGTGCGGACGCCGACCGCTCCGGTGCTGCGCTCGCTGGGCATCGAGCCACTGCGGCTGCACTTCAAAGAAGGTCTGGGGCTGATCAACGGCACCTCGGCGGTGACCGGCGTCGCCGCCCTGGTGGCCGAGTACGCGCTGGCCCAGGCACGGCACGCGGAGATCGCCGCGGCGCTGGTCATCGAGGTACTGCAAGGCTCGATGAGCCCATTCCAGCCGGCGGGCCACGAAGCCCGCCCGCACGCCGGCCAGATCGCCAGCGCCGCCAACATGCGCGCGCTGATGAACGGCAGCAGGCTGATCATCGAACACGCGGATCGCCGCCGGCGGGTGGCCGCCAGAATGAAGAACGGCAACGGCTCCGTGTTCCGCTCCGACGTCGGCCTTCAGCAGGCGTACTCGCTGCGCTGCGTGCCGCAGGTGATCGGCGCGGTCAGGGACACACTCGGGCACGCCCGGCTCAAGCTCGAGATCGAACTCAACTCGGCCACCGACAACCCGCTGTTCCTCCCCGACCGGGAGAGCTTTCACGGCCAGCCGGTCGCCTTCGTGATGGACTTCCTGACCATCGCGCTCACCCAACTCGGCGTGCTCTCCGAACGGCGCAGCAACCGGCTGCTCAACCGGCGCCTCAGCGACGGCCTGCCGGAGTTCCTGATCAAGGGCGAGCATGGCCTGCACCGCGGCTTCGCCGGCGCGCGGTACCCGGCCACCGCGCTGGTCGCGGAAAACCGGACGATCGACCCGGCCAGCACCCACAGCGTGCCCTCCGACGGCGACAACCAGGACGTGGTCAGCACGGGCCTGATCGCCACCCGCAACTGCCGGCGGGTGCTGCGCAACAACAACATCATCCTGGCCCAGGAGTTCCTCGCCGCCGCGCAGGCGGTGGACGTCTCCGGGCGCCTCGACAGGCTGAGCCCGGCCGGCCGGATCACCTACGACACCATCCGGTCGCTGGTGCCCACCCTCGACGACGACCGCTACCTCGCAGACGAACTTCAGCTGGTCGCCGACGAACTAGAACGCGGCACGCTGATCGATGCCCTCCACGACGCCGGTGTCAACCTCCAGTAAGGAGAAACTCCCATGACCATCACTCCGGAAGCCCCGCAGGCGCCTACCGCGCTCTCACTCCAGCAGCAGTTCCTCTGCCTGTTCGCCCAAGGCTTCGAAGCCGGGCCATTCGGGCCGCACTACGTGGAGGTCGGCGGGTGGCGGCTCCACGGACGCGTCGACGCGCAGGTCCTGCGCCTGGCGCTGGCCGACGTGGTCGAGCGGCACGAGGCGTTGCGTACCGTGTTGCACCTGGAGAACGGCGGCGGCACGCAGAGCGTGCTGCCCGCCCGGCAACCCGAGCTGCAAGTGATCGAACTGGACGACTCACCGGGCGTGGACCGGGACCGGCGCGCCGAGCAGCTCATGATCGAGGCGGAGACCCGGCCGTTCCCGATCGACGAGGTCCCGCTGCTGCGGGCCGTGCTCGGCCGCTTCGACGAGCAGGACTCCGTGCTGGTGCTCTGCACCCACCACAGCGCCGCGGACGTCTGGTCGCTCCAGGTGATCCTGCGGGACTTGGCGGAGTGCTACGCGGCTCGCGCCGCCGGGGACGAGCCGCAGCTGCCCGAGGTGACCCAGTACCGCGACTACATCGCCGCACAGCAGGAGGAGGCCGCTGGGCCGACGGTGGCTGCCTCACGGGCCTACTGGCGTGAAACGCTGCGCGGCGCCCGGATCCTGGTCGCGCCGACGCGCCGCGACGAGCAGGTGGCCCCGGCGACGAGTTATCACCGGTTCACCACCGACGCGCACCTGAGCGCGGAAGTGTCCCGGCTTGCCAGGGAGACGCGCAGCTCCCCGTTCATGGTGCTGCTCGCCGCGTTCGCCGTCTTTGTGAACCGGCGCACCCAGGCGACCGACATCGTGGTGCCCACCTTCGCGCCGGGCCGCCAGCACCGCTTCCAGTCCACGGTCGGGTCGTTCTTCAACTTCCTCCCGCTCCGGGTGGATCTGCGCGACTGCCGCACCTTCCGCGATGTCGTCGCCCGCACCAGGACGGCCTGCGTCGGCGCCTTCAAGCACGAGCTGCCGCTGCTGCACGTGCTCGCCGAGGCGCCCGAGCTGATGGCATCGGTCGGCCCCGACGCGGTGCCGTGCCTGTTCCAGGCCGTCCAGCCGCCCTACCTGATGCAGGGCAAGCGGATCGGCGACCTCGAGTACACGGCGATCTGGCGTCGGGTCATGCCGCAGCCAGCCGGCTCCGAAACCCCGGACGGCATCATCTGGTCGATGCACCTGAGCAACACCGAAGTCGTTGGCGGGCTCAGCTTCAGCCGCCACCTGTTCGATCGGGCTGAGATCGAAGAGCAGGTGGCCGGGTATCTCAGCGTGATCGGCGAGATGGTGGCCGACCCGGATTCGACGATCTGAGAGGTTGACACCATGACCGTCACCGCGAACGACGTGCAGGGCACGGCCCTGCCATCCGAGCCCGACGTCACCCCGGCCATGCTGATCGAGCGGGCCAAGGCCATGGCGCCCGCCCTGGTGGCCCGCCAGCGTGAGACGGAGGAGCGAACCTACTACGCCGAGGACACCCATCGGGCGTTCCGGGACGCCGGCTTCTACCGCATCACGGTGCCCAAGCGCTACGGCGGCTACGAGTTCGGCTTCGACACCTTCCTGCAAATCGTGATGATCCTGACCCGGGCCTGCGCGTCGACCGGTTGGATGTACTGCCTGGGCGCGGCGCACTCGCTGTTCGCCGGCAGCATGTTCGGGGAGAAGGCGCAGGCCGAGATCTTCAGTGGCGGCGACTTCATCGCGCCCCTCGTCAACGCCCCGCACGGCACAGCCCGGCGCGCCGCGGACGGCGGCTGGATCCTGAACGGCGTCTGGAAGTACTGCTCCGGCGCGCCGTACGCGACCCACCTGATCGGCAACACGATGATCGTCGACGATGACGGGAAACCGCCACGCCCACTGTTGTTCATCGCGCCCCGCGATCAGTGGGAAATGCTCGACGACTGGGGCTGGCAGCTGGGCCTCAAGGGCAGCGGGTCGCACAGCATCCGGATCTCCGACGGACACATCCCCAGCCACTTCGGCCTGGAGGTCAATTTCGAGGAAATCTCGGTGACCGGCGGCACCCCCGGGCGGGACCTGCACGAGCACCCGCAGTACGGCGGCGCGCCGGCCAGCTCGATGGCCCTGGAGGGCGCACACATCGCGGTCGGCATGTGCCAGGGCGCGCTTGACGCGTACACGGAGTTGATGTTTTCCCGCCCCACGATCCTCCCGCCGTTCCCGCCCAGGGTGGATGACCCCGACTTCCAGCTCTGGTACGGGCAGGCCAGCAGCATGATCGACGCCGCCGAGACGCTCGTGCTTGCCACGGCGCGGCGCTGGCACGAGCTGTCCGAGCAACCGCTCGGAGCGTTTACCGCCGAGGAGGACCTGCGGATCGCGTTGACCTGTCGAGAGGCCACGTCGCTGGCCTGGCGGGCCGTCGACGAGATCATCCAGCCGACGGGCGGCAGCACGTCCGTGCGTGAGGGGGAACGTCTCGAACGGGTCTGGCGGGACCTCTCCACCGGACGCACCCACGTCAGTTCCGCCGTGCTGCTCACCACCATGGCCAACCGCGCCTACACCCAGCTGCGGCTGCAGAGCGAGCGCCGGTGACGGCGATCGTGGCGCTGAGGTCCGTCCAGGGCGGCCGGCCCCGGACATCGCCCGCCTGCTGAGGCGACCGGGCGGGGCGCACCGGATCGACGACACGGATCCGCGACTGGATCCGTGTCCTCGCCCGGTGCGCCCCCGTTTGCCCGGCCGCTGAGCGTGCGTCCCCGCCGCGGCCGTGCCTCGCACACCCGGTGCGACCACGGTCCACCTGCATCCGCAACCAGGGCGTGCGGCACATGCCTGCCGGGCTGGACCTGACCATCGGGCGATGGCCCGTCAGCACGGGTTGGTGAGCATCGCACCACCCTGCGCCCGCTCCTTCGCCCTCGGCGGCGCCGGCAGGTCGGAGGCGGCGGTCGGCCGGGCCGGCCCGCGCTGGTCGGGGGCGCGGGCGCGCCGCCACGCTCGGGTCATCGACGTCCTGCTAACCAGCACGCCGTGGCGAAGGACGTCGTCCATACCGGAAAAGCCGCCAGCCGCTGCCTTCGCTCAGGAAGACAGCGGCTGGCGGCGTGGCCGCGGGCCTGGTCCCGGTGCTGGTCCTCGACGACCGGGACGGTTGGTCAGGCGCCGATCCGTAACCGCTCCGGTTCCGACTGCGGCAGCGCCTGCGCCGCCTGGCCGTCGTTGGCGGTGCCCGAATCCACCCGTCGCGCGTACTCGTCAAGCAGTTGCTGAGCCTGGTCGTTGGCCTGGCTGAATCGCGCGACCAGGTCCGCGCCGTCGACCAGCACGTCGTGCATGGCCTGCACACCCGCGCTCTGGATGGGCAGGAAGTTGCCCAGCACCGCGCCCCGGGTGGCGGGGGAGTCGGGGCTCATGCGGAGCTGGTCGATGGCGGCCCGCTCGTGCGGGTTCCGGTCGTACCAACCCTCGCTGGCGAGCAGGTCGATCGACGCCTCGGTGGAGGGGATGAACGTCCGCCCGTGGTCGTAGATGCCGCGGGCGTTGCGCGGGCTGTTCAGGAACTGCATGAGGGCCAACGCGCCGTCACGGGTCCGTTCGTCCAGCCCGTCGCGCAGCCACAGCGACTCACCGGCGATGACGCTGCCCGCGTAGCCGGCCCGCTCGTTGTGAGGCATCGGGCCCGCCTGCACGCGGAACCCGGCCCTGCGGGCCGCCCGGATGATGGGCCCGGCCTCGACCGAGGTGCTGACCAGCATCGCCGCGTCCCCGGCGGCGAACGTTTCCATGCAACCCCACCAGTCCGACGACTTGCCGGTGTAGAGGTAGTGGCCCGCCCGGTGCAGGTCCCGCCACCAGGCCGCGTAGGCCAGCATCTCCGGAGACGTGAAGTACACCTTCTCGCTACGGCCCGACCGGCCGTTGTCGTGGTCGGCGAGCAGCCCGCCCTGCTGGGCCACGGACTGCTGGAACAGCCAACCGAAATTGGGCCAGGTGATCCCGCCGCGACGCGCGCCGTCCCGTCCGGCCACGGCGGCGCACGCGGCCTCCACCTCCGACCAGGTGGCCGGTGGTTCGGCGATCCCGGCGGCCTGCAGCGCGTCCATGTTGGAGAACAGCAGAAGGGTGGAGGTGTTGCGCGGCATCGAGCGCAGCTCGCCGTTGAACGTGTGGTAGGCCCGCATGTTGGACACGATGTCGTCGAGGACCACGGGCTCACCGAGGATCTCCGCCCGCCCGCCCACCGCCTCGGTGACCGAGGTGAAGAACGGCCGCCCCTCCGGGTCGCGGAGGTCCTGGACCTCCTGCAGATACGTGTACTGGTACGAGGCGATGTGCGGCGCCGTTCCCTCGCGCGCGGCCCGCGCCATCTCCCGGGGGAAGGCCCCCACGTTGACAGCTTCGACGACAGCCCGGTACTGCGGGTGCCTGCGGTTGAACTCCTCCGCCTGTCTCCGGATCGGGTCGACGAGCTGTTGCCACATCGGCCAGCGATTCAGCCAGAGCTTGATCGTGAGCTTGTCGGCTGATTCCTGCATCAGTCCTGCCACCTCAGGTCGGCGCCGGGGATATTCATACGGTTCTCATGCTCTGCGCCGTCACCGGCGGTCGCATCTCCTCGCTTGCTTCGGAACTCCCGCAGGCGGGCACGCGTGAAGAGGACCTCCCCCGGCGCCGCGGGCCAGACTTCAGGTCCGGAGGCCGGACCGTAGTGGAGGTGTCCGCCATGACCGCACCCGTTCTCGCGCCCGGCGCGCCGGTGCACCTGCTCGTCAGGCGCCGCGCCGAGGCCGCGCCCGAAGCCACCGCCATATCGTGGGGTGACAACGCCGTCTCCGCGCGCGATCTCGACCGGCACGCCGCACGAATCGCCGCCGCGCTGACCGGCCTCGCCGGCCGCCCGATCGCCGTGCGAGTGCCCCCCGGGCCCGACCGGTACGCGGCACTGCTCGGGGTCCTGCGCGCCGGCGCCTTCCTGCTGTGGTCAGGCACCGGCGCGGCCGGCGAGCGCGGCCGCGCCATCCTCGACGCGGTACGCCCGGCTGCCGTGCTGACCGGCGGTACCGGCGACGAGCTGAGCGACTGGCACACCGAACACACCGGCGTCCCGCAGATCGACGTGACCGCCCTGCCGGACGTGACATCAACCGAACCGGACGTCTCGCCCCAGGACTGGGCCTACCTCGCGCACACCTCGGGCTCCACCGGCCGTCCCAAGGGCGTGCCACAGACGCACGCCGCGCTGGCACAGTTCAGCAACTGGTTCGCCACCGAGTTCGGGCTGGCCCCCGGCGTGCGAGTGGCGCAGTGGGTCGCCCCCGACCACGACCCCGCGCTGTGCGAGACCTTCGCGACGCTGGTGGCCGGCGCGGTGCTCTGCCCCGTGCCGGATCCGGTCCGCGCCCACCCCGGCCGCCTGCTCGCCTGGCTGGTCGCAGAGCGGATCGACGTCCTGCAAACCGTGCCGAGCTTCGCCCAGCAGCTGCTCACGGAGAGCACCGAACGATCCCGGGTGCCCCTGACTCTGCGACGGCTGCTGCTGATGGGCGAGGCCGTCCCGGAGAGCCTGGTCCAGGGACTCCAAGCCGCGGCGCCGGGAATGGCCCTGGCCAACATCTACGGCCCGACCGAGACCGTCGCCGCGACCTGGTACCAGATTCCGCCCGCCAGCCAGGGCGTCGTACCCATCGGGCGGCCGATTCCCGGCCGGGACGTGCTGCTACTCGACGAGCTGGACCGCGAGTGCCCGTCCGGCGTGGTGGGCGAAATCGTGGTCCGCAGCCCGTACGTGACCCCGGGCTACCTCGGCGATGAACCCGGCGATCCGGCCTTCCGCGCCGTGCCCGGCCGTGGTCCCGGACCCTGGTACCGCACCGGCGACCTCGGCCTGCGCCGCGATGACGGGCTGCTGGAGTTCCGTGGCCGCCGTGACCAGCAAGTGAAGATTCAGGGGCATCGGCTGGAACTGGCCGAGATCGAGTCCGTGCTGCTCGAGCACGGCTCCATCGCCGAGTGCGCCGTGCTCGCCGTGACCGGCGCCGACGGCATCGTCACCAAGCTGGCCGCGTACGTCGTGCCGCATGACGGGCCGAGCCCGGCCCACTGGCGCGCCCACATGCGGCAGCGCTTCGGCGACGTGATGCTGCCGATGGTCTTCCGGGTTGTGCCGCGCGCGCTGCCCCGCAACGAGACCGGCAAGGTCGACCGCCGCCTGCTGGCCGAACTGGGCCAGCAGGCGACGCCGCCGGCCGACGGCCAAGACAGCAGCTCAGGAGATGCGTCGCAGTGACCCCAGCGGCCAGAGTCACACCTAACGGCGTTCGGACCCGAGGAGAATCAATGGAAACAGTCACCACGCTGCCACGAGCGGAGCTGCTGCGGCGCGCGGTCGAGCTCGGCCCCCTGCTGAGGAACAACGCGCAGGCGTCGGAGGAGCAGCGGCGGCTCAGCATCGAGACGCTCGAAGCCCTGGGCGGCTCCGGCCTGCTGCGCATGCGGGTGCCGCAGCGCTTCGGCGGCTACGAGTCCGACATGCGGACCGTCACCGAGGTGCTGGCCGAGCTGGCGCGCGGCGACGGCTCCACCGCCTGGACCGCGTCGGTCTGGCTGATCAGCAGCTGGATGGTCGGCCTGTTCCCGGACTCCGTGCGCGAGGAGGTCTTCGCGGAGCCGGACGTGCGGATCAGCGGCATCCTCAGCCCGAGCGCCATGGCGGTGCCGGTCGACGGCGGCTACCAGGTCAACGGCAAGTGGTCGTTCAACACCGGCTGCCTGCAGAGCGCCTGGAACGTCAACGCCGCCGTCCGGCCCACCCCCGACGGGCAGTTCGAGCCCGTGATGGTCCTGATCCCGATGACTGACCTGCAGGTCATCGACGACTGGCACACCACCGGGATGCGCGGCTCGGGCAGTGTCTCGACGGTGGCCGAGAACGTCTTCGTGCCCGAGGACCGGCTGCTGCCGATGGGCCCGGTGATCGGCGGGGCGCACCCGCTCCAGCAGGATCCGTCGGCTCCGATGTGGCGGGCGCCGTTCATGCCGATCGCCTGCACCACGGTGGGCGCGGTCGCCTACGGACTGGCGCAGGCGGCCCGGGACGCGTTCCTCACCCGGCTGCCCGGTCGCAAGATCACCTACACCGACTACGACGAGCAGAGCGCCGCGCCGCTGACCCACCACCAAGTCGCCGGCGCGACGATCCGGGTGGACGAGGCCGGCTTCCACATCCTGCGGACCGCCGACCAGATCGACACGAAGGCGGCCACCGGCGAGCCGTGGACGCTCGAGGAGCGGGCCCGGGCCCGGCTCGACCTGGGCGCCGTGTGCCTGCGCGCCAAGGAGGCCGCCGACCTGCTGGCCGGCGCTAGCGGCGGCACCTCGCTCCAGCTCAACGTGCCGATCCAACGCATCGAGCGCGACATCAAGGCGCTGAACCTGCACGCGATCATGCACCCCGACACCAACTTCGAACTGTACGGGCGGGTGGCCTGCGGGCTCGCCCCCAACACCCAGTACCTCTGATCTCCTGCCAGGAGGAGCGACATGACCACTCAGCAGCAGCCGGCCACCGCGGACATCGCCCAGCGGGTCGCGGCTATCTGGACGGATGTCCTGGGCGATCAGCCGGGCACGTTCTTCGAGCTCAACGGGCAGTCCATCGCCGCCGTGCAGATCGCCGCGGCGGTCGAGGAGCAACTGGGTGTCACCCTCGACATCGGCGACCTGTTCGAGGACCCGGACCTGGAGACCCTCACCCGTAACATCCTGGCCCGCGTCGAGGGGTGAGGGGGATGGCCGAACTGACCCACGTCACCCCGGCCACCTCGCTCGACGACGTCGTGGAGATCCTGGAACGCGACGGAGCGGTGATCGTCGAGGACTTCGTCGACGCCGAGACCCTCGCCGGGCTCCGGGCGGACCTCGGGCCCGGCCTCGAGGCTTCGGCTTACAGCGAGAGTGGTTACGACGGGCAGAAGACCAAGCGGCTGTCCAGCCTGTTCCACCGGTCACCGCGCCACATGACCAGCGTGGTCACTCAGCCGCAGTACCTCGGCGCGGCCCGGCGCCTGCTGCAGCAGCCCACGCACATGTGGATCGGCAAGGTCCGGATGGAGGTGACGCCGAGCATTCAGATCAGCTTCACTCAGGCGATACGCATCGATCCGGGCCAGGGCCGGCAGCCGTTGCATCGCGACGATGCGATGCATCTGTGGCGGCATCCGGGACCACCGTGCCGGCTGCAGCTGATGCTGGCCATGACCGACTTCACCGCGGCGAACGGCGCGACCTTGGTCATCCCCGGCAGTCACCACTGGGACGACGAGCGGGCGCCGGCGTACGCCGAGACGGTCCCGGCCGTCATGCCCGCCGGTTCCGCGCTGCTCTGGCCGGGCGGTGTCTACCACGGCGGCGGAGCCAACACCACGGACTCGTCGCGGATGAGCCTCTCCGTCGCGCTCGACCTGGGCAACCTGCGGCAGGAGGAGAACCAGTATCTCGCGGTCCCGCGGGAGACCGTGCAGACCCTGCCGGAGGAGGTGCAGCGGCTGCTCGGCTGGGACCGCTGCCCGCCGGGCCTCGGCCAGGTCGAGGCGCAGGACCCGCACCTGCTGCTGGAGCGGACGCTAGAGGAGTTGGCCGTCCGGCCGCGTGGTGCGAATCCGTTGATGTAGCGCCCGCCCGGGGTCTCACCCGACCCGGTCGGTTCCGGCGGCGCGCCGATCGTGAGCCGGTCCGCGCCGTCACCAGGCGCAGCCGGTGCGCTCTGCGAGAGCAGGCGCACCGGCTGCGGCGTGTGACGCCCGGCGGATCTCGGCGGGCACGGCCCCGTCCGACGGTCGGACGGGGCCGCTCGCGACGTGTCGGGGTCGGCTCATCGATCCATTGACGGACCCGCCACGCTTTCGCAGCCGAGGCGTTCCCGCTCGGCGACGTACGCGGCGTTCAGGCGCTCGAAGGGGCCCGGGCCGTGACACGGCTTCGGCGGGGCGCCCAGGTGGCGGACCCGAAGCTCGTCCATGAGTTCCTCGATGAACGCCGGGCCCGCATCGCGCATGAACTGCTGCCGGCTGCGGAGCGCGTCGCCGCCCGGGCGCCAGTCGAGGCCCCAGTTGCCGAGCGCGTAGATGATCGGAAGGGTCTGGATACCAATTTCGGTGAGGCTGTAGCGCGCGCGCTGCCCCCGCGCGGCGGTGCCGCGGGTGAGGATCCCCGCCTCGACGAGCCGCACCAGGCGGTCGGCGAGGATGTTCGACGCGATGCCCTCGATCGACCCGGTGAGCAGCGCCCGGAAGTAGCGGCGGTCGCCGAAGATGACGTCGCGAAGCACGAGCATCGACCAGCGATCTCCGAGCACCTCGACGGCAGCGTTGATCGGACACCCGGACCGTGGTTCCACGCTTCCTCCTTGACAGGTATGTCGCCCTCCATATAGTAGTTGCAGAGCGCAATCACTATGGGAAGAGAAGACGATGGGCCGCTTCGTGTACTGGATGAACGTGTCCCTCGACCTGCGCATCGAGCAGGTTCCCGGGGACAACGGCGCCGGCGAGTGGCTGCGCATCGACGAGGAGCTGCACCGCGAGTTCAACGCGCAGGCGCGCGCCCTCACGCTCATGGTCCAAGGGCGCGTCATGTACGAGATCATGGAGGAATACTGGCCACGCGCCCGCGGGGACGTGTCGCTGCCGGACTTCCTGCGTGAATACGGCGAGATCTGGACCGCCAAGCCCAAGGTGCTCGTCTCCCGCACCCGCCACGACGCCGGTCACGACACCCGGATCATCGGCGGCGACGACGCTATCGAGCAACTCGCCGCCCTCCGAGCCACCACCGACGGCACCATCGGTGTGGGCGGCGCGATGCTGGCCACGCAGCTGCTCCGGGCGGGCCTTCTCGACGAACTGCTGCTCTTCACCCACCCGGCGATCCTCGGCTTCGGCCGGCCGCTCTTCGACGACTACGACGTTCCCATCGAGCTCGACCTGATCGAGCAGCGGTCGTTCAAGCAGGGCGTCACGATGCATCGCTACGCCATTTGCGACGCGAGCGAGACGAGCCCGTGACGAGGGTCCCGCCGGGTCTGCCGGGCGATCAATCGCGCGTCCCAGCAGCCTGATCCACCCTTCCGGAGAGACCGAGGTCGGCGGCGCGGGTGAGGTGGTCCCGGGTCCGGGCATCGCTCAGCAGCGGCTCGTCGAACTCCCGGGAACCCGATCCGGCAGCCTCCAGCACCCGGGTCAGGAACAGGAGCATGCTGTCGGCCGGCGGAAGCTGGTGAGACTCGGCGGTGCCGTGGACGGCCACGCGCACGGTGGGGGAGAGGTCGGGCGGCGCCGAGAACGGGCGCTCGAAGTCCACACCGGCGTCGGGGCCCAGCAGGTGCAGGGCGTTGCGATAGCCCGTGGTGAAACCGAACTGGCCGATGACCGTGCGGTCGCCGGGATAACCGGCCAGCACGCTGTAGGAGAGTTCCAGGCCGTCTGGAGCCCGATCGCCGACGATGACCTGGACGCGGTCCGGCTCGGCGCCCCACAGGACACGGCCCAGGGACGCGAAGTAGGGGCCCGTGTCCAGGAAGGCCCCGCCGCCCCGCGAGCGATCATGGCGGAAATCGGTGGCAGGCACCGGTGGGGTGAAGACGGCGACGGCCTTGGTGAACGTGGCGTCCAGTGCGCGGGCCCAGGCGAACATCGGATGGTACGAGTAGCAGGTCGCCTCGGCCAGGACCAACGACGACTCTCGGGCCAGGGCCATGGCCGACCTCGCCTCGGGCAGGGTCAGGAACGCGGGCTTGTCGACCACCACGTGGTTTCCGCATCTCAATGCCCACAGCACGGCCTCGGCGTGCTCACCGTTGGCCAGGGAGACGTAGACCAGGCCGGGCTTGCGGCCGGCCAGGGCGCGCCAGTTCGTGCCGTCGCGGCGGCTCGCCACGGTGATCGAGTCGAAGGGGAGCGCGGCAGCGGCGGGCAGGACCCGCCGCTGCGCGAAGCGCGACTTGCCGATCAGGAGGAAGTCCATGCGGCTCCTAGAGAAGGCAGGCCATCAGGCTGCGGGCCTCGACGTTGACGTAGTAGCCCATCGACACCAGGCGGTCCAGCAGGCCCAGCGTCATCCAGCGGTGGGTGGGCGGAACGTCCACCTCCTGGCCGGGCGGCAGTTCGATGACCACGTGGCGGGTGTCGGCTCGCAGGAAACGGCCGCCGTCCTCCGACTGCACCGAGTTGTGCCGCACCTGTGACCGCGCGTCGGAGAGGTATTCCACCAGCGGAGGGAGATCGGACGGGCTGCGGTAGCCGGGGGCCAGCTGGATGGTGGCGGCCAGCTCCAGCTTGTCTGTCAATCCGGGCTGCACCAACGCCTGCACCAGGAACTCGAGCGCGCCGGCCCGGCGCCGGCAGAGGAATGCGACAAGGTTGCCGGGCACCGGCTCCAGCATCGGCTGCGTCCAGCTGCTGACTTCGCGGCTGGTCGCGGTGACCTTCAACCCGACGATGCGGAAGTAGCCGCCGTCGCGGTGGCGGATGCCCTCGTCGTCGGCGATCCATTCGTCCATGTCGGACAGCGCGGTGCGGCGGACGTCGAGCGTGTAGACCTCCTTCTGGTCGATCATCCACGTCATGGCGTCGGCCAGGTCGGCGTCCGAGCGGTTCCGGCGATGCGACGCGACCACGGCCGCGTGGAAGTCGTTCTCGGGATCCGGGCCATCGCCACCGGCATAAGAAATACAGGCCAGCACCGTGCGGGCGTTCATGTTTACGTGTCCCGCGGCCAGTTGTCCCCGGATCTGCCCGAGGGTGAGCCAGGCGAAGTCGTCGAGCCGTGGCACGTCCACGTCCGGCGGGATCTCGACGATCATGTTGCGGTTCCGCTTGTGCAGGTACCACGACGCGTGCTCGGAGAGCAGCCGGTCGACCAGCACCCGGCCGCGCGAGGGGCGCAGGAAGTACTCCAGGTACGGTGTGGACCGGCCGCCGTGCACGCGCTGGTAGTTGCTCTGCGTGGCCTGCACGGTCGCCGCGTACTGGACCAGGCTGGTGTTGCCGGGCTCCATCTTGACCTGCATCAGGAAATGCGGCACGCCGTTGAACCGCTTGACCAGGATGCCCAGGATGCCGATGTCGGGCTGCACGATGATCGGTTGGTGCCATCCGGGCACGGGACCGAAGTTGGTACGGATCGCCAGGCCCTCCACGCTGAAGAAGCGACCCGAGGTGTGGACCAGCCGGTCACCCAGGCGCCACTCGGCGAGCGACGACAGCGGCACCTCCGTCACGTCGTACGTGGCGGAGGCGGACCGCTGCTTGAGGAACAGGTCGGCGTCGACCGGCCCCTCGGTGACGAGCGCCGAGGCGAGAAACCCGGCCTGCATCAGATCGGCTCCGACAGCGACGGCAACGGAAAGATGAGCTTCCCGCCGGCGGCGACGAACTCCCGCTCCCGCTCGATAAAGCCCTGTCGGTGCACCCAGGGCAGCACGAACAGCTGGTCGGGGCGGCGGGCCTTGGCGTCCTCCTCGGAGACGATCGGGATGCCGGAGCCGGGCGTGACCGCGCCGTGCTTCTCCTCGCTGACCTCGCCGATGCACGGCAGGTCGTCGGTGGTCAGGCCGCAGTACTGGAGAATGACGTTGCCCTTGGTGGATGCGCCGTACCCGATGGTCTGCAGGCCGGCCTTGCGCGAACGGTCGAAGAACGCGCGCACCTGATCGCGGTGGCCGGCGACGCGGCGGGTGAACGCCTCGTACGGCTGATCGGTGTCGAGCCGCAGCGCCGCCTCGCGCTGCCGGATGCGTTCGATGCCGGCGTGGTCGACCCGGTGCTTCGACGGGTCTTTGACCAGCGTGACGCAGAGGCTGCCGCCGTTCACGTCGGTGATCTCCGCAGTGGTCAGGGTGAGCCCGGCACGTGCCGCCATCCACTCGATCTGGCGCAGCTGGTAGTACTCCAGGTGCTCGTGACAGATGGCGTCGTACGCGGGAATCTCCAGCAGCGGCAGCGCGTAGCTCATCTCGATCATCCACACGCCGTCGTCGGCCAGGATGTCGCGTACCTCGGTCATGAAGCCGAGCGGATCGGGCAGGTCGTAGAACATCGCGATCGCAGTGACGATCTTCGCCTTGCGATCGCCGTACCGTTCGGTGAAGGCGTCCCTGGTGAAGAAGTCGGGGATCAGGGCGATGTCGTCCGGGTAGAACTCGCGCCACTTCTCGCCGGTAGGGTCGATGCCCACCCGGGTGACGTTCGACGGGTACGCCTTGAGCAGCGTCGCGTCGTTGCTGCCGATGTCGAGCACCAGGTCACCGGGGCTCAGCTCGACCATGCCGGTGAGCGTGGCTACCTTGCCGTTCAGGTGGTTGACCATGAACGGACGGATGCTGGAGCGGTAGCCGTAGTGCTCGCCGTACATCAGCGACAGGTCCGCGGTGTGCCGCATCTGCAGGAGTCCGCAGCCGCTCGGATCGCAGCGCACCAGCTCCAGCGGGGCGATCTGCACGTCCTCGCCGGGGCGGGGGAAGATGCCGGTGAGGGCCTGCATCCCCAGGTTCAGCACCGGCACCAGATTGGGGTTGCCGCAGATCCGGCAGGCGGTGCATTCGGTGACGACCGTGTCGGCGCCGATGGTCATGATGCCTCCGTTGGTGAGTGGCGGGCGGTCAGCCGATCGAGGGCCGAGACGATGTCGTTCGGGGTTGGGCAGTTCGTCGCAGCGGTCGCGTGGCGGGCGAATTCCGCACCCGCTGGAGCCTGGCGTGCGGCAGGCCGACGGTCAGGTAGCCGGCCTCGCCTACATGCGGGCCGGCGCCCCCTCTCAGGCAGCCACGACCGGCGTGCGCCGTTCGACCGCCGTGCGGAACAGCCGGGCCACCTGCTCGACCTCGGCGTCGGTGAGTGCTTGGTGCAGCGGGAGCAGCAGGGTGTTCGCGGCGGCGGTGTCTGTGCCGGGCAGGCGGGCGTCCGAGCCGTAGAGCGGGACGCGGTGCAGCGGCGGATAGCGGAACGTCGTGTAGACACCGTTGTCCAGCAGCTCCTCGGCGATGCCGTCGCGCAGCGCCGGGTCGACCTGAACCCAGTAGAAGTAGTGCGTGGACACGTGCCCTTCGGGCGGCCGCGGGCTGAGCCGCACACCCGGCAGGCCCGCCAGCATCCGGTCGTAGGCCGCACAGATCTCGCGGCGGCGCGCGACAAAGCCGGGCAGGCGGCGCAGCTGGACCTGGCCGATGGCCGCGGTCATGTCGTTCCCAATGAGCCGCTGGCCGACCTCGTGGATGGTCTGGTCCCACCAGCGGCGCGGATCGCGGGCCATCGCCGCGAAGGCGCCGCGGTCCTGCATGCCGTGGTAGGCTAGGCGGTGGGCGCGGCGGGCCAGCTCGGGATCGCGCAAGTAGATCATTCCGCCGTCACCGGTGGTGATGATTTTGCGCGAGTCGAAGCTCCAGATGCCGATGTCGGCGAAAGTGCCGCAGGCCTTCCCGTCCACCCGGGAGTAGACCGCGCAGGCAGCGTCCTCGACGAGCGGGATGCCGCGCTCCCGGCACAGCTCGGCGATCCCCACCACCTCGCCCGGGTGGCCGCCGTAGTGCAGGATCGTCACCGCCTTGGTGCGCGGGGTGAGACAGGCGGCGATGTCCCCCACCGACGGGTTCAGGGTGCGCGGGTCGACGTCGCAGAACACCACGCGGGCACCGGTGGCGGCGATCGTGTTGGCGTTCGCCACGAAGCTCACCGACGGCACCACGACCTCGTCACCCGGACCGAACTCGAGCAGCTTGGCGGTCAGGCCCAGCGCCGAGGTGGCCGAGTTGAGGAACAGCAACGTCTCCGGCGGTACGCCGACGTGCTCGCCGAAGGCGCGCTCGAACTCACGCGTCCGGGGGCCGTAGCCCAGCCAGTTGCTGTCGAAGGCCTCGCCGACGGCCGCGAGCTCCTCGGCGCCCACGCTCGGCTGAAACACGTTGATCATCGGCGTCCTTTCCGGCGTACTCGTCCAGCTGGGCCTGCGCCTCGGCGGTGGCCCGGGTGAAGCGGGCGGCCGGGTCAGTGGCTTCATGCTCTGCGACGGCGGCCGGCGGTCGCATCTTCGTCGATGCCGTCCGCGCCAGGACCGGGTCGCGAAGACCATGTGCATGTCGGTGCCGGCCAGCCGCGCCTTCTGCCCGACGGCGAGGGTGAACCCCTTGCCGCGCAACAGGTCCACGGCGGCGGCAGCCGGCCCTCCAGGTCGTGCACCTCGATGACCAGCTCCCCTCGGGTGCGCGCCGAACACCACCAGGGCAAGCGAAGAGGTGCGGCACCCGGTCCGCCGGTGATGGCATCGATGCGCAATCAGGCGTCCTGTCATCACACCTAATCGGGAGCTGCACATGACCACGGTGGAAACCGATGTCCGAGTCGAGTTGGACGGCGAGACGCTCGACGTGCCGCGGGTGCGCCAGGTTGCCGAGGAGCACGTGCCGGTCGTCCTCGGCCCGCAGGTGCTCAGCCGCGCCGCCGCGAGCCGTGAGCAGTTCGAGGAGACCGTCCGCCAGAACATCCCGGTGTACGGGGTGACGACCGGCTACGGCGAGATGATCTACATGCTGGTCGACACCGCCAAGGAGACGGAGCTTCAGACCAACCTGGTCCGCAGCCACAGCGCCGGCGTCGGCCCCCTGTTCGCCGAGGCGGAGGCGCGCGCCGTGGTCGCCGCCCGGCTGAACGCGCTGGCCAAGGGGCACTCCGCGGTGCGGCCCGAAGTGCTCGAGCGCCTCGCCCTCTACCTCAACGAGGGCCTCACCCCAGCCGTACCGGAGATCGGCTCGCTCGGCGCCAGCGGAGACCTGGCCCCGCTCGCACACATCGCCAGCACGCTGATCGGCGAGGGCTACCTGCTGCGCGACGGCGTCAAGACGCCGACCGGCCCGGTGCTGCGCTCGCTCGGCATCGAGCCGCTGCGGCTGCGTTTCAAGGAGGGCCTCGCCCTGATCAACGGCACCTCGGCGATGACCGGGGTAGGCGCCCTGCTGGCCGAGTACGCGCTGGCCCAGGCCCGGCACGCCGAGATCGCCGCCGCGCTGGTCATCGAGACGCTGCAGGGATCGATGAGCCCGTTCCAGCCGGAGGGCCACGACATCGCCCGGCCGCACGCGGGGCAGATCGCCAGCGCCGCCAACATGCGCACGCTGATGGCCGGCAGCAAGCTCACCGTCGAGCACGCCGACCTGCGCAAGCAGGTGGCAGCCAGCAAGGAGAACGGCAACGGCAACGGCGGGAACGTCTACCGCTCCGAGGTCTATCTGCAGAAGGCGTACTCGCTGCGGGCCATCCCGCAGGTCATCGGCGCGGTGCGGGACACCCTGTCGCACACCCGGCTCAAGCTCGAGATCGAGCTCAACTCGGCCAACGACAACCCGCTGTTCTTCCCCGGCAAGGAGATCTTCCACGGCGCGAACTTCCACGGCCAGCCGGTCGCCTTCGTGATGGACTTCCTGACCATCGCGCTCACCCAGCTCGGCGTGCTCTCCGAACGGCGCAGCAACCGGCTGCTCAACCGGCACCTCAGCTACGGCCTGCCGGAGTTCCTGATCAAGGGCGAGCCCGGCCTCAACAGCGGCTTCGCCGGCGCGCAGTACCCGGCCACCGCGCTCATCGCGGAGAACCGCACGATCAGCCCGGCCAGCACCCAGAGCGTCCCGTCCAACGGCGACAACCAGGACGTGGTCAGCATGGGCCTGATCGCCACCCGCAACTGCCGGCGCGTGCTGCGCAACAACAACATCATTCTCGCCCTGGAGTTCCTCGCCGCCGCGCAGGCCGTGGACGTCTCCGGCCGCCGGGACCGGCTCAGCCCGGCCGGCCGGATCACCTACGACACCATCCGGTCGCTGGTGCCCACCCTCGACGACGACCGCTACATGGCCGACGAGCTCGAACTCGTCGCCGCCGAGCTCGAGCGCGGCACGGTACTCAAGGCCCTCGGCGACGCCGGCGTCAGCCTGCACTGACAAGGAGAGATTCGTGACCGGCACGCGGACCGCGTATCGCACCTGCCCGCTCTGTGAGGCCGTTTGCGGCCTGCGCCTGACCCTCGACGGCGATCGCGTCACGTCGGTGACCGGCGACAAGGACGACCCGTTCTCCAAGGGCTACATGTGTCCGAAGGGCGCCACCCTGGGCCGCCTCGACGAGGACCCGGACCGGCTCACCGGCCCGATGGTGCGCGAGGGCGAGTCGTGGCGCCGGGCCGACTGGGACGAGGCGTTCGCGATCGTGGCCCGCGGCCTGGACAGGGTCATCGCCGAGCACGGGCGGGAGGCGCTGGCGCTCTACTACGGCAACCCGACCTTCCACACCATGGCCGGCATCCTCTATCGAGGCCCGCTGGCCATGGCGCTGGGCACCCGCAACGTGTTCTCGGCGAGCACCGTCGACCAGATGCCCAAGCACGTGGCGTCCGGGCTGATGACCGGCGACCCGTGGGCGGTGGCGGTGCCCGACCTCGACCGCACCGACCACCTGCTGATCATCGGCGCCAACCCGGCGGTGTCCAACGGCTCGCTCTGCGCCGCGCCGGACTTCCCCGGGCGGATGCGGCGGCTGCGCGAGCGCGGCGGGCGGATCGTGGTGATCGACCCGCGACGCACCCGGACCGCCGAGCTGGCCGACGAGCACGTGTTCGTGCGGCCCGGCAGCGACCCGGCGCTGCTGTTCGCCATGGTGCACACGATGCTGGCCGAGGACCGGGTCACGATCCGGGTGCCGGTGGCCGGCCTCGACCGGCTGCGCGAGCTGGCCGCCCCGTTCACGCCCGAGCTGGTGGCCCCGTTCTGCGGCGTCGAGGCGGAGACGATCCGGCGGCTCGCCCGGGAGTTGGCCGCCGCGCCCACCGCCGCCGTCTACGCCCGCATCGGCACCTGCACCGCCGAGTTCGGCACCCTCGCGCAGTGGTTGGTGGACGTGCTCAATGTGCTGACCGGCAACTTCGACCGGGCCGGCGGGGTGATGTACGCCAAGCCGGCCACCGCCGAGGTGCACAAGAGCCCCGAGCCGTTCACCGCCGGGCGCTGGCACAGCCGGGTGCGCGGCTTCCCCGAGACGCTCGGCGAGTTCCCGGCCGCCACCATGGTCGACGAGATCGAGCAGCCCGGTCCCGGTCAGGTGCGGGCTCTGGTCACCATCGCCGGCAACCCGGTGCTGTCCACCCCGGACGGCGGCCGGCTCGACCGTGCGCTGGACGGCCTCGAGTTCATGGTGGCGGTCGACCCCTATCTGAACGAGACCACCCGGCACGCCCACGTGATCCTGCCGCCGCCGCGCACCCTCCAGATGCCGCACTACGACTTCCTCATCTCCACCATCCAGGTGCGCAACTATGCCCGGTACTCGCCGGCGGTGCTGCCACTCGGCCCCGAGCAGCGCAGCGAGGCCGAGATTTTGGAGCGGCTCACACTGATCGCGATGGGACTGGGCGCGCAGGCCGACCCGTCCGGGCTGCCCGAGCAGATGCTGAGCCAACTGCTGTCGGCCATCCCGGTGACGACCCGCGCCGAACTGGACGGCGACGACGGACCGGATCTGCTGCTCGACGCCATGCTGCGGATGGGCCCGTACGGCCTGACCCGCAAGAAGCTGCTCGACTACCCAAACGGCATCGACCTGGGCCCGCTCGAACCTCGGTTGCCCGAGATCCTCAAGACGCCGTCCGCGCGGGTCGAACTCGCCCCCGAGCCGCTCGCCGAGGACACCGGCCGGCTGCGCGCCGCGATGAGCCGCCCGCCCGCGCCGATGGTGCTGATCGGGCGCCGGCACCTGCGCTCGAACAACAGCTGGATGCACAACGTGCCCGCGTTGACCGGCGGCACCAACCGCTGCACGCTGCAGATCCACCCGGACGACGTGGCCCGGCTCGGGCTCGGCGGGCGGGCCCGGATCAGCTCGGCCTCGGGCGAGCTGGAGGTGGAGCTGGAGCCGACCGACACGATCATGCCGGGGGTGGTGAGCCTGCCGCACGGGTGGGGGCACCGGCGCACCGGACAACGGGTGGCCGCGGACCGGGCCGGGGTCAACGTGAACGAACTGACCGGCGGTGCGGTGGACGTGCCCTCCGGCAATGCGGTCTTCAATGGCGTGCCGGTCACCGTGGAGCCTATTCCCGCAGGAAAGCAATCTGGAAGATATTAGGCCGCGATTTGCGAACATAGAATCCCGCTCACAAACCGAGTGGGGGGGAAATAGCGATGAGAAGACGGGCGATCCTGGTTGCGGGCGGATCGGTGGCGGGCGCGGTGCTGCTTTCCCGGGGGGCGGCCGCCACCACCACCGAGCCGGCCACATCCACTGCGGCCCACAAACATGCGCACGGCCCGGCCGGGGCCACGCCGCGCAAGGGGGCGCCGCTCACTGTCGCGCCGTTCCAGACGCGCATGCCGGTGCCACCGGTCGCGGCGCCGATCCGGCAGACGGCGGAATACGACGAGTACGAGATCGCGGTGCGGCCCGCTCAGCTCGAGCTGGTGCCGGGCCTGACCACCGAGGCGCTCACCTTCGGCGGTGGCTGGGTCGGCCCGACCATCCGCGGCTGCACCGGCCGGCCGGTCAAGGTGACCTACCGCAACCAGCTCGACACGCACACCAACGTGCACCTGCACGGCGGTCACGTGAAGGCGATCGACGACGGGCACCCGATGGACATGATCCTGCCGGGCGCCGCCAGGACCTACTACTACCCGAACAAGCAGCGCGGGGCCACGCTCTGGTACCACGACCACGTGCACGGCGACGAGGCCGAGCACACCTACCGCGGGCTGCACGGCTTCTACCTCATCGACGACCCGGCCGAGAGGGACCTGGGGCTGCCGACCGGCTCGTACGACGTGCCGATCATGCTCACCGACGTCGAGCTGGACGCCGACGGCTCGCTGATCTGGGGCTTCCCGACCGACCGCAACAACGTCGTGGTCAACGGGAAGGTCAAGCCGTTCTTCCCGGTCGCCGCCCGCAAGTACCGGTTCCGTGTCCTCAACGCGACCAACGAGGGCACCTACACGCTGAGCCTCGACAAGGGGCAGATGTGGCAGATCGGCTCGGACGGCGGCCTGCTGCCCGCGCCGGTGGCCCGCACCTCGGTCTCCCTCAGCTCGGGCGAGCGGGCGGACCTGGTCGTCGATTTCACCGGCCTGCCGGTAGGCACGTCGGTGGTCCTCAGCGACGCCGACAAGGGGCCGGTGCTGCGTTTCGACGTGGGCTTCACCGGCACCGACCGCAGCAAGCTTCCGCTCCGGTTGCGGCCGCTGCCCGCGTTGCCCGCGGCCACCCAGCAGCGTGAGGTGCACCTCCGGTTCGATTTCAGCAGCGAAGAACCGCGCCCTATGATCAACGACCAGCAGTTCGACCCGAACCGGGTCGATTTCACCATCAAGCGCGGCACCACCGAGATCTGGACCGTCTACAACGACGACGTCGAGGCCGGCATCGCCCACAACTTCCACCTGCACCTGACGCAGTTCCGGGTGCTGAGCCGCACCGGCACGCCGATGACCCCGGACGACGCGGGGCTCAAGGACACCGTACGGGTGCCGGCCGGCACCTCGGTGCGGCTGCAGGCGACCTTTACCGACTACGTGGGGCGCTACGTCTACCACTGCCACTTCCTCGAGCACTCCAGCATCGGCATGATGGCGCAGATGGAGATCGTGCCCTGAGCCGGTCGGCCACCGTGGCCGCCCGTCGCTGAGCATCGGCGGAGATGCCGTGCCGACCACCCCGGTGTGAGGCTGTCGGCATGACCGTCATCTCGAACGTGGGTGAGCCGGGCGTCACGCCGCCGGCACCCCCTTCCGCCCCGACCGAGTTGATCGAACGAGCCCGGGCCATGGCGCCCGGGCTCGTCGCATGGCAGCGTGCGGACGGCGGCCTCCAGCTGATCCACGGTGCGACCGCCCCGCTCGCCCGGCGAGGCGGAGCAGGGCGATGACCCGGCCGCTGACCGGGGAGGAGTACGTCGAGAGCCTGCGCGACGGCCGTGAGGTGTTCCTCTACGGCGAGCGGGTCAAGGACGTCACCACCCACCCGGCCTTCCGCAACCCGGTGCGGATGACCGCCCGGCTGTACGACGCGCTGCACGACCCGGCCCACCGTGACGTGCTGACCGCGCCCACCGACACCGGCTCGGGCGGCTTCACCCACCCGTTCTTCCGCACCCCGCACACCGTCGACGACATGATCGCCGACCAGCGCGCCATCGCGGCCTGGGCGCGGATGAGCTACGGCTGGATGGGGCGCAGCCCCGACTACAAGGCGTCGTTCCTCGGCACGCTCGGGGCCAACGCCGGCTTCTACGCGCCGTACAGCGACAACGCCGAACGCTGGTACCAGGAGTCGCAGGAGAAGGTGCTCTTCTGGAACCACGCCATCGTGCACCCGCCGGTGGACCGCAACCGGCCGCCGGACCAGGTGGCCGACGTCTACATCCGGGTCGAACGGGAGACGGACGCCGGTCTGATCGTCAGCGGCGCCAAGGTGGTCGCCACCGGGTCGGCGCTGAGCCACTACAACTTCATCGCCCACTTCGGCCTGCCGATCCGCAAGAAGGAGTTCGCGCTGATCGCCACCGTGCCGATGGGCGCGCCCGGGGTGAAGCTGATCTGCCGTCCGTCGTACGGGGCGAACGCGGCTGCGGTCGGCACGCCGTTCGATTACCCGCTCTCGTCCCGGCTCGACGAGAACGACACCATCCTGGTGCTCGACCAGGTGCTGGTGCCGTGGGAGAGCGTGTTCGTGTACGGAAATCTCGGCAAGGTGCAGATGTTCGCCGGCCAGTCCGGCTTCTCCGAGCGGTTCACCTTCCACGGCTGCACCCGGCTCGCGGTCAAGCTCGAGTTCCTCGCCGGCCTGCTCGCCAAGGCCCTGGAGCTGACCGGCACCAAGGACTTCCGCGGGGTGCAGAGCCGGCTCGGCGAGGTGCTCGCGTGGCGCAATCTGTTCTGGGGCCTCTCGGACGCCGCCGCCCGCAACCCGGTGCAGTGGAAGAACGGCGCGCTGCTGCCCAACCCGCAGTACGGCATGGCGTACCGCTGGTTCATGCAGATCGGCTACCCGCGGGTCAAGGAGATCATCCAGCAGGACGTGGCCAGCGGGCTCATCTACGTGAACTCCAGCGCCGACGACTTCCGCAACCCGGAGATCCGGCCCTACCTCGATCGGTACCTGCGCGGCTCGGACGGCTCCGACGCCGAGCAGCGGGTCAAGGTGATGAAGCTGCTCTGGGACGCGACCGGCACCGAGTTCGGTGGCCGGCACGAGCTCTACGAGCGCAACTACGCCGGCAACCACGAGAACACCCGGGTCGAGCTGTTACACGCGCAGACCGCGACCGGGCTGATCGACGGCTACAAGGCCTTCGCCGAGCAGTGCCTGGCCGAGTACGACCTGGACGGCTGGACCGCCCCCGACCTGTGGACCCCGGAACGCTGATGGGCGCCTTCTGGCGGACGGCCCGTGCTGATCCGTCCGGCACGCTCCCGGCCCGGCGTCGTCACCCGGCCAGCCAGCGCAGCACCGGCTGACCGGACTGCTGCTCGGCCTCCCGATATCGGGGCAGGATCGAGGACGCCACCACCCCGCCGGACAGCGCGAACAGCGCCGTCGAGGCGCTCAGCCGCTCGAGCCGGGCAGTGCCGACCGACACCGGCACCCCGGCGGCGGCACACACGTCGGCGACGTTGGCGCCGTCCTGGACGGCGTCCAGCAGCACCAGATCGAGCGGGGAGACCAGATAGGACGGCAACAGCCCGCCGCAGAGGTGGTCGAGCAGCCAGGTGGTGACCTCGTCGCCCGGCCCGCGCGGCAGGTCGAGCTCACGGTGCCGGCCGGTCAGAATGGCCACCTCGGCCTCGGCGATGCGGCGCCGTCCGCCGGAGACCAGTGCGGCCAGGCCGGCGATGCCGAATTCGCGGTAGAGCAGCGCGGCCTGCCGGAGGTGCCCGGAGCGGACGCCCGGCCACGACGGTGCGGCGCGGTGCCGGTCATGGATGAGGATCGACCGCAACACCGTGCGCGGCACGACCGTGGCCGCCGCGTAGCAGAGCCCGAGCACCTCGGCGAGCCCTTGCTCGAGGCCCCGGTCGGACCCGTCCGACCCCGCGGCTGCGGCGGCGTGCACCAGCCCGCGCGCGGCGTGGGTGATGCTCAGGAACGGGCGCAGCCGGGGCAGTCGCAGATAGACACCGGACTCAAGCTGATGCCGGGCGGCCTGCGACGCGCCGAGCGAGATGGACGCGCGCTCCGACGCGGCGTACGGCTCCGGGAAGACCGACCCGACCGTGACGGTCATCGCGGCCACGTCCACGCCGGCCGCGGTGAGCCGGTCGCGCAGCGGCCCAGCCGCGGCGATCACCGCGTGCTCCGTCCCGCTGCTGCCGAGCATCAGTGGGGCATCCGCCAGCTCACGAAGCTGGGCCGCGGTGAGCTGGCGGGCCGCGGTGACGTCGTCCGCGCAGCCGCCGTCGCCGTCCAGCGATGCGGCGGCCCGGCGCAGCATGTCGGTCGCCACCCCGACCGGTACGACGTCGTCCAGGGGCAGGTAGGGCTCGACACCGGAGACGAATGCCTCCGCGTTCGCGAAGCGGCAGGGCGCCAGGTAGATACCGGCGAAGAGCCAGTCCCGCATCGTAGGTGTCATCGCCGCCTCTTTGCCGTCATTTCCCTTCAATTGTGAAAAGAACGGTGCGCGGAGCAACTTGCATCGTGCTCTTTCACCGGCGGGCACGCGCGGAGTAGACCGGCGGCCTGGGTAGTGCACATCGTGCGCTGCCCCCTCCCGGACGTGCCCCCGCCAACGGCGGGGGCACGTCTCGTGCTGCGGACAGGAGACGCCCGCACAGAGAGGGCCCGTCGTGCGGGGGGATGCACGACGGGCCCGGTCCGGACCGGCGGGGCTCAGCTCGACTGGGCGAGGGTCGGCTGACGCGGCCGGTCGGTGGGGGAGGTCCGCGCGAAAGCGCCGCGCAGCACGCGCCACAGCGTCGCGGGGCGCATCAGCGACTGCGGGGTGTCGACCATGCCCGCGGCCCGTAGGTACGCCGTGGTGACCTTCGGGTCGCGGGTCGCCGCCGCCTGCACGAGCCGCAGGTACCGCTGCACCATGCGCATCTTGAGGGAACGGTGGCCGGGCACGTCCGGGAAGTTCAGGTCGACCGTCGTGGTCATCTCCCACGGCGCATCGATGCAGTCGCGGGCCAGGTCCCGGAAGTACGCGGCCGGGTCGGGCTCGCCGTGCCGGCTCAGGTGACGGCGGATCGTCAGGGCGGCGACCGCGGCCACCGTCATGCCCTGCGCGTACACCGGGTTGAAACTGGTGACCGCGTCGCCGGTGACCAGCAGACCGGCCGGCAGTCGGGACATCCGCTCGTAGCGCCGGCGCAACGTGACCGGGTAGTGGAAGGGGACGGGCTCGTCGATCGGGCGGGCCGACTTGAGGGCGTCGGCGATATCCGGGATCGCCAACGACCGGATGAAGTCGTAGAAGCCCTCCTGGTCGGTCGGCGGGTGGTCGCCGAGCAGGCCGTAGGTGGTGAGCTCCACCTTGCCGTGGTCGGTCTGGGTGAAGATCGCGCCGCGCGGCGAGGCGGGGAACGCCACCGGGATGATGGCCAGGTCGCCGTCCCACGGGTCGTCGTCCAGTTCGTAGTGCTGCGTCACGTACCCGAGGTTGATCTTGATGCGCTCCTCGGGAACCCGCTCGTAGCCGAACCGCTCCAGCATCGCCGGGGTCCGCGAGCCGCGCCCGGTGGCGTCGACGACCAGATCGGCCTCGATCACCTCGTCCCGGTCGTTGTCCAGATCGCGCAGCCGGGCGCCGGTGATCCGCGAACGGTCCGGCGTGGCCTCCAGCCCAACGATGTCGCGGCGTTCGACGAACCGCACGCGGGGCAGCTGCTCGACGCGCTCCCGGAGGTGTCGTTCCATCAGCGGGGCCGTGGCCGGCACCGCGATGTAGCCGATGTCCTCGCGGACCAGCGGCTTGCCGTTGAAGTACCAGCGGCACGAGCCGGCGTAGTCGCCGGTCGGGCAGCCGTCCGCGATGAGCTCCTCGATGAAGCCGGGGAACAGCTCCTCGGTCACCTGCAGGCCGCGGACGTGCATGGCGTTGATGTGCTTGCCTTGCGGGCGGCCGCGGCGCGGTCCCCGCTCACCGACCAGCTTGTCCCGATCGACGATCAGGACCTCGTCGTACTGCTCAGTCAGCACTCGCGCGGCGAACAGGCCGGCGTAGCTGCCGCCGAGCACCAGCGCCCGGCGTGGTTTCTTCCCCATCGGTGGATCCACCCTTTCTCTGTGCGATTCGGCTGCTTGGTGGGTCAGCCGGGCATCTGGGTCATCGGGACGGAACCGAGCGGGCCGTCCTCCACGGAGGTCCTGGCCGGTGAGATACGCCGAGCGGGACGATAGGAGGGAACAGCACGGCCTCGGACACGTCGGCGGGGTCACCGAACGGGACCAGCGCTCCCTGGCTGCGAACAGCTCAGCCATCGGGATGAGCGTGGCAGTCAGACGGGCGGGCTCACATCTCCTCGCTTGCCCTCATGCGGCTCGAGCCGGCCGGCGGTCCGACGGGCCGCGGCGAACGCCGCCCAGGCGGTCAGTTCGATGAGCTGCGCGTCGTCCGAGCGACACTGCGCGACCAGTTCCGGGGTGATTCGGTAGGACGCGTACGCGGTCAGCATTGCCACCCGCGCGGCCGGTCGATCCGCCGGAGGCAACGGCCGGACCGTCCCGTCCAGCCACGCGCGGGCGCTGATGCCGGGCCCCTCGAAGTCCGGGTCGTCCAGCCGGGCCTCGACGAGTTCCCGCACGCGGGTCGGGACGCTTCGTTCGCCGGCGGCGGCGATGGCGGCACCGCCGCGGTTCAAGGCCTGGGCGATGTGCGGCACGGTCGCGGCCCAGGCGGTGCCCTCCAGCGGGCCGGCGTCGGGCAGCAGGTCCAGCGACGAGCCCGCCGCGACCTGGACCCGGCCGAGCCGGCCCAGCACCGACGCCGCGGTGCGCCGCAGGACCCGCTCGGCCGGCCTCGGCACGGCTGGGAGCGGTGAGTCCCGCAGGAACACGTTGACCATGCGGTTTATGTAGTGGAAGATCAGCGCGACCCCGGCCAGTTCGGGCCGCTGCGCGGGTGGGAACGGCTCCGGTCCCTCGCCGGTCCGCGCCCAGCGGACCAGGGCGCGCAGCCGGGGGTCGCTCACCTCGTCGGTCCCACCGGCCGCGATGCGGGCGGCGTCCGGGCCGGCGAGCAGGCCCGTCAGCGCGGCGCCGTGCACGTCCAGGCAGTACGGGCAGCGGTTGGCCACCGAGACGGCCGCGGCGACCGCCTCTTTGTCGGCGCGGCTTGCCCGGCCGGGCACCAGCAGCGTCTCGCGCAGGATGCTCCAGCACGCGGCGAGCACCGGTGGTGCCGGGGCGTGCAGCGCCACCGGCGGGGCCAGCATCCCGAAGTCCGCCTCGACCTGGCGGTAGACCCGCGCGACCGGTTCGGCGGCGGTCTCCGGCGGCACCGGCCGGACGTACCGGATGTGGGCCGGCGCGATGCGGCGGGTCGCCGCTCTCAGCAGTCTTCCCATCGTCGTCCTTAATCGAGTGCGTAGGCGATCTCGGTGAGGTAGCGGCCGTAGTCCGACTGGCGCATGCCGGCGCCGAGCTCGTAGCAGGTCTCGGCGTCGATGAAGCCCATGCGCAGGGCGATCTCCTCGAGGCAGGCCACCCGCACCCCCTGCCGCTCCTGGATCACCTGCACGTACTGGCTGGCGGCGAGCAGGCTGGCGTGCGTGCCGCAGTCCATCCAGGTGTAGCCGCGGCTCAGCGGCACCAGCCCGGCCCGGCGCTGCCGCAGGTACTCCTGGTTGACGTCGGTGATCTCCAGTTCGCCGCGATCCGACGGGCTCAGGCCGGCGGCGATGCTCACCACGTCGTTGTCGTAGAAGTAAAGGCCGGTGATCGCCTGGTTGGAGCGCGGTCGGCGGGGCTTTTCGGAGATCGAGATCAGCCGGCCGTCCGCGTCGGTCTCGGCGATGCCGTATCGCTCGGGGTCCGAGACGGAGTAGCCGAACAGCGTGCAGCCCTCGACCGAGTGGGCCTCCCGCTGCAGCAGGTTGTAGAAGCCGGCGCCGTGGAAAAGGTTGTCGCCGAGGATCAGCGCGGACCGGTCGTGCCCGATGTGGCCGGCGCCGATCAGGAACGCCTCGGCGATGCCGCGCGGCTCCTTCTGCTCGGCGTAGCTGACGTTCAGGCCCAGCCGAGACCCGTCGCCGAGCAGGTGCCGCATGTGCGGGACCACGTCCGGGTTCGAGATGATCAGGATGTCCCGGATGCCGGCCAGCATGAGCACCGAGAGCGGGTAGTAGAGCATCGGTTTGTCGTAGACGGGCAGCAGCTGTTTGGACGTCGCCAGCGTGAGCGGGTATAGCCGCGTACCGGTGCCACCGGCGAGAACAATTCCCTTCACCATCGGGTCCGTTCGTCGAGTCGGATCTGCCGGAGCACCAGTATGTGGCGGGCGACCGGCGCCCCAGGTCTCCTGAAATGCGGTGCGCTCGGCCCTCCCGCGAGTGGCCCGGCGGTGCGCATTCTCAAAGGCGCAACCGCCCGGGAAACGGCGAATACTCCAGTTCGCCGGGCCGTTCGGGCTCCGCTCATCCAGGAGGTCGGTAACAGTGACTGTCGATCACGACACGGAGATTCTGGCCGGATTCCGGTCCGGTGACGCCAACTTCAAGTTGACGCTGTGGGATCCGCGGGCCAATGGGGTTCGTTACCTCAAAGCGCTGCTGTACCGCGTCAGCGGCCGGCTGAGCCCGCTGGACCGCGAGCGGCTGCGCCGAACCCGGAACCGGGACGTCGGCAATCCGATCACCGTCCGGCACGAGGGCGACGAGATCGACATGGACTACCTGCGGGCGGTGCAGGAGGTCGGTTTCCTTGCGGACCGGGTGCGGCTGGATGGCGCGCGGATCGTCGAGATCGGCGCGGGGTACGGCCGTACGTGCCACGCGCTGATCGCCAACCACGACGTCGCGGAGTACCACATCGTGGAGCAGGAGGGCTCGCTGCGGCTGGCCCGCGCGTACCTGCGCGCGGTGCTCGAGCCCGCGCAGTTTGCCAAGGTGTCGTTTCACGCGGCCGCCGATGCCGTGCACGCGTTCCCGGCCGACGTTGACCTGGCGATCAACATCGACTCGTTCGCCTGCATGGAGCCGGAGGTGGTCCGCGGCTACCTGAAGCTCATCGACGAGCGGAGTCACGCGTTCTACGTCAACGGCCCGGTCGGCAAATATTTGGACAAGACGCTGGACGACCACTCGCAGGGCACCGAACAGGTGGCCACGGCGCTGCGCTCGGGACTGCTGACCGAGGTGATCGACATCTTCGACAGCGAGGCCGTGCACAAGCAGTCCCGCCGGTTCGTCTCCGCCTATACGCCGGGGGACCGCTGGGAGTGCGCCGCCGAGGCCGGCACTCCGGTGTGGAGCCACTACTGGCAGGCGCTGTACCGTTCCTCCAGCGCGCGGCAGGCTGCGTAGTCCGGGAGCAGGCCGGCGTCCAGGGCTTCGGCGAGACTGGGCGCCGCCCGGTCGCGCGGCGAGAGGATGGGATCGATGTCCTCCGGGATCGGCAGCGCGAGCTGCGGGTCGAACGGCGCCAGCGCGAGCTCGTTCTCCGGCCGGTACTCCAGCGACAGCAGGTAGTTCATCACCGTGTCGTCCTCGAGGGCGACGAAGAGGTGACCGACCCCGAGCGGGAAGTACAGCGCCGGGCACCGCTGCTGGTCGAGTTCCACGGCGTCGTACTGCCCGAACGTCGGCGAGCCCACCCGCAGGTCGACGACGATGTCGAGGGCGCGGCCGTGCGCGCAGTAGACGTATTTCGCGGTGCCCGGCGGGGTCGCGGTGTAGTGCAGGCCGCGTACCGCGCCGCGGCGCGAGACGCTGAAGTTGACCTGGGCCACGGGGAACAGCGGACGGCCGATCACCGAGGTGAACGCCGACGACTGGAACGGCGTACGGAAGACGCCGCGCTCGTCCGGGAAGGCCGGCGTGGCGAAAGCCAGGGCGCCGGCGACCAGCGTGGTGGGTGCGGTCGCGATAGTCACGGCACCAGGGTCGCCGAGCCGCCCGGGGCGGGTCCACTTCCCGGTTGCGGCTTCGGTGCTACCAGCCGCCGCCTGAGAGGAGGGGACCTGTCGCTCCGGCCGCCAGCGCAACGGGCGCCTGCGCGCGCTGGGCGACGATCTCCATCGCCAGTTTGCGGACGTCCATGAGGGCCAGCAGGACCGGCGGGTCGAGCAGGCCGGCGCTGTTGAACTCCAGTTCGGAGCGGACCACCGAGCGGGGCGTGACGGTGATCGGACCGAGGCTGGCTACCGACACCGACTCGTTCACCTTGGCCTGATAGCCGTCCGGGTGGCTGCACGATCCCGGCACCGACTGGGCCAGCAGGTACCACGTGCCGGCGGGCACGTCGTCGAGCTCGAGGTGCTCCGGGTCGGCGAGCACCGCGCAGCGCACCGGGCGGCCCTGCGGAATGCGCTCGGAGAAAAGGCCGGCGAAAATCAGCCGCGGCTGGTCGTCCTGCGGCATCCGGATACGGCATTGGACGCGACCGCCGGTCGGTGCCGCCGTGCTCTCGTCCGTTTCCGCGACGATCTGCAGGGCGAATCCGGACTGGAGCCGGTATTCGGTGGGGGACATGCCCACACTGCGGCTGAATCGGGTACTGAACGTGCCGACGCTGTTGTAACCCACCCGCTGGCTGATGTCGGCTATCCGCAACGGGGTCGAGACGAGCAATTGCTGGGCGTGCTGCAGCCGCAGGGCGGAGAGGAAGCGGCCGGGAGAGATCCCGGTGACCCGCTGGAAAACTCGAGTGAAGTGGAATTTGCTGAACATGGCCGAGCGGGCCATGTCATCAATGGTTAGAGGTTGGCCGAGATTATCGCGCATGGTCGTCACCGCGCGTTTGACCGCTACCTCGATTGCCTGCTCCATTGCGCCCATTCCGGCCAATTCCGAATGCTGGCGGCCTTTGTGATGTCCGTCGCTCTGCCCAGAGGCTAGCGGAGGGCGCGAGCGGATGCAATCCACCGGGCCGCCACTTACCCGATCACCCGAATCAATCCGTGATCTAGCGTGGCGGCCCTGGTCGGAGCGTTGCTGAGGTGGCCGGAATGTAGATAGTAGAACGCACTGCTGCAGGCAGGGGAATCAGTTGTAGGGCATCGTCGGAAACCATCCTAACCCGAAAATAGCGGGCACCCGGACGTCCCTATACCGCACCGTGAGGACGCCGAGCGCGACGAGCAGGGCCGTTAGTCGGGGGCCCCATGGGTTCCTCGGAGTGGGCGGCGCGGAGAGAGCTCAGGCGACGACCCCGTATTCCTCGGTGGGCCGGCTCTGCTCGGCCAGCCGGCTCAGCGCATAGGTGCGGACGTCGAGCAGCGCGAGCAGCACCGGCGGGTCGAGGGCCCGGTTCGGCCGCAGCGCCAGCTCGGTCGAGATCGACTTGCCCGGCCGGATGGTGATCGGCCCGGCGGTGGCGACGGCGACCGGCCGGTCGGCGTGATCGCGGCACAGCCCAGGCGGGCACCGGTCGGCCGACACCGACTGGGCGAGCAGGTACCACCGGCCCAGCGGCGCGTGGTTGAAGGTGAAGTGCCGCGATTCGCGCAACACCGCGCAGCGGACCGGGCGGCCCTCGGGCACGCGCTCGGGGAAGAGGCCGACGAACGTCAGCGTGTTCTCGTCGCGGCCGGCCGGGTGCACCTCGCAGGAGAGGCTCGCGTCGCTGAGGCGTACGCCGTCGGAGTCGGCGCGGATCTCGCTGGCGTAGCCGGCGCGCTGCCGGAAAATGGTGGGCGACATGCCGACGCTCCGGCTGAACCGTGAGCTGAACGTGCCGACGCTGTTGTAGCCGACGCTGACGCTGATGTCGGCGACATTCATCGGCGTCGAGACCAGCAGTTCCTTGGCCCGCTGCAGGCGCAGCGCGGAGAGGAAGCGGCCCGGTGAGACGCCGGTGACCCGCTGGAACATCCGTGTGAAGTGGAACTTGCTGAACATGGCGGCGCGCGCCATGTCGTCGACCGTCAATTGCTCACCAAGGCGTTCGTGCATCGTCGCGATGGCGCGCAGCACTGCCTTTTCCGACGTATCCTGCATTATTGGCTCCCCCAGGCATAAGCCACGCCGCAAAAGAACGATTCTGGCCCTTTGAACCGATCCGGTGCGGCGGACAATAGAATGCGCTTTGAACAGCGCATCCCCACGTTCATTCTCCTCGTCAGGCTAACCACGGCCGAGTTGGACGGGCAACCCGCGGGGCCGACCAGCTTGGCCAGCGCAACATTGAAGTAGCAATTAGATACCGGAGATATTCAATCACAGGTCTCCGCGGGCGAATATTTTTTCAGGATTGCTGCCCTCGCCTCAGGCACGGGCTTTTGACGCCCCCATCTGCTGATACTGGCCACTCAAGCGGAAGGAGTCGTCATGATCGTCAGCCGCGTCGCAGCCTCAGTCGTGCAACGCCAGGTCCGCCATGTCACACCGGTTCCCGCACTCTCGGCGAGCGGCCTGGTCGACCGGGTGTACCAGCAGGTGGCGGACGAGATGCGACTGGTGATCCCGCCGGCGCTCATGCACTCGCCGTCCCCCCGGGCGCTTGCCGCCTACTGGATGCTCATGCGCGAGCCGCTGCTGGTCAGCGGCGCTGTTGACCGCGCCTCGAAGGAGGCCGCCGCGGCGGCCGTCGCGGTCGCCACGATTTGCCCGTACTGCGTGGACATGCACTCGGTCAGCATGTACGAAATGGCCGGAGAGTACGACGCGGACAAGCTCGCCGCCGACCGTGCCGGCGACATGCGCGACCCCCGGCTGCGCGAGATCAGCCAGTGGGCGCGCGGCGCGCAGGAGTCGCCGGGCGGCCTCCCGGTGCCAATCTGGCTCAACCCCGAGCAGGGCGCGGAGCTCGTCGGCACGGTCACCGCCATGCACTACCTGACCCGGATGGTGAACGTCTTCCTCTCCAGCTTCCTGCTCCCACCGGGCCTCACCGGGCGGGCGCGGCAGCGGATGAAGCAGGGCCTGGGCCGGCTGCTGCGCGAGACGCTACGCGCGCACCGCGAGCCCGGCCGCTCCCTCGAACTGCTGCCGGACGCGCCGGTGCCGGCCGACGCCGCCTGGGCGGCAAGCAGCCCGAGCATCGCCGGTGCGATGGCCCGGGCCGCCGCGGTCTTCGACGCGGCCGGCGAGCGGTGGCTGACCCCCGCGGTCCGCGCCGTGGTGCACGAACACCTCGACAACTGGCGCGGCGCGGACACCGGGATCTCCACGGCCTGGTGCGAGGACCTGCTCGCCGGGCTCGGTCCGGCCGACCGCGCGGCCGGACGGCTCGCGCTGCTGACCGCGGTGTCATCACACCAGGTGGGCGACGAGGTGGTCGCCGAGTTCCGACGCCACATGCCCGGCGACGAGGTCCTCGTGGAGGTCGCCGGCTGGGCGTCCTTTGAAGCCGCCCGCCGCATCGGGGCCCGGCAGCGTATCGCTGCGCACGGCGCACACCAGGAGACGCGAAGGCCCGGCATCGCGTAACACGATGAAGTCTCACCCGCACATCCCGTGAGGGAGCTTCCCCGATGTCCACTGTCCTAGGTTCACTGCGCCGGTTGGTTCTGACGCCGTCGTTCGGCGACGTGAGCTTCGCCGGCCGCGGCTTTCCGGTCACCCCCACCGACGCCACCCGCGCCCTCGAGGCCATCCCGCAGGCCGTCGTCTGCGGCTTCGAGTGGGGCATCGACCTCAAGGACCAGTGGGGGCTGGAGCGCCGGCTCGACATGGTCGACGCCGAGCTGCGCGGCTTCGCGTACGAGGGCGCGACGATGGCGCTGACCGTACGCGACGCGATGGCCGCCGGCCGCGGCACCCGCACCCGGGAGCTACTGCGCGGACCGGGTTTACCGCACACCTTCCTCACCTACATCGGCATCGGTTTCGCGATGGCCCGGCTGCCCCGCCCGTTATGGCGCGGCGTCCTGCCCGACCTGACCGGCACGCCGTACTTCCCGACCATGAGCTGGCTGGCCGTCGACGGCTATGGCTTCGACCGCGCCTATTTCGACACCGGTGACGTGGTCGACCGCCAGCAGCGCCCGGCACCGTATCCGTGGCAGGGCCGCGCCGACTACTTCCCGCGCGCGGTCGACCAGGGCATCGGGCGGGCGCTGTGGTTCATCCACGGCGGCATCCCGCACCACGTCGACGCCGCGGTGCGCGCCTTCGCCGCCGAGCGGCACGCCGACCTGTGGAGCGGCGTCGGCCTCGCGGCCACGTTCGCCGGCGGCTGCGACGAGACCGGTCTGACGGCGCTGCGCCGCGCGTCCGGCGAGCACTGGCAGCACCTGGCGCAGGGTGCCGTGTTCGCCGCCAAGGCCCGCGACTTCTCCGGCTTCGTGCCGGAGCACTCGGCGGCGACGTTGCACACACTGACCGGCCTCACCGTGCCGGCCGCGGCGACGCTCGCCGACGACGTCAGCCTGAGCCAGCCCGACCCGGCCGGTCCGCCCGACTACGAGTCCTGGCGCCAGCAGATCCGCGACCACCTCGGTGCGCTCGCCCTCTCCCACCCCCAGCGGAGGCCGTGACATGACAGCCTGGCACAACCTGCGACGGCGCGTCCTGACGCCGGACATCTCGGAGACGAAGGTCGCCGTGCGCGGCTTCCACGCCAAGTCCGCGGCGGCGGTGGACCGGCTGGAGACCGTCGGCAAGTCCTTCCTCACCGGTTACGGCGCCGCCGCGGCGACCGGCCGGCCGGCCGACGTCGCGGCGGAGCTCGAACACCTGCCCGAGCTGTACCGCGGTTTCGCCTACGAGGGCGCCGGCATGGGCATGGCCGTGCTCGACGGCCTACCCACCGGGCGCCGCGGACACGTGCGGTCGCTGCTCGAGGGGCCCGGCGCCGACCACGTCTACATGGTCTACGTCGGTGTCGGCTGGGCGATGGCCCGCCTACCGAAGTTCCGCTGGTCCACGCTGTACGCCCCGGATCCGCTGCTGCGCTGGCTGCTGCTCGACGGCTACGGCTTCCACCAGGCCTATTTCAGGACCCGCCAGTACGTCCACGAGCAGTACCAGGCGCCCCGGGCGCCGGCCGTCGTACGCGGCCCGGCCTGGCACGTCAACCAGGTGATCGACCAGGGGATCGGCCGGGCAAGCTGGTTCGTCTGCGGCACCGACCCGGAGCGGGTCGCCGCGCTGTTCGCCGCCTTCCCCGAGTCGCGCCGGCCGGACCTCTACAGCGGCGCCGGTTTGGCCGCTACGTACGCCGGCGGCGTCGACCGCGCAGAGCTGGAATGCCTCGCCGAGCTCGCCGGCCCGTACCGGGGTCAGCTGGCCCAGGGCGCCGCGTTCGCCGCGCAGGCCCGGCTGCGCGCCGATCTCGTCGTCCCGCACAACCAGCTGGCCACCGAGGTGCTGTGCGGCACGGACGTCGCGACGGCCGCCGCGGCCACCGACCACGCTCGCGAGGGCCTGCCCGCTGACGGCGCAGTGCCCGCCTATGCGACCTGGCGTCAGCGCATCGCCGACGCGTTCTCGGCACACACCGGGGTGGGCCGGCGCCGCTGACCCTGTCTCGTGCGCTCGTCCGCCAGTCCATGTGAGGAGACCCCGATCGCCCATGTCCAGAATCGCGCTGGTGGGAATGGCGTGCCGATATCCTGACGCCACCACCCCCAAGGAACTCTTCGACAACGCCGTCGCCGGTCGGCGGGCGTTCCGCCGACTGCCCGACGTCCGGATGCGGCTGGAGGACTACTGGGACCCCGATCCCCGTACTCCGGACCGCTTCTACGCCCGCAACGCGGCGGTCATCGACGCGTACGAGTTCGACCGGATCGCGTACAAGGTGGCCGGCAGCACGTACCGTTCCACCGACCTGACGCACTGGCTGGCCCTCGACGTGGCCGCCGGAGCGCTGGCCGACGCCGGCTTCCCGATGGCCGAGGGGCTGCCCCGGGAGCGCACCGGCGTGATCGTCGGCAACACCCTCACCGGTGAGTTTTCCCGCGCCAACCAGCTGCGGCTGCGCTGGCCGTACGTGCAGCGCACGGTGAGCGCGGTACTGCGCGAGCGTGGTTTCGCCGACGAGGACCTGGGCGCTCTCCTCGACGACCTGGAGCAGGCGTACAAGAGCCCGTTCCCGGCCGTCGACGAGGACACCCTGGCCGGCGGCCTGTCCAACACCATCGCCGGGCGCGTCTGCAACCACTTCGACCTGCAGGGCGGCGGCTACACCGTGGACGGCGCCTGCTCGTCCTCGTTGCTCTCGGTCGCCACCGCCTGCAAGGCGCTGGCCGACGGCGAGCTCGATGTCGCGGTGGCCGGCGGGGTGGACCTGTCGATCGACCCGTTCGAGGTCATCGGGTTCGCCAAGACCGGGGCGCTGGCCACCGGCGAGATGCGCGTCTACGACCGCGGCTCGAACGGGTTCTGGCCCGGCGAGGGCTGCGGCATGGTCGTGCTGATGCGCGAGAGCGACGCGCTGCGCGGCAACCATCGCATCTACACCACGATCGCCGGCTGGGGCATCTCCTCCGACGGGCGCGGCGGCATCACCCGCCCGGAGACCCGCGGCTACCACCTCGCACTCAACCGGGCGTACGCCCGCGCCGGCTTCGGCATCGAGACCGTGTCCATGTTCGAGGGCCACGGCACCGGCACGAAGGTAGGCGACTCCAACGAGCTGACCGCGCTGAACCAGAACCGGCTCGCCGCCGGCCCGGGCGCCCCGCCCGCGGCGATCGGCTCGGTCAAGGCGATGATCGGGCACACCAAGGCCGCGGCCGGTGTGGCCGGGCTGATCAAGGCGTCGATGGCGATGCACAACGAGGTCATCCCGCCCACCGTCGGCTGCGTCGACCCGCACGAGGTCTTCGACTCCGCAAACGCCGCGCTGCGCGTCGTGCGCCAGGCCGAGCCGTGGCCGGACGACCGTCCGGTGCGCGCCGGCGTGACCGCCATGGGCTTCGGCGGCATCAATACCCACCTCGTCCTGGACCGCGGCGAGCCGGCGCGCAAGGTGCGCTACGGCAGCCGTACGCGGGCCATCGCGACCGGCGCGCAGGACGCCGAGCTGCTGCTGTTCGACGCGCTGACTCCGGCCGAGCTGCGCGACCGGCTGGAGCGGGTGGCCGAATTCGTGCCCTCGATCAGCTATGCCCAGCTGAGCGACCTGGCCTCGACCCTGCACGGCGAACTGCGCGAGCTGCCCTGGCGTGCGGCCGTCGTGGTGCGCTCGCCCTCGGACGCGACGAACCGGCTGAACGCCGTGCTCGCCGCCCTCGACGCCGGCGAGCCGCAGCTGTTCGCCGACGAGGGCCGCACCTGCTTCGGCGAGATCGGCGACGGCGAGATCGGCTTCCTGTTCCCCGGGCAGGGCTCCGGCAAGGGCACCAGCGGTGGCGCGCTACGCCGGCGCTTCGCCGAGGCCGACCAGGTCTACCGCGCCGCCGCGCTGCCCAGCAGCGGCGACATGGTCGCCACCGAGGTGGCACAGCCGCGCATCGTCACCGGCTCGATCGCCGGCCAGCGCGTGCTGCGGGCCCTCGGACTGGAGGCCACCGTGGCCGTCGGGCACAGCCTCGGCGAGCTGACCGCGCTGCAGTGGGCCGGGGCGATGGACGACGAGACGGTGCTGCGCCTGGCCGCCCTGCGCGGGCGCACCATGGCCGAGCACAGCGCCTCGGGCACGATGGCCGGCCTCGCCTGCGGACCCGAGCAGGCCGAACGGCTGATCGCCAGACTGTCCGCGGTCGTCGGCGGGTACAACGGACCCGGCCAGACCGTGATCACCGGTGCCGTCGATGCCGTCGAGCAGGCCTGCCGACGGGCCGAGGAGGCCGGTGTCGGCGCGACCCGGCTCGCGGTCTCGCATGCCTTCCACTCGTCGCTGGTCGCCGAGGCCGCGGACGCCTTCGGCGGCCTGCTGCGCCGGGAGTCCTTCGGCCGGCCCGCCCGGCGCGTCGTCTCGACCGTGACCGGCGAGGAGTTGCCCGCCGACACCGACCTGGCCGGTCTGCTCACCCGGCAGATCACCGAGCCGGTGCTGTTCGCCCAGGCGGTCGCGCTGGCCGCCAAGGACGTCGACCTGCTCATCGAGGTCGGCCCCGGCCGGGTGCTCAGCGGCCTGGCGAGCGGCGTGGTGGACGTACCGGCGGTCGCGTTGGACACCGACGACGAGTCGTCGGCCGGCCTGCTGCGGGTGCTCGGGGCCGCCTTCGTGGTGGGCGCCACCAACGTCGACCCCGCGCTGTTCCACGGCCGGCTGGTGCGCCCGTTGGCGCTGGGCACGGAGTTCCGCTTCTTCGCCAGCCCGTGCGAGGCCGCGCCGCAGGTGCCGGCGCGCAGCCGTAGCGGGGCCCCGGCGGTGCCGTCCGACGCGCCCGAGGCGACGCCCGCGGCCGGCCCGGCCGGCGAGTCGGTCGCCGACCTGCTGCGCCGGATGGCCGCGGAGCGTGCGGAACTGCCGCCCGAGCTGGTCGACATGAACAGCCGCCTGCTCGACGACCTGCACCTGAGCTCGATCACGGTGGGCCAGATGGTGAACAAGGTGGCGCAGAGCATCGGCATCCCGCCGAGCCGCACGCCCGCCAACTTCGCCAGCGCCACCCTCACCGAGCTGGCCGAGGTCCTCGAAGGGCTGCGCGGGTCGGAGACGGCCCCGGGCGCCCCCGAGGCCGCGCCGGTCGTGACCGGCGCGGCCGACTGGGTGCGGTCCTGGCGGGTCGACCTCGACGAGCGCGACGTGCCGGCGGCCGCCGGCATCGAGCAGCGCGGCAGCTGGCAGGTGCACGCGCCGGCGGACCACCCGCTGGCCGAGCCGCTGCGGGCCGCGCTCGAGCGCGGCAACGTCGGCGGCGGCGTCCTCGTCCTCCTGCCGACCGACTGCGTGGAGGCGGATCTGGTCGAGGCGCTCGCCGGCGCCCGGGCCGCGGTGACCGGCGCCGCTGGTGGCCGGTTCGTCCTGGTCCAGCACGGGCGGGGCGCGGCCGGCCTGGCCAAGACCCTGCACCTGGAGGCGCCGAACATCCGCACCACGGTCGTGCACATCGCGCCGGAACCCGACGCGGTGGACCGGATCGTCGCCGAGGTCGCCGGCACCACGGCCTTCACCGAGGCGTGGTACGCGGCCGACGGCACCCGCCGGGTGCCGGTGCTGCGCCCGCTGCCGGTGAGCGCGGAGCGCACCGAGGCGGCGCTCGACGAGTCCGACGTGCTGCTGGTGACCGGCGGCGCCAAGGGCATCACCGCCGAGTGCGCCCTGGCGATGGCCAAGGACAGCGGCGCCCGGCTGGCCCTGCTCGGCCGCTCCGACGCGGCCACCGACCCGGAGATCTCGGCGAACCTGGCCCGCATGGCGGAGCAGGGCGTCACGGTCCGGTACGCCCGGGCCGACGTCACCGACCCGGCCCAGGTGCGCGCGGCTCTCGAGACGCTCAGCGCGGAACTCGGCGGCCCGGTGACCGCGGTGCTGCACGGCGCCGGCCGCAATGAGCCGACCGCGCTCACCAGCGTGCACGAGGACCTGGTCCGCCGCACGCTGGCGCCCAAGGTGGACGGCCTGCGCAACGTCCTCGACGCCATCGGCGACGGCGGGCTCAAGCTGCTGGTCGCGCTCGGCAGCATCATCGGCCGGGCCGGTCTACGAGGCGAGGCGCACTACTCGATCGCCAACGAGTGGCTCGACGAGCTGGTCACCGGCTACGGCACGGACCACCCGGACTGCCGCACCCTGGTGCTGGAGTGGTCGGTCTGGTCGGGCGTGGGCATGGGCGAACGGTTGTCCGTGGTCGAGGCGCTGGCCCGCGAGGGCGTCACCGCCATCACCCCGGACCAGGGGCTGGCGACGCTGCGCCGGCTGCTCGCCGACCCGTCGGTGCCGTCCACCGTGGTGATCAGCGGTCGCACCGAGGGCATTCACACGGTCGAGCGGGAGAACCCACCGCTGCCGCTGCTGCGGTTCGTGGACCGGCCGCTGGTGCGCTACCACGGCGTCGAACTGGTGGTGGAGACCGAGCTGAACGCCGGCACCGACCCGTACCTCGCCGACCACCTGCTCGACGGCAATCTGCTGTTCCCGGCGGTGCTGGGCATGGAGGCGATGGCGCAGGTGACCCAGGCGCTGACCGGCTGGACCGAGGCGCCGACAATCACCGACGCCCGATTCGCCCGGCCGATCGTGGTGCCGCCCGGTGGCAGCACGACGATCCGGATCGCCGCGGTGCGCACCGAAGACGACGCGGTGGACGTGGTGATCCAGAGCGAGGAGACCGCGTTCGCGGCCGAGCACTTCCGGGCCCGGCTGCTCCGGCGCGACACCGGACCGGCCGACGGCGCTCCCGATCAGGTCGGCGAGGGGCTGCCGCCGGTGGCCCTCGACCCGGCCGCGGACCTCTACGGCGACGTGCTCTTCCAGGGCGGCCGGTTCCAGCGGCTGCGCGGCTACCGGCGCGCGCAGGCCCGCGACGTGGACGTCGTGGTCGAGGCGCTGCCGCAGACCGACTGGTTCGCCGCCTTCCTGCCCGGCGCGCTCGTGCTCGGCGACCCGGGTGTCCGAGACACACTGATGCACGGCAACCAGGTCTGCGTGCCGGACGCGACGCTGCTGCCGGTGCGGGTGGACGAGCTCCAGCCCGCCGGCGACCGGCTCAACCGGGCGGGCGAGCTCCGCTACTGCGCTACCGAGCGCAGCCGGGACGGCGACACGTACGTCTACGACATCGTCCTGCGCGACGCGGCCGGCATGGTCATCGAGCGCTGGACCGGACTGCACCTGCGCGCGGTACGCAAGCGCGACGGGCGCGGCCCGTGGGCGCCAGCGCTGCTCGGGCCTTACCTGGAGCGCACGATCGGCGACCTGGCCGGCATCCGGGCGGCCGTGGTGGTCGAGCCGGACGACCCGGGCGACGACACCGGCGATCACGTCGGCACCCGGCGGGTCCGCACGGCCCGCGCGGCCGGCCGGGCGATGAATGCCCCGGTGAACGTCCGGTACCGCCCGGACGGGCGGCCCGAGCTCGACGGGAACCTGACGCTGACCGCGGCCCACGGCGCCGGTCTCACCCTCTGCGCCGTGGGGGAGGGGCAGCTCGGCTGTGACGTCGAGCCGGTCACCGCCCGGACGGAGGGCGACTGGCAGGGCCTGCTCGGCCGGCACCTCGACGTGGCCCGCCTGATCGCCGAAACCTGTTCCGAGCCGCTGAACGTGGCGGCCACCCGGGTCTGGTCGGCGATCGAGTGCCTGCGCAAGGCGGGCTGCTCGGCCGACGCCCCGATCACGCTCACCGGAACCGAGCGCGCCGGCTGGGTCACCCTCGCCTCCGGTGACAACCGCATCGGCGCCCTGGCGGCGACGGTACGCGGCGGCGGCGTCGAGCCGGTGGTGTTCGCCGTACTCGCAAAGGAGGGCCAGTGAAATACTTCGAGTATCGCCACACCGTGGGCTTCGAAGAGACCAACCTGGTGGGCAACGTCTACTACGTCAACTACCTGCGGTGGCAGGGCCGGGCGCGCGAGCTGTTCCTCAAGGAGCGCGCTTCGGAGGTGCTCGCCGATCTGCAGGACGACCTGAAGCTGTTCACGCTCAAGGTTGACTGCGAGTTCTACGCCGAGATCACCGCATTCGACGAGGTGTCGATCCGGATGCGCCTGGTCGAGCTTGGCCAGACCCAGCTGCAGTTCGGCTTCGACTACGTGCGGCTCAACCCGGGTGGCGGCGAGACGCTCGTCGCCCGGGGGATGCAGCGGGTGGCGTGCATGCGCGGCCCGAACACCCGGACCGTGCCGTCACGGGTGCCGGAGGCGCTGGTGCGCGCGCTGGAGCCGTACACCCATCAGTTGGCGAGGGCCCGCTGATGACCGAGCTGCAGGTCGAACGCGGCCCCGTGCCCCAGGTGCAGGACACCACCCTGCTGCGGCGCACCTTCGGCTCGTTCGCGACCGGGGTGACCGTGGTGACGACCGGCGGCGACCAGCCGCACGGTATGACGGCGAACAGCTTCACCGCGGTGTCGCTGGAGCCGCCGCTGGTGCTGGTCTGCGTCGACCGCAACGCGAACATGCACAGCGCCATGGTGCGGGCCGGCGCCTTCGGGGTGTCGGTGCTCAGCGCCGGTCAGGAGCGGGTGGCCCGGCACTTCGCCGGGCGCCGACCGATCGGCGCGGCGGAGTTCGCCGGCACCGACTGTCTCAGCGGCGCCTGGTGCGGCGCCCCGCTGATCGCCGGCGCGGCTGCCCACTTCGAGTGCGAGCTGTGGCGCACCTACGACGGTGGCGACCACAGCATCTTCGTCGGCCGGCTGCTCAGCATGGCGGGCAGCAGCGACGAGGACGTGCTGATCTTCCTGCGCGGCCAGTTCGGCCGCCTCGAGTCGGACACGGCCGACCGGAGGGCGGCATGACCGCCACCGTCACGCCCACCGGCGCCGCGTCGCGCGGGCGGGTCCTGCCCGGCCCGTCCCGGCTGTCGGCCTTGCGGCTGCTCGCTCAGATGAACCGGGACCGGCTGGCCATGATGACCGACGCCGCCAAGAAGTACGGCGACGCGGCCCGGCTGCCGGTCGGGCACAAGGCGCTGTACTTCTTCAACCACCCGGAGACGGCCAAGCATGTGCTGGCCGGCAACGCCTCCAACTACCGCAAGGGCATCGGCCTGGTGCACGCCCGGCGGGCGCTCGGCGACGGCCTGCTCACCAGCGAGGGCGAGCTCTGGAAGGAACAGCGCAAGGTGATCCAGCCGGCGTTCCAGAGCCGGCGGATCGCCGAGCAGGCCGGGGCGATCGCCGCCGAGGGAGCCCGGCTGGTCGACCGGCTGCGTAGCCGGATCGGCGCCGGCCCGGTGCAACTGGTCGACGAGCTCACCGGCCTGACCCTGGGCGTGCTGGGCCGCACCCTGCTCGACGCCGACCTGCACGCGTTCGACGGCATCGGCACCGACTTCGCCCGGGTGCAGGACCAGGCCATGTTCGAGCTGGAAACGCTCAGCATGGTGCCGATGTGGATCCCGCTGCCGCACCAGATGCGGTTCCGCAAGGCCCGGCGCCGCCTGGAGGTCGTCGTCGACCGCCTGGTCGCCGAGCGGCGCGGGCGGACCACCGACGCCGACGACGTGCTGTCTCGGCTGATCGTGTCGGCCGATCGGGAGGCCGACCCCCGCGTGGGGCAGCTGCGGCTGCGCGACGAGCTGGTGACGCTGCTGCTGGCCGGGCACGAGACCACGGCCAGCACGCTGAGCTGGAGCCTGCACCTGCTGGACCGGCACCCGGAGGCCTGGCAGCGGGTGCACGACGAGGCCGTCGAGGTGTTCGGCGGCCGGGCGCCCGAGTACGACGACCTGCGACGGCTGACTTACACCTCGGCGGTCATCTCCGAGGCCATGCGGATGTTCCCGCCCGTCTGGCTGCTGCCCCGGATCGCGATCGAGGACGACGTGGTGGGCGGCTACCGGGTGCCCGCCGGAGCGGACGTGCTCGTCTCGCCGTACACCCTGCACCGTCACCCGGCCCTCTGGCCGGAGCCCGACCGTTTCGAACCGGAGCGCTTCCTCGGCGACGCCGGGACGGACCGGCCGCGGTTCGCCTACATCCCCTTCGGAGCCGGCCCGCGCTTCTGCGTGGGCAACCACCTCGGTCTGCTCGAGGCGGTGCTCGTGCTCGCTCTGCTCTGCCGCGACCTGCGGCTGACCGGACTTCCCGGCCGACCGGTCGTCGCCGAACCGATGCTGTCGCTGCGCATCCGCGGCGGACTGCCGGTGACGGTGCAGGCCGCCTGACCACCTGAATGGAGAGTCTTTTGTCTACCCCCAAGACCGGACGGGCACGGCGGATGTTGCCGGCCCTGTTCGCGATCCTGCTGGTCGGCGGCCTCTACGCCATCGCCCGCGCACCGTCCGCCTCGGCCTCGGAACGGGCCGCCGTCTCGTCCCGCTACCACTTCACCGAGCTCCCGATCGCCCTGCCACCCGGTCTGCCGAACAACACCGTCCGCCGAGTGAACGAGGATTACGAGCACATCCGCGCCTGGATCTCCTCGGTCGGCGCGGGCATCGCGATCAACGACCTCACCGGGGCCGGCGTCGCCCAGGACCTTTGCCTGGTGGACACCCGCAGCGACTCGGTCATAGTCACTCCCGTACCCGGAACCGGCGACCGCTATGCGCCCTTCGTGCTGGATCCTGCGCCGCTGCCGAGCGGCCCGGGGGTCGCTCCGATGGGCTGCACGCCCGGCGACTTCAACCAGGACGGCCGGATGGACCTGCTGGCCTACTACTGGGGCCGCACTCCGATCGTCTTCCTCAACAAGCAGAGCGGCACCTCGACGTCCCTCAGCAAAGCCACCTACCAGCCGACCGAGCTGGTGCCGCAGGCGCCCGCCGCGGACGGCAGCTACCACGGCCCGCTGTGGAACACCAACGCGGTGGCGGTCGCCGACTTCGACGGTGACTCGCACCCGGACATCGGAGTGTTCAACTACTTCCCGGACAGCGGCGTGCTCGACCCGGACTCGGCGCGCAACGTCGAGATGAACCACTCGATGTCGCGGGCGGCGAACGGCGGCGGCGCGCACGTGCTGCGCTGGACCGGCGCGACCGGCGGCGACAAGCCCTCGGTGAACTACCAGGAGCAGCCCGGCGCCGTGCCGCCGGAGCTGGCTTCCGGCTGGACCCTGGGAGCCGGCTCGGCCGACCTGGACGGCAACCTGCTGCCCGAGCTTTACCTGGCCAACGACTTCGGCCACGACCACCTCCTGCACAACGTGTCCACCCCAGGAAAGATCAAGTTCGCCGGTACGGAGGGACGCCGCGGCGCTACCACCCCGAAGTCGATGGTGCTGGGCCACGACTCGTTCAAGGGCATGTCGGTCGACTTCGGCGACCTGATGGGCACCGGCCGGTTCGACATCTTCGTCAGCAACATCACGTCCGAGTGGGGCATCGAGGAAAGCAACTTCGTCTGGCGCAACAACGCCGCCACCGAGGAGGAGGCAGGCAGGAAGCTTCGTCGCGGCACCGCGCCGTTCGACCAGAAGGCCGCCGAGCACGACATGGCCTTCACCGGTTGGGGCTGGGACGCCAAGATGGCCGACTTCGACAACAGCGGCCACCTGGCGGTGGTGCAGGCGGACGGCTTCGTCAAGGGCACCATCAACCGCTGGCCGTGGCTGCAGGAACTGGCCATGAGCAACGACATGATGCTGCAGAACCCGCAGATGTGGCCGAAGGCCGAGCCCGGTGACGACATCGCCGGGCACCAGAAGCTGGCGTTCTGGGCGCCGGGCAAGGACGGCAAGTTTCTGAACATCAGCGAAGACCTGGGCCTCGCCGTGCCGGTGCCGACCCGCGGGATCGCGGTCGGTGACGCCGACAACGACGGCCGCCAGGACTTCGCCGTGGCCCGCCAGTGGGACGCGCCCGCCTACTACCGCAACGACAAGGCCGGCAACGGGGACTTCCTCGGGCTGCGGCTCTTCCGTCCGGCGCTGGACGACGACCAGGCCCGCACACCCGCGTACGGCGCGCAGGTTCGCATCACCACGGCCGACGGCCGGACCCAGATCTCGCAGCTCGACGGCGGCAGCGGGCACAGCGGCCGGCGCAGCTTCGACGTCTTCTTCGGGCTCGGCGACGCCGACTCGCAGCCCGTCTCAGCCACCGTCAAGTGGCGTGACTCCGACGGGGTCGCCCGCAGCCAGACGCTCAACCTGACCCACGGCTGGCACGACGTACTGCTCACCGAGCAGGCAATGGAGGTAGCAGGACGATGACCGACACCGAGGTTCGGACCGCGATCAAGACCCGGCCGGCAGAGCCGTTGGTCTCACCCCCCGCAGCCGCCGGCGAGGCGGCGCGCAAGCCCGCCCGCGTCGACCGCAACGACCCCCGCTACAAGGCGCTGCGCAACTTCGCCATCTCGATGAGCATCTTCAACATCCTCGGCTACACCCTGCTCGGCTTCGAGCAGCCGTGGCTCTGGCCGCTGCTGGCCCTGGCCGTCGGCTACACCGCCGAGATCGCCATCGAGTCGGTGGCGGCGTGGGCGAACGGCCGCCGGCCGGAGTACGCCGGCAACGGCGCGTGGGGCCTCTACACCTTCCTGCTGCCCACCCATATCACCGCGCTGGCCTGCAACATGCTGCTCTACGCCAACGTGCACTTCTGGCCGATCGCGTTCGCCGTCGTGGTGGCGATCGGGCAGAAGTACGTCTTCCGCGCCCCGATCAAGGGCCGGATGCGCCACTTCCTGAACCCGTCGAACTTCGGCATCACGATCACCCTGCTCGCCTTCTCGTGGGTGAACATCGCGCCGCCGTACCACTTCACCGAGTCGGTGCCGGACGCCGTCTCGTTCTTTGTCCCGTTCGTCATCCTCACCGCAGGTACCGTGCTGAACGCCATGCTGACCAAGAAGGTCCTGCTGATCATGGGCTGGGTCGGCGGCTTCGTCATCCAGGCGCTGCTGCGGCACTGGATCTGGGACGTCTCGCTGTGGGGCGCGCTGGTGCCGATGACCGGCGTGGCCTTCGTCCTGTTCACCAACTACATGATCACCGATCCGGGCACCTCGCCCTCGACCGGCCGGTCGATGTTCATGTTCGGCGCCTCGGTGGCCGGCGTCTACGGCATCCTGATGGCCTTCAACGTGGTCTACACGCTGTTCTTCGCGGTCACCATCGTGTGCGTCATCCGCGGCGCGTACTGGTGGGTGCGTTCGTACCGGGAGAACCACCGGCAGCAGCCGGCGCCGGCCCTGGCCTAGCGCGCAGGCGAATACGCCGCCGGTGGAGGACCACCGGCGGCGTATTCGGTTTACCGACAGGGAAATCAGGAACGGTCGCGCGGGCAATTCTGGTAGACCGCGAGCACCCAGTTGTCGTTCTCCTTGACCAGGATCCACGACGCCCGGATCGCGTTCTCCGGCGCCAGCTCCTCGGCGCCGGCGTCGATCACCCCGCCCTCGGTCAGCAGCGCCACGGCGCCCGGGCCGAGCGGCCGGATCGCGATCGGCGTCCCGGTGACCGTCGTCCCGCGGTACGGGCCGGCGTACGCGTTCGCCATGAACTGCCTGATGGCGTCGCGTCCCTGAACGAAGACGCCGGGCAGGATCAGCGTCCCGTCCTCGGCGAACAGCCCGGCGAAGGCGTCGGCGTCGTGCTCGCGCCACGCGTTGACCATGCGCGCCGGAACCGCGGCGACGGCGGCCTGCTCGGAGCGATCCACGTCGGTGGAGGCGGTAGTCGAAGTCATCGGCTCTCTCTTTCTCGACGGTGACGTAAAACGGATGCCTTCATCGTGTCCAAATTCCTGCCTGCGCAGCGTCTCCAAGCGTGCGCAGCGTCGCGCCGCAAGCCCAGAGATGACCCCGAACGGCGGCGCGAATGACCATGGGAATTCGAATGGAAATGCGGAGAAAGGCGGTGCCGGATGCCATCGGAAGCCACGCGACTGACCGTTTCCGAGGTGATGACACTCGAGGCCTTCGCGGACACCATCATCCCGGGCGAGCGGCGGTACGCCACCGACCGTGCCGTCGCCGGTGCGGCCGACGGCGGGGGCGCGGTCGCGGCCGGCGCCGTCGATCTGATGGCGTCCGAAGAGGGCGGGCTCGGCGGGCTGCTGCCGACGCTCGTGATCGGGCTCAACGACCACGCGCGGGCGTACGCCGAGAAGCACGACCGGACGCTCGACGACAGCGTCCCCGCGTTCGTCGCCCTGGACTTCGACGACCGAACCGCGCTGGCCGCCGCGCTGATGGCGCCCGGCACCGACGAGCAGGACCTGTGGGTGCCGCTCGCCATGTTCAGCGTAATGGCCTGGGACACGGGCGCGTCGGTGCACACCACCGAGGCCCTGGCGGCCGGCCATCCGGGCCTGACCACGATGGGCTTCACCGAGCCCGACGCGGACGGCCTGTGGCGTTTCCCGGACTTCTCCTACCGCCGGGTGCTGGCCTCCCCGCACCCGCACACCACACCCTCGGGAGATCCCGCATGACAGCGATAGAGACCACCGACGTCGTGGTCATCGGCAGCGGCTTCGGCGGCGCGATCCCGGCCTACCGGCTCGCCGCGGGCGGCGCCCGCGTCGTCGTGCTCGAGCGCGGCCCATGGCTGACCGGCGAGGACTTCGAGCACGACTTCAAGTTCGGCAGCTCGAGCACCCGCGCCTTCGAGTTCACCATGGGCGACGGCATGAACATCCTGGGCGGCAACTGCGTCGGCGGGGGCAGCGTCGTCTACTTCGCGGCCATGCCACGGGCGCCCCGGTACGCCTTCGAGCGGCTCGGCGGCGCGGGACGGCGGATGTGGCCGGCGGCCATCGACCGTCCCGCCCTCGACCCCTGGTACGACAAGGTCGCCGAGTCGCTGCCGATCAGCCGGCAGGACTGGAACGACGTCACGTATTCGGGCGGCCTGTTCGGGGCGGCGTGCGCGCACGCGGGCCGCACGGCCAACCCGGTGCCGGCCGCCATCGACCGGACCAAGTGCACCAACTGCAACTGGATGATGTCCGGCTGCCGGTTCGACGCGAAGCGGTCGCTGCTGCTGAACTACCTGCCGGGCGCGCTGGCGCACGGTGCGCAGATCCGTGCCCTGCACGAGGTGCAGCGCCTCTCGCGCATCGACGGCGGCTACCGCGTGCACTTCAACACCGTGGACGACGTGGACTACCGCGAGGTCACCGGCAGCGGCGCGATCGACTGCAAGGTGGTGATCGTGGCGGCCGGCGCCGCCGCGACCCCGGCGATCCTGCAGCGCTCCGAGGAGGACCTCGGCACGATGCCGGCCGCGGTGGGCCGATACTTCTCCGGCAACGGCGAGCGGCTCAACACTGCGGTCGTCGACGAGAACCGAGTGCGCGAGGTGCTCGGCCTCTCCCGGCCCGATGGACGGGCCTACGAGGCCTACCAGATCGGCAAGGGCCCGGTGTGCGCCACCTGGGACTGGCTCGACGAGAGCCTGCCCGAGTTCCACCGCTACTCGCTGGAGCAGTTGTACTTCCCGCCCGGCTTCGGCACGATCCTGACCCAGGTGCGCGACGCGACCGGGCCCACCTGGTTCGGCACCGAGAAGAAGGAGATGCTGCGCCGCTGGCGGTCGTGGCTGACCGTCTTCATCATGTCCGAGGACGACAACGAGGGCGTCTTCGGCCCGCCGCCCGAGACCGGCAACGCCGACCGCATCTCGCAGCAGATGCTCAGCCGCGGCCCGCTGCGCTACGACCCGACCGCGAACACCCGGGCCGCGTGGGCGCGGGCCGACGCGGACGTGCGGGACATCCTGGAACGCGACGGCCTGGCCAAGGTGATGCCGTGGAGCGACGAGGTGATCGGCGCCTACACGGTGCATCCGCTCTCGTCCTGCCGGATCGGCGACGACCCGGAGACGTCCGCCCTGGACGACACGCACGAGCTGCGCGACCACCCCGGCATCTTCGTCACCGACGGGTCGTCGGTGCCCGGCGCGCTGACCGTCAACCCGGCCTTCACCATCGCGGCGCTGGCCGAGCGGGCAGTGCCCGGGATCGTCGAGGCGGTCGCGCGGCGCGGGGTGCCGGTGCGGTATGTGGCCGAGCCACCCGAGGCGGTCAGCAGCAGCCGCCGTCCCTTCCTCGCCCAGGCGTGAAACGGCCGGGTCCGCCACGGGCGGACCCGGCCTCCACCGGCTCAGGGCCTGGGCACGTCGAAGAGGGCGGGGAACTTGTTGACCAGTCCGAGGTCGCCGCGGGCCTTCAGCTTGCCGCGCAGGAAGAGCATCCGGGCGTTGGCGTTGCCGGTGGTCATCTTGACGAAGTTGACCGCGTCGAGGCGCAGCACCAGCCGCGGCGTGCGGTCCGGCCGCGGGGACACCGTGCACCGGCCACCGGCGATCTCCAGCTCGAAGACGTCGTCGTTGCCGTCCGCGCGGCCGGTGACGTGCCAGTGCACCACCGCCTCGAGCGAGCCGGCGCGGTCGGGCCGGAACACGTCCGGCATGCCGGCGACCAGGTCGCCGAGCACCGCCGTGCGCCGGTCCCCGGCGACCAGCTCGCGCAATTCGGCGTCCGAGGCCGTCTTGACCTGCCGCGCGAAAGCGGCCGGGCTTTCCGCGGGATTCAATGTGATGGTCATGCGTTACTCCGTTCCGGTGGAAAAAGAGATGTTTCACTTTTTCGGCGGCGCCGACCGCCGGCCAACTCCCAGAATGCGTGGAGGTGCGGCATGACATTTCTGATCACCGGCGGGTCCGGTTTTCTCGGTTCGCACATCGCGGCGGAACTGCTCCGCCGCGGAGCCCCGGTGCGGTTGCTCGTACGGGATCCGCGGCGGGCCCGGCGGGCGCTGGAGCCGCTCGCCGGCGGCGTCGAGGTACCGATGGCGCTCGGTGACGTCACCGACCCGGTGGCCGTGGCGGCGGCGGTGCGGGGCTGCACCGGGGTGCTGCACGCGGCGTCGGTCTACAGCTTCGACCCGCGCCGGCATGCCGAGATGCGCGCGGTCAACCGGCGTGGCACCGAGGTCGTGCTGGCCGCCGCCCGCGACGCCGGGGTGGACCGGGTCGTGCACGTCTCGACCTTCGGCGCGCTGCTGCCGGCGGCCGGGCCGATCACCTCGGACGCGCCGGTCGGCGCGCCGCGGGAGCCCTACCTGGCCAGCAAGGCGGCGGCCGAGACGGTGGCCCGGCAGCACCGGCGGGACGGGCTGCCGGTGGTCATCACGTACCCGCCGGCCCTGCTCGGGCCGCACGACCCGCGGCTGGGCGACCAGACCAGGCGCCTGCGCGACATGCTGCGCGGCCTCATGCCGATCTGGCCGGACGGCGGCTTCCCGATCGGCGACGTCCGCGACGTGGCCGTCCGGCACGCCGACGTGCTGACCCGGGGCGGGCCCGCCCGCATCGCCGCACCGGGCCGGTTCGTGGGGACCCGGGAGCTGCTGCGGGCGCTGCGCGAGGTCACCGGCCGCCGGCTGCCGGCCGTGCACCTGCCGGCGGCCGCGCTGCTGCCGGTGGGCTGGCTCGCCGGGCTGGCCCAGCGGGTGCTGCCCGTGCACGTCCCGGTCGAGTACGGCGCCATCTACGCCTGCAAGGTGGCCCGTCCGCTCGACGATGCCCCGGTCGCGCGACCGCTCGTCGACACCCTGGCCGACACCGTCCACTGGCTGCACGAGGCGGGTCACCTGAGCGCGGCCCAGGCCGGGCGGGCGGTGACCCGCAGACCGATCGGAGTCTGAATTCCGCACAACAGAAGAATGATGGTCTTCAGTGCGCCGATAGCGTGATTTCTCGACGCCGTCACACCGGAGGAGACAAATCATGCGACAGAATTCCGGAGTGCTCGCCCGCATCAATGGGCGCTATCACCGGGTCATGCTGCGACTCTTTCTCATCGTCGTCGTCGCGCATTGGGCCGAGCATCTCGTGCAGGCTTATCAGATCTGGGTGCTGAACAAACCGCGCCCCCAGGCCCGCGGTGTGCTGGGGCAGTTCTGGCCCTGGCTGGTCACCTCCGAGTGGCTGCACTACGGCTACGCCATCGTGATGCTGGTCTTCCTGTTCCTGCTGCTGCCCGGCTTCTCCGGGCGTTCCAAGGTGTGGTGGGGGATCGCGCTCGGCCTGCAGTTCTGGCACCACATCGAGCACCTGCTGCTGCTGATCCAGGCGCAGACCGGCACCTTCTTCTTCGGCGGCACGGTGCCCACCAGCGTCGCCCAGCTGGTGATGCCGCGGGTGGAGCTGCACCTGTTCTACAACTCCGTCGTCTTCATCCCGATGGTGATCGCGATGTACCTGCACCTGCGGCCGACCCCGGCCGAGCGGGCGAACGTCACCTGCACCTGCGCGGCTCCCCAGACGAGCTTCTCGCAGCCGGTTCCGCGTGCGACGACGGCCTGACATGTTGCGGCTGCTCCGGATCGTGCTACTGCCGCTCGTCGCGGGATCGGTGCTGCTGCTCGCGCCGGCTGCCGCGGCGGCGGCGACGGTCAGCAACCCGGCCGACGGCGCGGCCCTCGCCGCCGCGCCGCGGCAGGTCACGCTGACCTTCACCCGCGAGCCGGTCGCCGAGGCGTCGCAGGTGAGCGTGCTGTCCGCCGACGGCCGCCCGGTCGGCCAGTCCGCACGGCCGGTCCGCGCCGGGCTCAGCCTGACGCAGCCGGTCGGCATCGCGCGGGCCGGCGACTTCACCATCGTCTACGCCGTGAAGTTCGCCGATGGCGGGCACGAGCAGGGCACCCGCCGCTTCCGCGTGCTCACCGACCCGGCCCCCGGCGGCACTGACGTGCACGCCGGGCACACCGCGCACGGCGTCGACCCGGTCAGCGCCACCCTGCTGGTCGTCGACGGCCTGGTCGTCCTCGTCGTGGTGTTCCTCCTGATCCTCCGCCGGCCCGGCGCCGACCCCGTCGCCTGGCGTCTGCCCTCCGCCGAAAGGAAGTCCGATGACCGCACTGCCTGACGTCTACGTGCAGCTCACCGCCCAGGGCGAGGAGGTCGACCGGCTGGTGGCCGACCTCGACGCCGCGAGCTGGGACCGGCCCACGCCGGCCCCCGGCTGGACCGTCGCCCACCAGATCGCCCACCTGGCCGCCACGTTCCGGATGGCCGAGACCGCGGTCTCCGCGCCCGACGACTTCCGCGCGTTCATGGAGTCACTCGGCGGCGACTTCAACGCCAACGTGCAGCGCGCCCTCGGCGCCTACCTCACCGAACCGCGCGACGTGCTGCTCAAGAAGTGGCGGGCCGAGCGCGCGGCGGTCGACGCGGCGCTGGCCAAGACCCCGCCCATGCAGATCGTGCCGTGGCTGGTGCGCCCGCTGCCGGCCGCGGTGCTCGCGGCCGCGGGCACGATGGAGCTGTTCGCTCACGGCCAGGACGTCGCCGACGCGCTGGGCGTGCGCCGCACCCATGGCGACGGGATCCGGCACCTCGTCGAATTCGTGTCCCGCACATGGGATTTCGGATACCAGTCCCGCGGGCTGGCGACGCCTGACGTCCGGCTGCGGTTCGAGGTGACCGCGCCGTCCGGCGACGTCTGGACGTATGGCGCGGACGACGCGACCGACGTGATCAGTGGTCCCGCCGTGGACCTGTGCCTGCTCGCCACCCGGCGCCGGCACCGCGCTGACCTGGCCTTAACCGGAACCGGCGCGGAGGCGGACCGGTGGCTGGACATCGCCCAGGCGTACCGCGGGCCGGCCGGCGAGGGCCGCCGGCCGGGCCAGTTCGACCACTGAAACCGGCCCCGGCCACACCGGCCGACCATGCGAATACCACAGTGGACAATGCCATGGGTGCAAAGCGCACCCAGTGGCTTTGCCTGGGCGATCGTGGCAGACTCACGGAGAGGGATCACTCGGCGACGGGGGTGGGTTTGCGCATCTCGGAACTAGCCCGGCGGGCCGGCATGCCGATCCCCACGGTGAAGTTCTACCTCCGTGAAGGCCTGCTGCCACCGGGCACGCCCACCGCGCGCAACCAGGCGCGATACGAGGAGAGCCACCTCGAACGCCTGCGTCTGATCCGCGCACTCACCACGGTGGGCGGGCTCGAGATCGGAGCCGTACGCGGCCTGCTGGCCGTGCTCGAAGATCCCGGTGTCACACTCGCCGGGGTCTACGCCGGCCTCGAGAAGGTCGGGTTCACCGCGCTGCCCTACCCGGCCGACTTCGACGGCGTCGACGCCGCCCGGGCCAACATCGACGCCCTGGCCGACAAACTCGGCTGGGACGACGAAGCCACCCGCTCCGGGCGCGAGTCGCTCGTCCAGGTGCTCACCACGCTGCGGGTTCTCGGCTGCGACGCCGACGCCAGGTTCTTCCTGGCCTTCGCGCACGCGGCCGGCAGCGTGGTGGACGCCGAGATGAGCTTGATCAAGGAGACCGACGACGCCAAGGCCGAGGCCATGGTACGCAGCGTGTTGTTCGACGTACTGATGTCGGTCATGTTGCGAACAGTGCGCCAGCATCAGGTGGCCGCGCGATTCGGCGACTGACCGCCATGCTGCGGCGGCCCCTCCCGCTCGCCGGAGCCGGCGAGCGGGAGGGCATTGACCTGCCCCGAGCCCGGCGCGTCGACCTTCGTCGACTGCACCTCCCGTGCAACTCGCCGGCCGCTTGAAGTGCGGAATTACGGCTGGTGGGCTGCTGGCTCTGACCCGACTCATGAAACGCGCCCTAGCCGCCGTCGGCGACCATCCGTTCATCTAGGACGTCGCAGCGGCCGCGTCGCGTCCCCGAGCGCGCGCAGGGCGCGGACGCAATGCGGAAGATGCCTGCCCAGCAGCTCCAGCTAAACAATGGACTCTCGGCGTTCCAAGGACGGGAGGGGCCACGATGCTACCCGGCGCGACGGAACTGGACATGCTTGGGAGACCCGGAATGAGGCACGCAGATAGCACCGACGTCAGCCGAGGGTTCTCACGATGAGTGCGCCGGCGATCGAGACCTCGGGCCTGGTCAAGTCATTCGGTGCCAACCGCGCGGTCGACGGCGTCGACCTGACGGTGCCCGCCGGCACCGTCTACGGCCTGCTCGGCCCGAACGGGGCCGGCAAGACCACGGTGGTGCGCATGCTCGCCACGCTGCTGCGACCCGACGGCGGCAGCGCCCGCGTCTTCGGCAAGGACGTGGTCACCCAATCCGACGCGGTCCGCAGCCACGTCAGCCTCACCGGCCAGTACGCCTCCGTCGACGAGGACCTGACCGGCGCGGAGAATCTGACTCTGCTGGCTCGCCTACTCGGCCACTCCCGGGCTGGTGCCCGCACCCGGGCCCAGCGGCTGCTGGAGGCGTTCGGCCTGACCGACGCGGCCGACCGGCAGGTGAAGAAGTACTCCGGAGGCATGCGCCGCCGCCTGGACATCGCCGCGAGCATCCTGAGCACCCCCGATCTGTTGTTCTTGGACGAGCCGACGACCGGTCTCGACCCCCGCAGCCGCAACCAGGTCTGGGACATCATCCGACTGGTGGTCGCCAACGGCACCACGGTGTTGCTGACCACCCAGTATCTGGACGAGGCCGACCGGCTGGCAGGCCGGATCGCCGTAATCGACCACGGCCGGGTGATCGCCGAGGGCACGCCGGGGGAGCTGAAGTCGTCGGTGGGCGCGGGGACGATCCACGTCCGGATCCGCGACGCCGCGCAGCGACCGGCCGCCGAGCGCATCCTGGCCACCACGCTGGAGACATCAATCAATCTGGACGCCGACCCGGTGGCGCTGACCGCGCGCACCGCAGGCTCCGTACAGGGCGCCACCGAGCAGGCGTCCAGCGCCCTGGCGGCGCTGGCCAGCGCCGGGATCGTGGTCGACGACTTCGCCCTCGGCCAGCCCAGCCTGGACGAGGTGTTCCTGGCTCTCACCGACCGGCCGGCCCACGAGGAGGTCAGCGCATGAGCACCGCGACGAGCACACCCGAAGCGCCCACGGTCTACACCCCGTCGGCGGAGACCCTCACCGCGGTGCTGACCCGCGGTGAACGCCCGCCGCGCCCGAGCTCTCTGTCGGCCTCGCTGACCTTCGGCTGGCGGGCCATGCTGAAGATCAAACACGTCCCTGAGCAGCTCTTCGACGTGACGGCCTTCCCGATCATCATGACGCTGATGTTCACCTACCTGTTCGGCGGGGCGCTGGCCGGCTCCACGGGTGATTATCTGCAGTTCTTCCTGCCCGGCGTCATGGTCACCAGCGTCGTGATGATCACCATGTACACCGGCGTGGGCCTGAACATCGACATCGAGAAGGGCATCTTCGACCGATTCCGCACCCTGTCGGTCTGGCGCCCCGCGCCCCTGGTCGGCATGATCTTCGGCGATGTCGTGCGCTACATCCTGGCGGCCGTGGTCATCATGTGCGTCGGCCTGGTCCTCGGCTTCCGCCCCGAGGGCGGCCCGATGGGCGTGGCCGCGGCGATCGGCCTGCTCGTGGTCTTCTCCTTCGGCTTCTCCTGGGTGTGGACGATGGTCGGCCTGCTCCTGCGCTCGGACAAGTCGGTGATGGGCTTCAGCTTTCTGGTCCTGATGCCCCTGACCTTCCTGAGCAACGTCTACGTCGACCCCCGCACGATGCCGGGCTGGCTGCAGGCCTTCGTCGACCTGAACCCGATCAGCCACCTGGTAACCGGCGTCCGCTCCATGATGGCCGGCAACTGGAACATGGCCGAGATCACCTGGACGCTCATCGCGAGCGCGGCGCTCACGCTGATCTTCGGCGCCCTGACCATGCGCCTCTACAACCGCCGCTAACCCACCCCGACCCGGCCCCCAGACGGGGCAGGCCGCGGGGCACCGCCGCCAACAGCGTGCCCGGGCACGACGTGAGGAAAACCACGGATCGTGGGGTTCGTCCTGCATCGCCAGCCGAGCAGTTCCGCTTCCAAGTCACGGCACCGCCAGGCGCGGAGTGGACGCTCAGCCCGGCGGCCATGCGACCCAGTCGATCACCGGCTCTGCGGTCGACCCGTGCCGCTCACGACCCGACGCCGCCATCGCAGCGACCTCTGCCTCGTTGCCACCAGCGCCGATGCTCACACGCGGGATCAGGGTGGCGCAGGCCTATCGCGGCCCAGCCGGCAAGGGACGTACGCCCGGTCAATTCGCCAAGTCCAAGTTGCCCGCCTGACGGCGCGCAACACCCCCACCTGGCCGGTTTCCGGCGGGGACGCGCCGGCAGCAGGACAGCAGCAGCGGCGCTCCGCTGCCGCCCACAGTAAGGGCTCGCCGACTGGCCGCCGCGACGGATGAGGAAGCGCTCATGTCCAGTGCGATGCGCATGTCGGAACTCAGTGCTCGCAGCGGTGTCCCAATCCCTACGATCAAGTTCTACCTGCGCGAGCGGCTGCTGCCGCCGGGCGCGACCACGGCGCCCAACCAGGCGGCCTACAGTCACGAACATCTGCTCTGGCTCCGGCTGATCCGGGTCCTGACCGGAATGGGTCATCTCAGCATCGCCGCCGTGCGGGAGGTACTGCAGGCATTGAACGACCCCGCCGTGTCGACCTTGGAGCTCTACCGTGTCCTTGGCCGGGGCCGGGAGGGCAGACCGTCCACCACCGAGTCACCGGCCCCCAGCGCCGCGCACGCCCGCGTCGACGCACTACTGGAGCGCCGCGGCTGGCACATCGAGCCAGACAAACCTCAACGGGACCTCCTCGCTCATGCCGTCGCGCTGCTCGACGGCGCTGACCTCGACGCGCTTGCCGCCACGGCCGAGCAATCCGGTGCCCGGCTGATCGAACTCCTTCCCGCCTACACGGCACAGTTGTCCGCGCGGCCGTTCGACCGGGCAATGCTCGTCGCTCGTCTGGTGGCCCTCGACGCGGCGTTCGACGCCTTGCGGCGCCTCGCCGTAGAACACCACCTCACGATCCGCGCGCTGCAGACCACCTCCGCGACTCCGTAGCCTGGCACCGGCGGAGTGCGGGCAGGGTGGGCGACGGCTCGATCGGCCGTCGCCCACCGGCCCGTCCGGAGCCTCAGCTCGACCCGGCCTCAGCCGAAAAACGACCTCAGGTGCTGGATGAGCACCTGGGGCTGCTCCTCAACGAAGTAGTGCCCGGTGTTGGCGATCTGTACCAGCTGCACGTTGGTGGCCTGCTGGGTGAGCGTCGCAGCAAAGCCCGGGTAGAAGATGTCGTGGGCAATGCCCAGGACCGGGGCGGTCACCGGCGCGTATGTCTCGTTGTCGATGATGTCCTGGCCCAGCGCCTGGTACCAGCCGTTGCCGCCCCGGATGGCGTCCGGAGTCGAGTAGGCCTGGGCGTAGACGGCCCGGTCGAAGTCGTTGATGGCTTCCTTGTTGACCAGGAGGTTGTCGAACATCCAGTCGACGAGGTAGCGGGACCGGCCCGTGATGAGCTGCTCCGGCAGCTGTGCCACCTGGTTGAAGGCGAACCACCAGGGGTGGAACGGGGCACCCGGCGCCGGCAGCATCCGGAACTCGTAGTAGCTGCTGTTCGGGTGGGCCACGTCCAGCATCGCGATCTTGTTGACGACTGCGGGGTGGTTCGCCGCCATGCTGTAGGCGACCATCGCCCCCATGTCGTGACCCACGACGTTCACCTTGGTGTAGCCCAGCGCCCCGGCCAGCGCCGCGATGTCCGCCGCCATGGTCTTCTTGTCGTACCCGGACGCCGGCTTGCTGGAGCCGCCGGCACCGCGCAGGTCCACGGCGATCACACGGTACCGGGTGGCCAGCGCGGGCATCACCTTGTGGTACTCCCACCAGGTCTGCGGCCAGCCGTGCAGCAGGATCAGCGGCTCCCCGCGCCCACCGGCCACGTAGTGCAGCCGGACTCCGTTGACCTCCGCGTACCTGCTGGTGAAACCCCCCGGAAGGCTGGCTGCGAGGTCGGCGGCGGACGGGGCGGTGGCCAGCGCGCCGCCGGTGGACGGTGCGGCCTGTGCCCCGGTGCCGGTTGCCGCGGCGGCGACCGCGCCAGCGCCGAGCGCGATCAGCTTCCTTCTGTTCATCGAAGACACGCATGCTCCAGTTCTCTAGACGGTGGCATGGATCTTTACCGATTTTCGGTTAGCGCAGGGTTGTGCCAAGGTCACGGATGCCCGATGGTTTATCGGGATTGACCGATGGGATGTAATTTCCTGTGCTCGCGTCCGATGGCCGGGACTGCCGTCAACGGGATAGCCGACAGTCCTAAGAACTCCCAACTTTTGAGGATCGGAGCCGTCGCCGGCAGATGAGGGCGCAGGCGAGGGTGAGGACGACTTCGTGGATGTCGCGGATCCCCCAGCGGATGGGTCGGCGACGGAACCAGGCCCCTGTCGCGGAGTTGGCGACGGTAGATGTCGTGGTCGTAGCCGCGGTCGACGTAGATCCGTCCAGGTCGCTGCCGAGTCGACCGTGGCTGCCCGTGATCCTGGTGGTTGAACGTGGTGCGCAGACCGCATCCGGCTGACCACACCCACCAGCAGAACCCGGTGCCTCGACCACTGGCCACAAACCCCGTCCACCGCACAAACACGACTGGAGCAAGCCGACCAACGATCGGCGGCTCCCACACACCGGTGCCTGCTCGGCGAGCGGTTGGGGTAGTGGCCGCCGCCCGCCACGGCGCGCCCGGGCGGTCCGACAAACGCACGTCAGAAGAAGACATCAGGCGAAACAGCGATGCATAGTGAATTAGCCGGCTAAAGGTGGTTTCTTCCGCGAACTGCCGTCGTAATCCGGAAACGGTGGCGTTCGGTCGAAATGCAGCGGGGGTGGTCGTCGGACAGGTCCTGATGCGGCGGTACTCGAGGGCGTACCGCGTCTTCCTTGATCCATTCGTCGACGAGCGAAGGGTTTTTGTAGATGAGTTCAGGCGCAATGATTCGACTTGCAAGGGCGGGCCTCACCGTGGCGGGCGTCGCGGCGCTGTCGTTCTTCGCGGCTGCACCGGCGCTGGCCGATCCCGCCGCCGAACCGTCGGTCTCCGTCAACCCGTCCACCGATCTGAAGGACGGCCAGAGCGTCACCGTCAGCGGCGCCGGCTACACCGCCGGGCAGGACTTCTATGTCGTGCAATGCGGGGAGCTGCAGGGCACCGAGGTCTGCGATTGGGTCTATGGACCGGCTGGCGTCGTGGACGCCGACGGCAAGGTCGCCGCCCTGCTCAACGTAAAGGCCACCTTCATCGGATACGACGAGAACGGTGACGAGGTCGGCCCCGTCGACTGCACCGCCGCAGGCAGCGCTTGCACCGTGGGGGTCTTTGAACTGCAACCCGCCGTCCGCTACGGCGCGACATCCATCTCGTTCGCGGCACCGGCCTGATCCTCGGGCCGTTCGGCACCCGCGCCACGTCGGGCGGATGCCGATCCGCGCGGTGGAATGCCGTCACGACGAAGCGTCGGGTGAGCAGCACGAAGCGGCATAGACGCGCAGACTGACGCGCAGAGGCCCCGTCAAGATCCTTGACGGGGCCTCTGATCCGGTGGGGTGGCCGGATTTGAACCGATAACCTCTTCGGCGGGTTGCCGCCCAGGCCCGATCCGGTCCGGCGAGGGCGCAGCGTCCCTGATCAGC
>NZ_JBUEGB010000029.1:0-81629 GCF_054963695.1 Micromonospora sp. RTBAU3-60 | reverse complement strand
AACGGGAAGACCGTGACGATCGCCGACTCCGCCAACCCGAACATGGCCTCCTACCGGATCAGCGTCGACAACCTCGCCGACTGGATCGCCACCCGCGGCTACTCGGCCTCCTGAGCACGATGAACAACACGAAGGGCCCGACCCCCCACCCGGGGTCGGGCCCTTCGGCAACCTCACCGCCCGCTCCCCACGAGCCGACGCACCGACACCACCACGGCCGGCCCACCACGGGCCGGCCGTTGTCGTCTCGGCACCCGGAGCCGGGTGCGGGTCAGCCGCCGGAGTCGTCCAGTTCGGCGCCGTCGGGCGGGCTGTCGTCGTCCCGGCTGGCCAGCCAGCCGTCCGGCAGGAAGACCTTGCCCGGGGAGTTGGTCCGGCCGCGGGGCTGACCGAGGGTCTCCACCGGGAACGGTACGGCCGGGTCGAGCTTGCCGAGCAGGTCGTCGAGCTGGGCCAGGCTGTCGATCATCGCCAGCGACCGGCGCAGCTCGCTGCCGATCGGGAAGCCCTTGAGGTACCAGGCGACATGCTTACGGAAGTCGGTGCAGCCGTCCCGCTCGCCGCGGGCCGGGTTGCGGGCGCCGGCCACGAACTGGTCGACCAGCAGCTCGGCGTGGCGCCGCATGGTGACCGCCACCTCGCCCAGGGTCGGCAGCCGCCGCTCGGACCGGCCGTTAAAGGCGGCCTCCAGGTCGGCGAAGAGCCAGGGTCGGCCCAGGCAGCCACGCCCGATCACCACGCCGTCCACCCCGGTGTGGGCGACCATCCGCAGCGCGTCGTCGGCCTCCCAGATGTCGCCGTTGCCGAGCACCGGCACGTCGAGTGCCTGCTTCAGGGTGGCGATGGCGTCCCAGTCGGCGGTGCCCGAGTAGCGTTGCGCGGCCGTACGCCCGTGCAGGGCGACCGCGGCGACTCCGGCGTCCTGGGCGGCGAGCCCGGCCTCGACGTACGTCAGGTGGTCGTCGTCGATGCCCTTGCGCATCTTGATGGTGACCGGCACCCCGGCGGGTGACGCGGCGTCCACCGCGGCCTTGACCAGGCGGGCGAAGAGCCGGCGTCGCCACGGCAGGGCCGACCCGCCACCCCGCCGGGTGACCTTCGGGACGGGGCAGCCGAAGTTGAGGTCGATGTGGTCGGCGAGGTCCCGCTCGACCACGATCCGCACGGCGGCGGCGGTGATCTCGGGGTCGGTGCCGTAGAGCTGGAGGCTGCGCGGCTGCTCCTCGGCGCCGAAGGCGATCATGCGCAGCGTCTTCGGGTTGCGCTCCACCAGTGCCCGGGTGGTGATCATCTCGCAGACGTAGATGCCGCCGCCCTGCTCCCGGCACAGCCGGCGGAAGCCGACGTTGGTGATCCCGGCCATCGGCGCGAGCACCACCGGCGGCCACACCTGGTGTCGCCCGAGGGTCAACGGGCGCAGCGCGGGCAGGGTCGGGGCGGTCACCGCACAAGTGTACGGGGCCCCGACCGGCGCGGTCGGGGCCCCGTTACCAGCTCAGCAGCCGGGCAGGCGCTCGATCAGGTAGCGCTCGACCTGGTCCAGCGAGATGCGCTCCTGGGCCATGGTGTCCCGGTTCCGCACGGTCACCGCGTTGTCCTCGAGGGTGTCGAAGTCGACCGTCACGCAGAACGGCGTGCCGATCTCGTCCTGGCGGCGGTAGCGGCGGCCGATCGCCTGCGAGTCGTCGAACTCGACCACCCAGCGCTTGCGCAGGTCCGCGGCGAGCTGCTTGGCCTTCGGCGAGAGCGCCTCGTTGCGGGACAGCGGCAGCACCGCCACCTTGACCGGGGACAGCCGCGGGTCGAAGCGCATCACGGTGCGCTTGTCCACGCCGCCCTTGGTGTTCGGGGCCTCGTCCTCGTCGTACGCCTCGAGCAGGAAGGCGAGCACCGCGCGGGTCAGGCCGGCGGCCGGCTCGATCACGTACGGAATCCAGCGCTCCTGCTTGGTCTGGTCGAAGTACGACAGGTCGACGCCGGAGTGCTTGCTGTGCGTCGACAGGTCGAAGTCGGTGCGGTTGGCGATGCCCTCCAGCTCGGCGAACTCGCTGCCGCCGAACTGGAACCGGTACTCGATGTCGACGGTGCGCTTCGAGTAGTGGGAGAGCTTCTCCTTGGGGTGCTCGTAGAAGCGCAGGTTGTTCTCCGACAGGCCGAGGTCGAGGTACCAGTTCCAGCGCTCCTGGAGCCAGTACTCGTGCCACTGCTCGTCGGTGCCCGGCTCGACGAAGAACTCCATCTCCATCTGCTCGAACTCGCGGGTCCGGAAGATGAAGTTGCCGGGGGTGATCTCGTTGCGGAACGACTTGCCGGTCTGCGCGATGCCGAACGGCGGCTTCTTGCGGGCGACCGTCTCCACGTTCTTGTAGTTGACGAAGATGCCCTGGGCGGTCTCCGGGCGCAGGTAGTGCAGGCCCTCCTCGCTCTCCACCGGGCCCAGGTAGGTCTTCATCAGGCCGTTGAACATCTTCGGCTCGGTGAAGGTGCCCTTGTTGCCGCAGTTCGGGCAGTTGATCTCCGACAGCGAGGTCGGCGGCCGGCCCTGCTTGGCCTCGAACGCCTCCTCGAGGTGGTCGGCCCGGAACCGCTTGTGGCAGGACTGGCACTCGGTCAGCGGGTCGACGAACTCGGCGATGTGACCGGAGGCCTCCCAGACCTGGCGGGCCAGGATGACCGCGGAGTCCAGGCCGACGACGTCGTCCCGCTGCTGGACCATGGTCTTCCACCACTGCCGGCGGACGTTCTCCTTGAGTTCCACGCCGAGCGGACCGTAGTCCCACGCCGACCGGGTGCCCCCGTAGATCTCACTGGAGGGGAAGACGAAGCCCCGGCGCTTGGCGAGGCTGACGACGGCGTCGATACGGTCGGCTGGCATGTTTCCTCCTACGCCGGCTGGCGGTCGGCGGGGGTGTGGTGGATGGAACCGGACGGTCCGGGACAACGGTACGACCACCGCGGTCCCCAAGCCCAGCAGAATACCGGGGCAGGGTCAGCTCACCCCGCAGACCTCCACGGCACCCGTCTGCTGGTCCGGCGCCAGCGTCACCGTCTGGGCCTCCCGCTTGCCACCGGCCAGGGTCACGTCCACCGGCACGGTCAGCGTCTGGGTGTCGACCTTGCCCACCCGGTAGCCGGAGATCTGCGGCTCGGTGGCCACCCGCTGCTCGAACTCCGACCGGGATTCGCGGCGGTGGGCGTCGTCGCAGAGCTGGTCGTACGCCTTGGACCAGTTCTTCTGCACCAGCGCCCGGTAGTAGTTGTCGGTCACCGCGCGGCCCTGTTCCTCGACGGCCTGCACGTTGCTGACCGCCAGCCCGACGACGGCGGCGCCGCCCCCACCGCAGCAGAGCAGCACGGCGAGCGCGCCGACGCCGAGGCCCAGCCAGAGCCGGGCCCGGCCCCCCTCGGTGGGCGGAGCGGCGAACGGCGGGGCGACCCCCGGGCCCGCCGGCGGCGTGGGGACGCCGGGCTCGGCTGGCGGGCCCGGTACCGGCGGCGCGGCGGACGGCACGGGGTGCGGGGGTGGGGCGGCCGGTCCGGGAGCGGTCATACGCGCCAGGGTAGTGCCCCCGGCCTCAGCGGTAAGGACCTGCGGCCCGATCACTGGCGACGACGACGATCTCGCCCTCGGGCGCGGCGCTGGCCAACGTCTCGTACGCCGAGGGCTCGTCGAGGGACTGGGCCAGCAGCGGCACGGCGGTGACCTTGACGTCGAAGCCGCCGAGCGCCCGCCGGTACGCCCCGACGGACTCCCACTCGGTGAGCAGGCACCAGTGCGTCGGGTCGTCCAGCGCCCGCAGCAGTTCCCCGCGCAGGTAGCCGGGGCGGGCGGCGAGGGCGGCGAGCGCCGCGTGCGCCCGCTCGGTGAAGTCGGCCGCGACATCGGTGTCCACCACGAACCGGTTGGTGACCAGCACCCGGGTCCTCCTCGTAGAGTCTGTGGCATGCAGCGTACGCAGCGTCCCCTTCCGGCCCGGCTCAACCCGACCGCGGTGTTCCTGGCCACGCTGGTCCTGGTGCTGGTCGCCCTGTTCGCGCCCGGCCCGGTCGGCGGCGTCCTGCTGCTCGCCCTTGCTGGGGGCCTGATCTGGCTGATGAGCGTCACCTGGCCGGTGCAACGGCCGGGGACCCGGGTGCTGCGGCTCGTGATCTTGACGCTGTTGCTCGCGGTCGCCCTGGCCAAGCTGCTCTGACATGCAATCATGCGTTTTTGACAATCAATTTCGTTATCGCGGACAGTTGGTCACATGACCATCCGCACCGCCTCGCACGCCCTCGCCGCCACCGCCGCCGCCCTGCTCGCCCTGGGCGGCGTCGCCGCCTGCTCGGACGGCGGTGGCGGCGGGAACGACCCGGAACGGGTCGACGTGGTGGCCGCCTTCTACCCGCTCCAGTTCCTCGCCGAGCAGATCGGCGGCGACGCGGTCAAGGTCACCAACCTCACCAAGCCCGGCGCCGAGCCGCACGACCTGGAGCTCAACCCGCGCCAGGTCGGCCAGGTCAGCGACGCGGAGCTGATCGTCTTCCTCGCCGGCTTCCAGCCGGCCGTCGACGAGGCGGTCCAGCAGAACGGCGGTGACCGGACGTTCGACGTGGCCACCGTGCAGCCGCTGCGCGACGCGGCGGCCGGCGGGCACCAGCACGAGGGCGAGGACGGGCACCCGGAGGAGAGCGGCGGGAAGGACCCGCACGTGTGGCTCGACCCGACCCGGCTGGCCACCATCGGCGACCGGCTCGCCGAGCGGCTCGGCAAGGCCGACCCGGACCACGCCGCCGACTTCACCGCCCGGGCGAAGACCCTGCACGCCACGCTGGAACAGCTCGACGCCGACTACGCCGCGGGCCTGAAGACCTGCCAGCGCCGGGAGATGGTGACCAGCCACACCGCGTTCGGCTACCTGGCCGAGCGCTACCAGCTCGAGCAGATCGGCCTCACCGGCCTGACCCCGGAGAGCGAGCCCTCCCCGCAGCGCCTCGCCGAGGTGGCGAAGGAGGCCCGGGAACACGGCGCCACCACCATCTTCTTCGAGACGCTGGTCAGCCCGAAGGTCGCCGAGACCATCGCCCGCGAGGTCGGGGCGAAGACCGCCGTGCTCGACCCGATCGAGGGCCCGCCCGCCGAGGGCGACTACCTCACGGCGATGCGGGCCAACCTCCAGACCCTGCGTACCGCCCTGGCCTGCGCATGAGCGAGCGTCAGCGAGCGAATCATCAGTGCAGTGCCGTGGTGCCTCATGGTGGCGCCGAACGGAGCGAGGTGACGACATGAGCGAGCGAAACCATCAGCCCCGCGCCGGTGTGCCTCATGCCCGGCGCCGACCGAAGCGAGGCGACGACATGAGCGCATCACCGGTCATCCAGATCGAGCATGCCGCCGTCGGCTACGACGGCCGCCCCGTGCTGCGGGACGTCTCGCTGGCCGTCGCCGCCGGTGAGGTGGTCGCGGTGCTCGGCGCCAACGGCACCGGCAAGTCGACCCTGATCCGCGCCGTGCTCGGCCTCGTCCCGCTCAGCGCCGGGTCGGTCGCCCTCTTCGGCACCCCGCAGCGCCGTTTCCGGCAGTGGCACCGCATCGGGTACGTCCCGCAGCGGCTCGGCGCGGGCGGCGGCGTACCGGCCACGGTGGCCGAGGTGGTCGCGTCCGGCCGGCTGGCCCGCCGGGGCCTGCTGCGCCCGCCGGGACGGGCCGACCGGGAGGCGGTCGCCGCGGCGCTGCGCGCGGTCGGGCTCGCCGACCGGGCGGGTGACCCGGTCGCCACCCTGTCCGGGGGCCAGCAGCAGCGCACCCTGATCGCCCGGGCCCTCGCCGGCCGGCCGGAGCTGCTGGTGCTCGACGAGCCGACCGCCGGGGTGGACGCGGCCAGCCAGGCGGCGTTCGCCGGCGCGCTGCGCGGCTTCGTCGACGACGGCGGCACCGTGCTCCTGGTCGCCCACGAACTGGGGCCACTGCGCCCGCTGATCAGCCGGGCGGTCGTCGTGCACGAGGGCGGGATCGCCCACGACGGCCCCGTGCCGGAGCCGGCCGGCCACCACGCGGACCCTGACCACGAGCACGTGCACCCGCACTGCGACGAGGAGCCCGCCGGGCTGTGGAGCATGTGACATGGACCTCTTCCAGTACGACTTCATGCTGCGCGCCCTGGTCGGCGCGCTGGTCATCGGGCTGGCCGCCCCGGCGCTCGGCATCTACCTGGTGCAGCGGCGGCTGGCGCTGATCGGCGACGGCATCGGCCACGTGGCGCTCACCGGCGTGGGCGCCGGACTGCTGCTCAACCGCTCCCCCGTGCTGGTGGCGGTGATCGCGGCGACGCTGGGCGCGATCGCCATCGAGCTGGTCCGTTCGCGCGGCCGTACCTCCGGGGACCTGGCCTTGGCACTGCTCTTCTACGGCGGCATCGCCGGCGGCGTGCTGCTGGTCGGGCTCTCCGACGCCAGCAACGCGTCGCTCAACGCGTACCTCTTCGGGTCGCTGACCACGACGTCGCCCGGCGACCTGATCACCATCCTGGTGCTCGGCGCGGCCGTCCTGGTGGCCATGCTGGCGCTGCGCCCGGCGCTCTTCGCGGTCTGCCACGACGAGGAGTACGCCCGGGTCTCCGGCCTGCCGGTCCGGGCGCTCAACCTGCTGCTCGCGGTGACCACCGCGGTGACCGTGACCATCGCCATGCGGGCCGTCGGGGTGCTGCTGATCAGCGCGCTGATGGTGGTGCCGGTGGCCACCGCCCAGCAGGTGACCCGGGGCTTCCGGAGCACCATGACGGCGGCCATGGCGCTGGGGCTCTTCGCGGCCGGGGCCGGGATCTGGGTGGCCGCCACCGCCGACACCGCGCCCGGCGCCTCGGTGGTGCTGCTGGCCATCGGCTCGTTCCTGGTGGTCGCGCTCGTCGCGGCCGGCTGGCGGGCGCTGCGCCGGCGGGCCCGTCCGGCCGGCGCGCCGGTCGTCGAGCCGCACGAGCACGAGGTGGTGCTGCGGTGAGCCCGTCCGGGCCACCGCTGCTGGGATTGGTTACCGTTACGAGGTGACCGCCACACACGGATACGACGCCTTCGAGGGCGCGGGTGACCTGCTGCGCGCCCTGTCGGCGCCCATCCGGCTGGCGATCGTGAGCGAGCTGGCCCAGGGTGAGCGCTGCGTGCACGAGCTGGTGGAGAAGCTCGGCGCCCCGCAGCCGCTGGTCTCCCAGCACCTGCGGGTGCTGCGCGGCGCCGGGGTGGTCCGCGGCTCCCGACGCGGCCGGGAGATCGCGTACGCCCTGGTGGACGAGCACGTCGCGCACATCGTGGCGGACGCGGTCAGCCACGCCGGGGAGGGCCCGGCATGATCACGCGGGCCACCATCCCCGACGCCGACCAGCGGGAGGCGGCGGCATGACCGAGGGCGCGCAGCGCAGCACCCGGCAGCGGACCGCGGTGAGCGCGCTGCTGGCCGAGGTGGAGGGCTTCCACAGCGCGCAGGACCTGTACGCGATGCTGCGCGAGCGGGGCGAGCGGGTCGGCCTCACCACCGTCTACCGCACCTTGCAGGGGCTCGCCGACGCCGGAGAGATCGACGTGATGCGCCCGCCCGGCGGCGAGCACCTCTACCGTCGGTGCAGCCAGGGCCATCACCACCACCTGGTCTGCCGGGCCTGCGGGCGGACCGTGGAGGTGGCCGGGCCGGCGGTGGAGCGCTGGGCGGAACGGGTCGCCGCCGAGCACGGGTACGCCGAGGTCAGCCACACCCTGGAGATCTTCGGCACCTGCCCGGCCTGCGCCGGCTGACAATTCCGCCCGCGCGACGACTCCAGCTCGGCGCGTCTGGCGCCGCGCCGCGACCTGAAGCCGTCGGTGCCGGCGCCGCCGAGCCGTGGCACGCTGTCCGGCGTGAAGATCTACGCCGACCGTTTTCCGACCGCCCTCCGTCAGCTCCTCACCGATCTGCTCGTGGTCGTCTGGGTGTACGCGGCGATCCGCTTCGCGCTCTGGCTGCACGACCTGATCGAGAAGCTGGCCGTACCCGGACAGAAGCTGGAGGGGGCCGGCGGTGGCCTCGCCGACAACCTGGCCGACGCCGGCGGCAAGGTCGGCCGGGTCCCGCTGGTCGGGGACGAGCTGACCGCCCCCTTCACCAAGGCCGCCGAGGCCGCCCGGGCGGTCGCCGAGGCGGGCCGCGACCAGCAGGAACTGGTCGGCCAGCTGGCCCTCGGGCTGAGCATCGCGGTGCTCGTCTTCCCGCTCGGGCTCGTGCTCTTCGGCTGGCTGCCGCTGCGGGTGCGCTGGATGCGCCGGGCCGGCGCGGCGAAGGCCCTCGCCACCGCCCCCGCCGGCCGGGACCTGCTGGCGCTGCGCGCGCTCGCCGGCCAGCCGCTCGGCCGGCTGGCCCGCATCGCGCCGGACGTGGCCGAGGCGTGGCGCCGCGGCGACGACGCGACCGTCGACGCGCTCGCCGCGCTGGAGCTGCGCAGACTCGGTCTACGGACCGGCCGGTAGGGTGTTCCGGTGCTGTACTTCCTGATCGTCGTCGCCGTGCTGCTGCTCGCGTACGCGGGCGTCCTGGTGAGCTACGTCCGCAAGGGCCGCAAGATCCCGCCGGCCGCGTACCTGGTGCTGGCCGGGTTGAACGGGCTCATCCTGGCCGGCGTGCTGGCCTGGGCGATCGCCGCCTCCTGACCCCACCCGGGCACCGCCCGCTCCTGCGCAGATTCACGGAAAGTGGGGTCTCGCGGGGCGGCGAGGCCCCACTTTCCGTGAATCCGGCCGCATCAGGTCGCCGGCGGAGGCGGGGGCCGGCGCGGAACGGTCAGCCAGCGGGTGGGATGCGCCGGCGGACGTCCGGCGCGGTGGAGGGGCCGGGCTGCCAGCGGGCCACCCAGGGCCGGTCGGCCGGCGGCGTCACCACCCCCTCCTCCAGGGCGGCGTACCGGCCGGCGAGGATCCGCTTCGCGGCCGCCACGTCCACCGAGTCGGTGTTGGACCACAGCCCGGTGAACAGCTCGTCGACGCGCAGCCGGGCCTGCCGGCAGAACAGGTCGGCCAGCTCGACGTGCTCCGGGTGCTCCGCCCGCTCGGCGGTGGCCCGTACGCAGACCGCGGCCATCGCGAACAGCTCCGCGCCGATGTCCACCACCCGGCCGAGGAAGGCCTGCTTGCGCTCCATCTTTCCCTGCCAGCGGGACATCGCGTAGAAGGTGGCCCGGGCCAGCTTGCGCGAGGCGCGCTCGACATGCCGCAGATGGCCGGCGAGCGGGCCGAACTCGGCGTACGCCCGGGGTGCCTGACCCTTGCCGACGGCGAGGGTGGGCAGCCACTTCGCGTAGAAGACGCCGGCCCGGGCGCCCGCCTTCGCCTTGCGGCCCAGCCCGGCGTCGGGGTCGATGATGTCGCCGGCCACCGAGAGGTGCGCGTCGACCGCCTCCCGGGCGATCAGCAGGTGCATGATCTCCGTGGAGCCCTCGAAGATCCGGTTGATCCGCAGATCGCGCAGCAGCTGCTCGACCGCGGCCGGCCGCTCGCCCCGGGCGGCCAGGGACTCGGCCGTCTCGTAGCCGCGGCCACCCCGGATCTGGATCAGCTCGTCGGCGATCCTCCAGGCCATCTCGCTGCTGTAGAGCTTCACCAGCGCCGCCTCGATCCGGATGTCGTTGCGGTCGTCGTCGGCGAGCAGGCAGCAGAGGTCGAGCATGCTCTCCATGCCGTACGTGGTGGCGGCGATGAACGACAGCTTCTTGGCCACCGCCTCGTGCTCACCGACCGGCCGGCCCCACTGGACCCGGTCGGCGGCCCACTCCCGCGCCACGTTCAGCGACCACTTGCCGGCGCCCACGCACATGGCCGGCAGCGAGAGCCGCCCGGTGTTCAGCGTGGTCAGCGCGATCTTGAGGCCCTTGCCCTCGCCGCCGATCACATTCTCCTTGGGCACGAACACGTCGTGGAACCGGGTGAGGCTGTTCTCCAGGCCGCGCAGGCCCACGAAGGCGTTGCGCCGCTCGACCGTGATGCCCTCGCTGTCGCCGTCCACCACGAAGGCGGTGATGCCGCCGCGCCGCCCCTCGGCCGCCGGCACCCGCGCCATCACCACCAGCAGCGTGGCGACCGTGCCGTTGGTGGCCCAGAGCTTGACCCCGTTGAGCCGGTAACCCGTGCCGTCCTCGGTCGGCTCCGCGGTGGTCGCCAGCCGCGCCGGGTCGGAGCCGACGTCCGGCTCGGTGAGCAGGAACGCGGACACCTCACCGGCGGCCAGCCGGGGCAGGAAACGCTGCTTCTGCTCGGGCGTGCCGAACATCTTCAGCGGCTGCGGCACGCCGATCGACTGGTGCGCGGAGAGCAGCGCGCTGATCGCCGGGTTGACCGAGCCGGCCCGCATCAGCGCCCGGCAGTAGTGCAGGTTGCTCAGCCCGAGTCCGCCGTACTTCCGGTCGATCTTCATGCCGAAGGCGCCCAGCCGGGCCAGGCCGTGGAACACCTCGTCCGGGATGCGCGCGTCCCGCTCGATCGCCGCGCCGTCCACCTCGGAGTCCAGGTACGCCCCGAACGCGCCGAGGAACTCCTCGGCCCGCGCGACGTCCTCGGCTTTCGCGCGGGGCCACGGGTTGATCAGGCCGAGCCGGAACCGGCCGAGGAAGAGTTCCTTGCCGAAGCTGGGCCGGTCCCAGGCCGTCTCCCGGGCCGCCTCGGCAACCTGGCGGGCCTCCTTCTCGGAGACCTGGCCCGCCTCGGTGGGCAGCGGTCCCGCGCCGCCCGCCTGGTCGATCGCGGCGGCCGTGCCGGCCGGCGGTTCGGCGTCGTCGACGACGGGCTCTAGGTCGCGGCGCGGCGACAGACGCGCCGAGCTGGAGTCGTCGATGGGGGCCATCCGACCGGTCGGGCCCCCGGGCCCGGCGGGATCGGGCCGGCTGTTCTGTGTCGTGGTCACGGCTGCCTCCTGGAGACCTCGGTCCGGCTGCGTCGACGTGCTCGACGAGAACGACGCTACCCCCGGTTGTTACCCAGGGGTAGCCTTCGGTGCACGTCCGATTTGGCGGGACCGGCGCCAGTCAGTCGCCGGGCAGCACCACCGGGTCGTCGTCCTCGTCGTCGATGTCGCCGTCACCCCAGTTGCGCCGGGCGAACGGCAGGATCAGCCAGAAGACCAGGAACCACACCCCGGTCAGCGCGCTCAGCACCAGGGCGACTGGCCGGCTCAGCACGAAGTCGGTGATCAGCAGGACCGCGCTGACCATCGAGATCAGCATGAAGGCCAGCCCGCCGGTGGCCATCAGGTGGGCGTACCGCACCAGTTCCGGCTTGCGGCCCTGGCGGAACAGCGCCCGGTGGAAGGCGACCGGCGAGATGATCATCGCGGTGGCCGCGGCGGCGGCCAGCAGCGAGACGATGTAGACGTGCTTCTGGAAGCCGGTGGTCCGGGTGAAACCGTTGCTGAACGGCAGGGTGAGCAGGAAGGCGAAGAGGATCTGCACCCCGGTCTGCGCCACCCGCAGCTCCTGGAGCAGGTCGGCGAAGTTGCGCTGCCAACGCTGCTTCTCGGTTTCCTTGGACACCCGCTACCTCCAGGGAAGACGGTACTGCCGGCGAGGAGCCCCCGTCGGCAGCACGCCTGTGCCCGGTCCGCGCCGTCGCGAAACCGCTTCATGCACCCCGGCGGATCCGGCCGGCGTACCGGGCCTCCAGCTCGGCGTTGTGCTCGTCGCCGCCGGTGATGTTGGCCGACAGGTAGACCGGGGGCCGCTCCCCCGCCGCCAGCAGCCGGGCCACCACCTCCGCCACCAACTGCTGCGCCAGCAGCGCGGCGGTGATCGAGGAAACCGCGCCGACCGCGCCGCCGCCGGGCAGCGGCAGGGTGGCGTCGCCGTACGGGGCGCCGTTGTCGAGCACCACGTCGGCGAAGTCGGCCAGCTTGCGGCCGGACGGGTGGCGCGACGTCATCCGGGCGGAGTGCGCCGCCGAGGTGATCGCGATCAGCGCGTGCCCGCGTTCCTTGACGATGGACGCGAACTCCACCATCGCACCGTTCACCCCGGAGTTCGAGGCGAGCACGAAGACGTCCTGCGGGCGGATCGGGGCCAGCTCGTAGAGGCGGTGCGCCACCTCGGGCTCGCGTTCCAGCTTCGGGCCGAGCACGTCGACCGGCTCACCGCCGTACAGGACCAGGTCACGCAGGGCGATCCGGTTGGTGGGGACCAGCCCGCCGGCCCGGCCGGCGATCTCCATGGCCAGGGCCTCCGAGTGCCCGGTGCCGAACGCGTGGACCACCCCGTCGGCGCGCAGCGACTCGGCGATCAGGTCGGCGGCCCGGGCCACCCCCTCCCGCTGACCGGCGGCCACCCGGCCGATCGTCTCGGTCACCACCGCCAGGTACGCCTCGGCGCTCACCGTCATGCTTCCTCCGTCCGTCGGTTCCGGGCCAGCCAGTCCACCGCGAAGTCGACCGCCACCCGCTGCCTCATCAACCGGCCCGTCCCGTCGCCGACCGGCCCGAGCCCCACCGCACCGGTGGCCTCCAGGTCGGCGCCGAGCCGGGCGAAGTCCCCCTCATCGAGGACGATGTCCTCCCACCACACCCACTCGCGGCCACCGTCGCCGGTCAGCACGGCCCCGCCGCAGCGCTGCCGGGGCGGCGCCGGCTGCCGGTACTCGGCCAGGTGCAGCGACGTGTTGCTGTCGTGGCCCACACCGAGCAGCAGGACGTCGCCGTCCAGGTCGTAGAGGCGGGCCAGCGGGGAGCGCTCGCCCAGCATGCCGGCCAGCGCGTGGCCCGCGACGATCAGGTCGGCGGCCGGCCCGAGCGCGGCGAACGAGACGTACGGGTGGTCGCTGCGCCGGGCGCCCGGCCAGGTGCGGACCAGCTCGGCGAGGGCACCCATGAACCGGCTCGGCGTCACCGCCGGATCGAAGCCGGGCAGCTCGGCCCGGATGACCGGCCACCAGTCCTCGGGCACCGGCGGGTTCGACCAGCCCGCGGGGTCGCTGTTGTCCGGCGTGTGGGTGGGCACCACGACCGTCCCGTCCGGACCGAGCACGTCGCGCAGGGCGAGCAGCACCGCCTCGGGCCCGCCGCAGAGGAAACCCAGCGGGCCCAGCGCCGCGTGCACCAGCACGGTCCCGCCGGGGCGTACGCCGAGGGCGCGGAACTGGGCGGCGAGCGACGCGCGGGTATGCGGCCGGGCCGGTGCGGCGCCGGCGATCATCGGCCCACCCGGGCGAGGATCGCCGCGGCCAGCGGGGCGGGCGCCTCGTCCGGGATCCAGTGCGTCACGCCGGGCAACTCGACGAACCGGTAGTCGCCGGTCACGTGCGCGGCGCAGGACTCGGCCGCCGTCCGGCCGATCGCTATGTCCCGGTCGCTCCACACGAAGGTGGTCGGCACGTCCACCGGCCCGACGGCCTTCAGGTCCGCCCCGGTCATAGCCCGGTACCAGTTCAACGCGGCGGTCAACGCGGCCGGCTCGCGCATCGGGTCGGCGTAGCGGGCCACCCGCGCGCGGTCGCCCACCCCGCCGAGCATCCGGCGCAGCGCGGTGGCGTCGAGCGCGAGCAGCACCCGCTCCGCCTTGCCCGGCTTGCGGAACAGCGCGATGTACGCGGAGCGGGCCTTCTGCCGCGGGTCGGTGGCGAGCGCGTGGGCCATCGCCGCCGGATGCGGCACCGACACCGCGGTCAGGGTGCGGACCCGCTCCGGGTGCACCGCCGCCAGACCCCAGGCCACGATCGCCCCCCAGTCGTGCCCGACCACGTGCGCGGCCTTGACGCCGAGCGCGTCGAGCACGCCGGCCGCGTCCGCCACCAGCTCCGGGATCCGGTACGCCTCGACCGCCGCCGGCCGGGCACCCGGCGAGTAGCCGCGCTGGTCTAGCGCGTACGTGCGCAGCCCGGCGGCGTGCAGCGCGGGCACCACCCCGTCCCACTCGCCGCCGTGCTGCGGGAAGCCGTGCAGCAGCAGGACCGGGACGCCGTCCTCGGGACCGCCGGTGCGTACCTCGAACGTCAGACCTCGCGCGTCGACCCGCATGATCGGCAGCGTACCCAGCGGGCCGGCGCCGCCCGCCCTGCTGGGCCGGCGGTGGGGGCCGGTGCTAGCGTCTGCCGGAGACAACTTCACATCCGACAGGGGAGCGCACAGCGCTGAGAGTGCGGGCCGGTGCCCGCAGACCCTCGAACCTGATCTGGGTAATGCCAGCGCAGGGAGTTCGGTCAACCTCCAGCCGCGCCGTCGTCCGGGCATCCGGACGCGGCGTGCGTCTTCTCCTGGTTCACCCTCGACGAACTGGGAGCAGCCATGAACCACACCACCAACCGGTGGCGGACCATCGACATCGTCATCGCCTCCGTGATCGCGGTCGCCTTCGGCGTGATCTTCTGGGCCTGGGGCCTGGTCTGGAGCGCCACCGACGCCGCCTTCGCCTTCTTCCCGCCGGCGCAGACCCTCATCTACGGCGTCTGGCTGGTGCCGGCCGTCCTCGGCGGCCTGGTCATCCGCAAGCCGGGCGCCTCGCTGTACTGCGAACTGGTGGCGGCGATCGTCTCCGCGCTGCTGGGCAGCCAGTGGGGCGGCATCGTCATCGTGCAGGGCCTGATGCAGGGCGTCGGCGCCGAGCTGGCCTTCGCCGCCCTGCGGTACCGCTCGTACCGGCTGCCGGCCGCGCTGCTGGCCGGCGCGCTGACCGGCCTGACCGCGGCGATCTTCGACTTCGTCTACTGGAACAAGACCTACGAGCTGGTCAGCTACCGGATCCCGTACGCGCTGCTGACGATCGTGAGCGCCACCGTGATCGCCGGCGCCGGCGGCTGGTTCCTCACCCGCGCGCTGGCCAACACCGGCGTCCTCGACCGCTTCCCCGCCGGCCGCGAACGCGCCGCCGTCTGACCGCCGGGACCAGCGGGTTGATCATGAGGTTGGCGGCGATGTGGATCTCTGAAACTGCCGCCAACCTCATGATCGACAGTGCGGGGTGGGCCGGGAAGGGGGTGCGGGTGTGAGCGCGGTGGTGTTGCGGGGGTTCGGGTGGCGGCACGCGGGGCGGAAGGGGTGGGCCGTCCGGGGGGTGGACCTGCGCGTCGAGGCCGGGGAGCGGGTGCTGCTGCTGGGGGCGTCCGGCGCGGGCAAGAGCACGCTGCTGGCGGCGCTCGCCGGGCTGCTGCCCGAGGACAGCGGCGAGCAGGAGGGCACCATCGAGATCGACGGGCTGGACCCGCGCAAGGCCCGGGAACGGGTCGGCGTCGTCTTCCAGGACCCGGAGACCCAGTTGGTGATGGCCCGCTGCGGCGACGACGTCGCGTTCGGGCTGGAGAACCGGGGCGTACCCGCCGAGGAGATCTGGCCCCGGGTCGACGAGGCGCTGCGCCGGGTCGGCTTCCCGTACCACCGGGACCGGCCCACCGCCGCGCTGTCCGGCGGTGAGCAGCAGCGCCTCGCCCTCGCCGGAGCGCTCGCCCCGCGGCCCGGGCTGCTGCTGCTCGACGAACCCACCGCCAACCTCGACCCGGCCGGCGCCGCGCTGATCCGGCGGGCCGTCGCGGACGCGCTCGACGCCGACACCACGCTGATCCTGGTGGAGCACCGGGTCGCCGAGGCGCTCCCGCTGGTCGACCGGGTGGTCGTGCTGGAGGCCGGCGGCGGGGTGCGGGCCGACGGGCCGCCCGATGCGGTGTTCGCCGCGCACGGCGACGCGCTCGCCGCCGCCGGGGTCTGGGTGCCAGGTCGCACCGTGCCGCCCCGGCCCGCCACCGCGCCGCCCGGCGACCGGTTGCTCACCGCCGACCGGCTCGGCCTGCCGCCCCGGCTAGCCGCCGTCGACCTCGAGGTACGCGCCGGCGAGGCGCTCGCCGTCCTCGGCCCGAACGGCGCCGGCAAGTCCACCCTGGCCCTGCTTCTCGGCGGCCTGCTCCGCCCCGGCGCCGGTACGACCACCGCCACGGCCGCCCTGGCGGGGCGGGACGCCCGCACTCCCCCGCACCGCTGGCGCGCGCCCCTGCTGGCCCGGCGGATCGGCTCGGTCTTCCAGGACCCGGAACACCAGTTCGTCACCGGCAGCGTCTACGACGAGTTGGCGCTCGGCCCGCGCCGGACCGGCCAGCCCGAGGCGGCGGTACGGGCCACCGTGGACGGGCTGCTGGACCGGCTGCGGCTGACCCGGCTGGCCGGCGCCAACCCGTACACCCTCTCGGGTGGGGAGGCGCGGCGGCTGAGCGTGGCGACCGCCCTGGCCACCGCGCCCCGCCTGCTGATCTGCGACGAGCCCACCTTCGGACAGGACCGGCGGACCTGGGGGGAGCTGGTCGACCTCTTCGCCGAGCTGCGCGACGCCGGCCACGGCGTCGTCGCGGTCACCCACGACCCGGACTTCGTCGCCGCGCTCGCCGACCGGACCCTCACCCTGGAGCGGCCGTGATCAGCGTGGCACCGGTGGCCCGGCCCGGTGCGCCGCTGGCCCGCCGCAACCCGGTGGCGAAACTGGCCGCCGCGCTGGCCTTCTCGTTCGTCCTCATCGCCACCCTGGACCCGGTGGCCCCGGCGATCGCCATCGCCATCGAGCTGGCGGTGCTGCCGCTGTTCGGCATCCGCTACCGGATCCTCGCCCGGCGGGCGTGGCCGTTGCTGGCCAGCGCCGGCGGCATCCTGGTCACCCTGGTGCTGTTCGCCGCCGACCGGTCCGGCCGGGTGCTGGTCGAGGCCGGCCCGGTGGTGGTCACCGAGGGGGTGCTGGTCACCGCGCTGGGCCTGGTGCTGCGGACGCTCGCCGTGGCGCTGCCCGGGATCCTCGTCTTCGCCACCACCGACGCCACCGACCTGGCCGACGCGTTGATCCAGAACGCGAAGGCGCCGGCCCGGTTCGCCATCGGCGCGCTGGCCGCGTTCCGGCTGGTGCCGCTGCTGGAACAGGAATGGCGGATGATCAGCATGGCCCGGCGGGCCCGGGGCGTGGACGCCGGCCGCAACCCGGTCGCCAAGCTGCGGCTCTTCGTGTCGACGGCGTTCGCCCTGCTGGTCGGGGCGATCCGCCGGGGCACCCGGCTGGCCGTCGCGATGGACGCCCGTGGGTTCGACGCCGGCCTCCCGCGTACGGTGGCCCGGCGGCAGCGCTTCACCACCGCGGACGGCCTGCTGGTCGCGGGCGCGGCGGCGCTGGCCGGCGCGGCGCTGGCGGTCAGCGTCGCGCTCGGCACCTTCCGCCCGCTGATCGGCTAACCCCTCGGTCAGCGCCGGAGCTGCGCCACGCCGCTCTGGTACGCCAGCACCACCGCCTGCACCCGGTCCCGCACGCCGAGCTTGGCGAAGATGCGGTTCACGTGCGTCTTCACGGTCGCCTCGCCGACGAAGAGCTGCCCGGCGATCTCCCGGTTGGACAGGCCGAGCGCCATCATCCGCAACACCTCGGTCTCCCGGGCGGTCAGCTCCGCCAGGCCCGGGTGGCCGGCCACCGACGCCGTCGCGGTGTAGTGGTCGATCAGGCGACGGGTGATCGACGGGGAGAGCAGGGCGTCGCCCCGGGCCGCCGTACGCACCGCTTCGGCCAGCTCGCGGGGCGGAGTGGTCTTGAGCATGAAGCCGGAGGCGCCGGCGCGCAGCGCCCGGTAGACGTACTCGTCGAGGTCGAACGTGGTCAGCATGATGATGCGCGTCGCACTCCGCGCGGCCAGGATCCGCTCGGTCGCGGCGATCCCGTCCGTGGGCGTCATGTGGATGTCCATCAGCACCACGTCGGGCGCGAGCCGGGCCGCGAGCCGTACCGCCTCCTCGCCGTCGGCCGCGTCGGCGACGACCTCGAGGTCGGGCTGCGCGGTGAGGATCAGGCGGAGGCCGCCTCGCACCAATGCCTCGTCGTCGGCGATGAGGACCCGCGTCATCCGGTGGCCCCCGTCGGGGCGAGCGCGGCGGCGGACGCCTCGGCGTCGAAGGGCAGCTCCACCCGTACCTCGAAGCCGCCCTGGCGGCGCGGGGCCGCGCTGACCGTGCCACCGAACAGCTCCACCCGCTCCCGGATGCCCGTCAGGCCGTGCCCGGTGCCGGCGCCGCGCCGGGCGGGGCCCGTCCCGTCGTCCACGACATACAACCGGAGGGCGTCGCCGGCCACCTCGATAGAGACGCGGACCGTCGCGCCCGGCGCGTGCCGGGCGGCGTTGGTCAGCGATTCCTGGAGGATCCGGTACCCGCTGACGTCGGCGGCGGCGGGGATCGTGCCGAGGTCACCCGTGACGGTCACGTCGACCTGCCCGCCGGCGAGGCGCACCCCGGCGGTCAACGGATCGATCCGCCGCAGCGACGGCAGCCCCTCCGGAGCCGCCTCGGCACCGCGGAGGATGACGAGCAACCGGCGCAGCTCGGTAACCACCTCGCGTCCGACGTCCTGCACCGCGTCGAGTGACGCGCGGGCCTGCGCCGCGTCCGAGTCGAGCACGGCCTGCGCCGCGGCGGCCTGCAGCACCATCACCGACACCCCGTGCGAGACGATGTCGTGCAGTTCCCGGGCCACCCGCAGCCGCTCGTCCGTCCGGGCCGCCGCCTCCCGCTCGGCGGCCAGTGCGACCAGCCGGGCCGCCTGCGCACGCCGCATGCGCACGGCGTACCCGGGGCCCAGCACGGCGAGCCCGACGAACAGGATGAACACCCAGTCGGAGTCGCCGGCCGCCGCGTTCTCGATCCCGAGCGGGACGAAGTAGCTGAGCGCGGCGACCGCGGGAGCGGCCCGGCCGCCCACGGCGACACAACCGAAAGTGGCGGCGAGCAGCGCCAGCAGCGGCACGACCGGCCACTCCGGCAGCACGGGCGTGAAGCTCTGCGCGGTGAAGCAGGCGCCGGCCAGGACCGCGGCGGTTCGGGGATACGACGTGCAGCCGGCCACCGCCAGGCCGTAGCCCACCAGCAGCACGGTGAGCACGGCGAGCCAGCCGTCGGGAAGCGCAGCCAGGTCCGGCCCCTCCCCCTCGACGTAGCCTGCCAGCGGGACGTACAGCTCGGCCAGGCCGAACGCGAGCAGCGCGGTACCGGCCAGCGCGGTGGCCGCCTTGCGCCACCGGGCTCGGACATCGAGGGCGGCGGACATGCGGGAAGGGTAGCGACGGCGGGCAGGATTCCGCGTCCACCCACGGGTGTAGCGGCGGCCGCCGGCACTCCACCCGCGGATCAACTTCGCGGCCGACGACCTGCCCCGGGTGCGGCTCCTAGCGTCCCTCCCACGACTTCGGAAGGGAGATTTCTGATGGCTGACCGGACCGGGCCGAGGATGGGCCAACTCACGGCGGCCGCCCTGCTCACGGGCGGTGTGCTCTACGGCGTCGCGAACGCCTTCTACTGGGTGATGTTCCCCGACGACGTGTCGGAGACCGCCGGCAATGTCGGGGTGGCCGCCGGGAACCTGGGCGCGTGGCGGGTGGAGACCGTCCTGTTCGCCCTGGCCCATCTGCTGCTGCTGCCGGCGGCGCTCGGGCTCGCCGCCGTGCTCGGCCGGCGCAAGCCGGTGGTGGCGACCATCGGCGGTGCCGCCGCCCTGCTCGGCCTCTACTTCGCCACCGTCCACCTCTGGCACTACAACGCCTTCTTCGGGGCCCTCGCCGGCGGCGGGGTCGACGCCGACGCGGCCCGGCCGGTGACGAACGCCCTCGACGGGGATCCGTTCGTGATGGCTTCGTTCGCGGTGTGGCTGCTCGGCTGGCTGGTCGGCCTGCTGGTGCTCGCCTTCGGCGCCTGGCGGGCCCGCCTGGTGGCCCTCTGGGTGCCGCTGGTCCTCACCGCCGGGCAGGTGCTGGACCTGGTCACCGAGGGCGTCCCGCTCAAGGTCGCGGTGAGCGTGCTGATGGTGGCCGGCTTCGCCGGCCTGGCGCTCGGCGTCGCGCGGTCGCACGCCGCCGAGGCGCCGGCCGGGACGGCGACCCCGGCGACTGCTGCGGCTTGACCGGCGGGGGCGGGCGGCCGAGTGCCGCCCCGCCCCCGGACCGGCCGGCGCGGGCCGCCGTCACCGCCGCTTCGGCGAACTCGCGGCATCCGGCCAGCCGGGACACCGCAACATCGGCGAGGTGGCGTCACCGGCCGACCCGCCCGGGCCTCAGCTCCGCCGGAAGGCGTAGAACCGGGTCTGGCCGGCGCGTTGGCTGCGGCCGGCGAGACGAGGCTCCCGGCCGGCCGGCGGGCCGGCCTTCGGCGCCGGCGGGGTGTCGGCCGGCAGGCTCACCGGTGCCGGGGGCGCCACCGTCAGCGCCTCGAGGTCCGGTGGGGTCACGTCCGCAAGGGACGGTTTCGGCGCCGGCTTGCGGGACTTCTTCGGACTGCGCTTGGCGGGCATACGCTGCCTCCTGACTGTCGGGGCGCCGGGTGGGCGCGGCGAGCGGGCAAGCCCCGGCGGGTCCGACCAGGAGAGACACCGCGACGACGGCGGTGGCGGATGCGGACGCCCGGAGCGGGACGGATCCGCGCCGCGAACGGCGGCGGACCAGGGCTCGGAAGAAGGGCGTCAGTTACGCATGACAGCAGGCTAACCCACCGCCACCGCACCGCGCGCCCGATTTACTGGCACGATCGGCGGCATGCTGATCGCGTTCTCGATCACCCCGCTCGGCGTGGGTGAGTCCGTGGGCGACCTGGTCGCCGACGCCGTCCGGGTGGTCCGCGAATCCGGTCTGCCCAACCGGACCGACGCCATGTTCACCACCGTCGAGGGTGAGTGGGACGAGGTGATGGCGGTGGTGAAGCGGGCCGTCGACACCGTCGCCGCCCAGGCGCCCCGGGTCAGCCTGGTGCTCAAGGCGGACCTGCGCCCCGGGGTCACCGACGCGATGACCGCGAAGGTCGCCCACGTGGAAGCCCGCCTCGCCGAGGGCTGAGGACGGAGCGCCACCACGCCCGCACCCGGCGTCGAGGTACCGGCCCACGCCCGCATCGACCGCGATACGGTCGCAGCACGGGCAGCCCGACGAGAGGTGGCGGTACGCATGGCCGAGCAGGCGACGGCACAGATCGGCGTGACCGGCCTGGCGGTGATGGGCCGCAACCTGGCCCGGAACCTGGCCCGCAACGGCTTCACCGTGGCGGTGCACAACCGCTCGCCGCAGCGCACCCGCAGCCTCGTCGCCGAGCACGGCGACGAGGGCCGGTTCGTGCCGTCGGAGTCGCTGGCCGACTTCGTCGCCTCGCTGGAGCGCCCGCGCGCCGTGATCGTCATGGTGAAGGCGGGCGCGCCGACCGACGCGGTGATCGACGACCTGGTCCCGCTGCTGGAGGCGGGAGACATCGTCGTCGACTGCGGCAACGCCCACTTCGCCGACACCCGCCGCCGGGAGGAGGCGCTGCGCGGGCACGGGCTGCACTTCGTCGGCACCGGCGTCTCCGGCGGTGAGGAGGGCGCGCTGCACGGCCCGAGCATCATGCCGGGCGGCTCGGACGAGTCCTACCAGAAGCTCGGCCCGATCTTCGAGCGGATCGCCGCGCAGGTGGAGGGCACCCCGTGCTGCCGGCACATCGGCCCGGACGGCGCCGGCCACTTCGTCAAGATGGTCCACAACGGCATCGAGTACGCCGACATGCAGCTCATCGCCGAGGCGTACGACCTGCTGCGGGCCGGCCTGTCGGCGAACCCGGCGGAGCTCGCGGAGATCCTCCGCGAGTGGAACACGGGCGAGCTGGAGTCGTTCCTCATCGAGATCACCGCTGACGTGCTGGCGCACTCCGACGCGGCGACCGGCCGGCCCTTCGTCGACGTGGTGCTCGACCAGGCCGAGCAGAAGGGCACCGGCCGGTGGACCGTGCAGAGCGCCCTCGACCTCGGCGTCCCGATCACCGGCATCGCCGAGGCCACCTTCGCCCGGTCGCTGTCCGGCCACGCCGACCAGCGGGCCGCCGCCCGCCGGGCCTTCCCCGACGCGGGCGCGAAGTGGGAGGTCGACGACGGGGAGACCTTCGTCGAGGACGTGCGGCGCGCGCTGCTGGCCAGCAAGATCGTCGCGTACGCGCAGGGCTTCGACCACATCCGGGCCGGCAGCCGGGAGTACGACTGGGGCATCGACCTGCGCGGCACCGCGACCATCTGGCGGGGCGGCTGCATCATCCGGGCCCGCTTCCTCGATCGGATCCGCGAGGCGTACGACGCGCAGCCGGAGCTGCCGACGCTACTGGTGGCGCCGTGGTTCGCCGATCGGGTCAGCGCCGGGATCCCGGCCTGGCGGCGGGTGGTGGCCGACGCGGCCCGGGCGGGCGTGCCGACCCCGGCCTTCTCGTCGTCGCTGGCCTGGTTCGACGCGCTGCGCGCGGAGCGGCTGCCGGCGGCGCTGATCCAGGGGCTGCGGGACAACTTCGGGGCGCACACCTACCGCCGGGTGGACCGGGACGGCTCGTTCCACACCCGCTGGGCGGGAGACCGCTCCGAAGTGGAGGCCTGACCGCGGCTTGCTCCGCTCGAGGTGCCGCATGTCGCGCCGTCCGTCGGCTCTGCCGCCGTGACATGCCGCATCTCGTGGCGGCGCGGACGCTCACCAGGCCCGTTCGGTGGCGTCGGCAGGGGTGGGTGCCCAATCGGCGGCCGGTTCGCCCTGTGCCAGCTCGGCGATCTCGCCGGAGCGGACCGCCGGGGTGTGCCCGAGCTCGGCGCAGTACCGCTCGGCGACACCGGCGCAGAGGTCCGCGACCCGTTCCCGTTGTGCGGCGTCGACCAGGTCCGCACCGGCCAGCGCGGCCGTCATCTCGTACCGGAGATCCCGCATGCCCACCCCCGTGGCCGGGCGCGACCGGGCGGCGCGCCCTCGCGCCGATGGTATGCGCTGCGGCCGCGCCGCCCGCCGGAAACGTGTCGACGCCGCCCCAAACAGGGACGGCGTCGACCTCGGTCGTCACCAGAACCGACGGCGTTTCGCCTTCTGTGGCCGCAGCAGGTCGGCGCCCTTGGCGAGGAGTCGGCTCACTCCAGTCGGGCCGCGGCGGGCCTCCAGGGAGTGGCTCAGCCGGCGCGCGCCGGCCGCCGCCAGCGGGACGGCGACCGCCATGAGCGCCCACTGGGCGATCCGCTTCTGAATCATGTTGGTTCACCTCCGCGATCGGCTGCTGTCGAGGTGATACCCCGCGCGCCGCGTCGGTAAGCCTGCCCTCAGGTGACCGGGGCCACCGGGTTGGGCAGCGCGCCGCCGAAGCGGCGGTCCCGCTGGGCGTAGAGCTCGCAGGCGTACCAGAGGTGACGCCGGTCGAAGTCCGGCCAGAGGGTGTCCAGGAACACCAGTTCGGCGTACGCGCTCTGCCAGAGCAGGAAGTTGGAGGTGCGCTGCTCGCCGGAGGGGCGCAGGAAGAGGTCCACTTCGGGGACCTCCGGGTGGTAGAGGTACTTCGCGACGGTCTTCTCGTTGACCTTGCCCGGGTCGAGCCGGCCGGCGGCCACGTCGCGGGCGATCGCCGCGGCGGCGTCGGCGATCTCCGCCTGGCCGCCGTAGTTGACGCAGAACTGCAGGGTCAGCGTCGAGTTGCCCCGGGACATCTCCTCGGCGGTCTGCAGCTCGGAGATCACGCTCTTCCAGAGCCGCCCGGCCCGGCCCGACCACACCACCCGGACGCCCAGGTCGACCAACTGGTCCCGGCGGCGGCGGATGACGTCGCGGTTGAAGCCCATCAGGAAGCGGACCTCGTCCGGCGAGCGCCGCCAGTTCTCGGTGGAGAACGCGTACGCCGACAGGTAGGGGATGCCCAGCTCGATCGCGCCCTCGATGGTGTCGAAGAGGCTGTGCTCCCCCTGCTCGTGACCCTTGGTGCGGGGCAGCCCGCGCTCCTTGGCCCAGCGGCCGTTGCCGTCCATCACGATGGCGACGTGCTTCGGCAGGGCATCCGGGGGCAGCGCGGGCGGCCGGGCCCCGGACGGGTGCGGAGTCGGCGGCACCGGCTCGCGCCGGCCTGCCCTCATCGATCGGATCACTTACGTCTTCTCCCTGTTCACACCAGCGGCGGTGGGCCCGGCGCCGGTGCCCGGCGGGACCCCACCCGGCCCCGAGCCACCCCGCGGCGGGACCGTGCCGGAGGCCGGGCCACCCCGGTCGACCAGCGGCAGCGAGCGTAGCGCGCGCTCCAGGTGCCACTGGAGGTGCGCCGCGACAAGACCGCTGCACTCCCGGCGTACGCCGGTCTCGGTCGCGTCGGCGTACGTCCAGTCGCCGGTGGTCAGCGCGGACATCAGCGCGATCGTGGCCGGGGCGGGGTGGGCGGCGCCGGGCGGCCGGCAGTCCGGGCAGACCACTCCCCCCGCCGGTACGGAGAACGCCCGGTGCCGCCCCGGGGTGCCGCAGACGGCGCAGGCGGTCAGCGCCGGCGCCCAGCCGGCGAACGCCATCCCGCGCAGCAGGTAGGCGTCCAGCACCAGCGTGGTGGCGTGCTCGCCGGTGGCCAGCGAGCGCAGCGCGCCGAGGGTGAGCTGGAACAACCGCAGCGACGGTTCCCGCTCGATCGGGGTGAGCCGTTCCGCGGTCTCGGCGATCGCGCTGGCCGCCGTGTAGCGGGGGTAGTCGCCGAGGAACCGCTTGCCGTAGAGGTCGATCCCCTCGACCTGGCTGATGGTGTGCAGCGAGCTGCCCTGGTTGCCCTTGGGGTCGCCGGCGAGCTGGAGGTCGACGTGCCCGAACGGCTCCAGCCGGGCACCGAACCGGCTGGTGGTGCGCCGGACGCCCCGGGCCACCGCGCGCAGCCGGCCGTGCCGGCGGGTGAGCAGGGTGATGATCCGGTCGGATTCGCCCAGCTTCTGCACGCGCAGCACCACCGCGTCGTCGCGGTAGAGCTGTCGGCGGTACCCGGCCATCGGGTCATTCTCCCTCGGGGTGCGATCTCAGGGTCGGTTCGGGGTGGATCGGCGGTCGAACCCGGATGTGCCGCCCCGGAGGTCGCCCGTAGCGTGCTGACCATGGCTGTGCACCGGACCGTCGCCGCCGCCGCGGCGGCCTCCCTGATCCTCCTCTGCGGGTGTGACACCATCTCGTTCCGCCGGCTCGACTACGACAACACCGAGGCGGTGAAGATCACCCGGATCACCGTGGAACCGGGCGCGGGCAACGTCACCGTCCGCGCCGCCGGCTCCGCCGCACAGGTACGCATCAAGCGAACGGTCCGCTACCAGGGCGGGCAACCCGACACCCGGTACGAGATCAACGGCGACGAGCTGGTGCTGCGCACCGACTGCGGCCCCCGGTGCAGCATCTCCTGGGAGGTGTCCGCCCCCGAGGGCGTGGCGGTACGCGGCGAGACCGACTCCGGGGACGTCGAGCTGAGCCAGGTCGGCGCGGTCGAGTTCAAGCTCGGCTCGGGCAACGTCTCGGTCAGCGGGGCGCGCGGCGACGTCCGCGCCGAGACCGGTTCCGGGAACATCGACGTGGTCGACGCGGCCGGCGCGGTGCGGCTGCGCGCCGGCTCCGGCGACATCACGGCGCAGCGGCTCGCCGCCGGGGTGGACGCGGAGACGGCCTCCGGCAACGTGACGGTGGATCTGACCACGCCGGCTTCGGCCCGGGTGCACGCCGGCAGCGGCGACGTCGAGCTGACCGTGCCGGACGGCCGGTACCGGGTGCGGGGCAGCACCGGCTCCGGCGACCGGGACCTCGGCGTGACCGACGATCCTGCCGCCGCCCTGGTGCTGGACGTCAGCACCGGCAGCGGCAACGTGACCCTCACCCGCCGCTGACCGCGCGTCCACCCCACCCACCTGCTCTCCGGCGGGCCGGACCGCCCGGACAGCGCCGCCTCCCCGGCAGCCGCGCTCATGCACCGGCCATTCCCCGGGCGATGGCCACTCATTCCGTGAGTGAGGCCCCGCAGGCGGCCGGTCAGCCGGTGCCGAGTTCGGTCCCGGCGCGGTCGTCGGCCCGTCGGGGCGCGGGAACCCCGCGCGGGGCACGGGATGCGCCGGCCGCCGCCAGTTCGGTCTCCGCGCCGGCCGGCGCGGGGCTGGCCGGGACGGCGGCCGCCCGCTCGGCCAGGGTGGGCCGGGGCCGGCCGGGAAGCACCTCCGGCGTACGCCGGGCCGCCACGTCCTCGACCCACCCGACCAGCAGGGTGACCACGCCGACCAGCGCGAACACCAGCACCACCCGGATCGCCAGGCCGAGCGGGTCGCGCGGGGTCCAGCCGACCAGACCGACCAGCGGGGTGAGCGCCACCACGAACGGCATGTGCCACAGGTAGATGGTCAGCGCGCGCCGGTTCAACAGGGTGACGGCCCGGCTCACCAGCGGGATGCGGTCGACCCAGCGCGCCTCGGTCGGGGCCCGGCCGATCGCCACCAGGATGAAGGCCGCCGACCAGAGGGCGTTGCCGAGGTGGATGTCGTTCAGGTCGTAGCCGCGTGGACCGGGGTGGGTGAAGATCCAGGTCAGGCCGGCGGCACCGAGGGCGAGCGCGGCGGGTACGAGGATCCGGTTGCGCATCCGGCGCAGCATGCCCTCGTGGTGGGCGAAGCCCAGCAGCCAGGCGCCGAAGTACAGGCCGAACTCGCGCAGCACCCCCGGCGCGTCCGGATAGACGCCCAACTCGATCAGCACGAGCAGGGCGTACGGGGCGAGGAGGGTGGGCAGCGGCGCCCGGCGGAACAGCCACAGGGCGAGCGGCGAGGCCAGCACGAACCACAGGTAGTCCCGGAGGTACCAGATGGGGCTCAGGGCCAGTCCGCCCCAGTAGTTGGCCGGTGGGTCACTGACCGGGAAGAGCCAGAGCAGCACCTTCGGGCTGAACGGCAGCCCGGTGAACAGCATGGCCGGCACGAACACCAGGGCGAGCACCCAGAGCGACGGCAGCAGGCGACGCAGCCGGCGCGCCACGGCCGGCACACCGGTCCGGTCCAGCGAGGCGGCCATCAGCGAACCGGCGAGCGCGAACATCACCGACATCGCCGGGAAGATCAGCGTCAGGGTCGCCGAACCGATGACGTGGTAGACGACGACGCGCACGATGGCCAGGAAGCGGAGCAGGTCCAGGTATCGGTTTCGCATAACCCTGCATCTATGTCCGGGGGCTCGGGGATCAACCTCTCCCTACCCTCCGACCCGAGCGTGCGAAACCGCGAGGTGCCGGGGCCAAAAGTGAAACTTCCCATAAAGCCGACCGATCCGGACCAGCCGGTGAGGACCGGTCACCGGACCCCAAAAAAGCGCACCGGCGGTGCCGGAAAGCTCCGGCCCGCCGGTGCGGGGGCTCCGTTCAGAAACCGAGTTTGCGCAGCTGCTTCGGGTCGCGCTGCCAGTCCTTGGCGACCCGGACGTGCAGGTCCAGGTAGATCCGGGCGCCGAGCAGCTCCTCGATCTGCCGGCGCGCGGTGGTGCCGACCTCCTTGAGCCGGCTGCCCCGGTGACCGATCATGATCGCCTTCTGGCTGGGCCGCTCCACGTACACGTCGGCGTAGATCTTGGTGAGCTGCCCCTCCACGATCATCTCCTCCACCACCACGGCGATGGAGTGCGGCAGCTCGTCCCGTACGCCCTCCAGCGCCGCCTCGCGGATCAGCTCGGCGACCAGCACCTGCTCGGGGTCGTCGGTGAGCATGTCGTCCGGGTAGAGCTGCGGCGACTCGGGCAGGTAGCCGGTCATCACGTCGACCAGGGTGTCCACCTGGTGACCGGACACGGCGCTCACCGGCACCACATCGGCGAAGTCGGCCAGCTCGCTCACCGCGAGGAGCTGCTCGGCGAGCCGCCTGCGGTCCACCAGGTCGGTCTTGGTGACCACGGCCAGCACCGTCGCCTTGAGGCTGGCCAGCTCGCCGGTGATGAAACGGTCGCCCCGGCCGATCGGCTCGTTCGCCGGGATGCACAGGCCGATCACGTCGACCTCGCTCCAGGTCTCCCGGACCAGGTCGTTCAGCCGCTCGCCGAGCAGCGTACGGGGACGGTGCAGGCCCGGGGTGTCGACCAGCACGAGCTGCGATTCCGGGCGGTGCAGCACGGCCCGGATGACGTGCCGGGTGGTCTGCGGTTTGTTCGAGGTGATCGCGATCTTGGTGCCGACGATCGCGTTGGTCAGCGTCGACTTGCCGGCGTTCGGCCGTCCGACGAAACAGGCGAAACCCGCCCGGTAGGGACGCGGCTCCTCCGGGTCCGGCACCCCGGTCACTCGACCACCGTGCCGAGGACGGTGCCGTCCGGGGCGGCCACGTGGATCGGCGCGTCGACGGCGAGGTCCCGGACCGCGGCGTGCCCGGCGCCGTCCAGCGTCGAGGCCTCGGTCACCACCACGGCGGCCTCCAGCCGGCTGGCGCCGGCGGCCACCGCCGAGGCGACGGCCAACTGGAGGGCGGTCAGGGTCAGCGACGGCAGGGCGACGCTGGCCGCCGCGTACGTCCGGCCGTCCTGGTCGCGAACCGCCGCGCCCTCCACGGCGCCCACCCGGCCGCGTGCGCCCCGGGCCAGGACGACCAGCTTGCCGTCCTCGGCGGTCAGCTCGGCCGGGTCGGACGGGGTGGGCCGGGCAGCCGGCACGACGGGTGACTCAGGCATCGGCGGGTTGCCTCTCCTCGGAACGGTTGTGGTTGCCGCGGGACTCGGCGTGGTCGCCACGCCCCCCGCTGTCGGACGCGTCGCTCGGCGCGACCCGGCGCACCAGCACGGTGTCGATCCGGTTGCGCCGCCCGGTGGTGCCCTCGGCGATCAGCCGGAGCCCGGCGACCTCGGCCTCGGCGCCCGGGATCGGCACCCGGCCGAGCGACTGGGCGAGCAGACCGCCGACAGTCTCCACCTCGTCGGTGGGCAGCTCGGTGTCGAACAGCTCGCCCAGATTCTCCACCGGCAGCCGGGCGGTCACCCGCACGGCCCCGTCCGCCAGGTGCTCGACCGGCGGGCGTTCGACATCGTACTCGTCGGTGATCTCACCGACGATCTCCTCCAGGATGTCCTCGATGGTGACCAGACCGCCGGTGCCGCCGTACTCGTCGACCACGATGACCAGGTGGTTGCGGGCCGCCTGCATCTCCGACAGCAGGTCGTCGACCGGCTTGGACTCCGGCACGAACGTCGCCGGGCGCATCAGCTCGGCCACCGGCAGCTGCCGGGCCTCCGGGCCGCCCTGGATGCGCCGGATCAGGTCCTTCAGGTAGAGCACCCCGAGCACGTCGTCCACGCTCTCCCCGATCACCGGGATCCGGGAGAAGCCGGAGCGCAGGAAGAGCGCCAGAGCCTGGGCCAGCGTCTTGCTCTCCTCGATCCACACCATCTCGGTGCGCGGCACCATCACCTCGCGGGCGATGGTGTCGCCGAGCGCGAAGACCGAGTGGATCATCTGGCGCTCGCCGTGCTCCACCACCCCGCGCTGCTCGGCGAGGTCGACCAGTTCACGCAGCTCCACCTGGGTGGCGAACGGCCCCTCACGGAAGCCGCGCCCCGGGGTGACCGCGTTGCCGATCAGGATCAGCAGCGAGGCGAGCGGGTTGAGCGCCCGGCCCAGCCAGCGCACCAGCGGCGCGACCGCGCGGCCCACCGCGTAGGCGTGCTGCCGGCCGAGGGTGCGCGGCGCGACGCCGACCACCACGAAGCTGACCACGGTCATCGCCCCGGCGGTGACCAGGGCGGCCCGCCAGCCGGCGCCGAAGCTGTCCACCGCCACCAGCGCGACCAGCGTGGTGGCGGTCAGCTCGGCCAGCAGTCGGACCAGCAGCAGCAGGTTGAGGTGGCGGACCACGTCACCCGCGACCGCCTGGAGGGTACGCGCCCCGCGCGCCCCGTCCCGGGCCAGCTCGGCCGCGCGAGCCGGGGAGACCGCGGCCAGCGCCGCCTCGGTCATCGCGATGAGGCCGGCGAGCACCACCAGCCCCGCCGCGACGAAGATGAGCTGGAGATCGGGCAGTCCCGCCGGAGTGCCGGCCGCCAGGGTGGTCATCATTTCGACCGGGACGACCGCCAGCTCGCCAGCAGTCGGGCCTGGAGACCGAACATCTCCTGCTCCTCCTCCGGCTCGGCGTGGTCGTACCCGAGCAGGTGCAGCACACCGTGCACGGTGAGCAGGTGCAGCTCGTCGGCGGGCGAGTGGCCGGCGGTGGCGGCCTGCTTGGCGGCCACCTCCGGGCAGAGCACGATGTCGCCGAGCAGGGCCGGCTCACCGCCGGCCGGGCTGCTCTCCCCCGGACCGTGGTCGACGCTGCCCTCGTCCATGGGGAAGGCGAGCACGTCGGTCGGGCCGTCGCCGCCCATCCAGCGATGGTTCAGCTCGGACATGTAGTCGATGTCGACCAGCAGAATGGAGAGCTCGGCGAGCGGGTTGACCCCCATCTCGTCGAGGGCGTGCCGGGCGACGGCGAGCACGGCGTCGGTGTCGACCTCGACACCGGACTCGTTGGCGATCTCGATGGACAACTGTCTTCCTCTGGTGGATTAGCGGCGCCGGCCGGCCCGGCCGCCCTGGGCGGTCCGCCCGGGCACGGCGTGCACGCCCTGTGCCTGCTGGTTCTCCCGCTCGGCGTCCCAGCGGGCGTACGCGTCGACGATCTCGCCCACCAGCTTGTGGCGGACCACGTCGGCGCTGGAGAGCTGGGCGAAGTGCACGTCCTCGACGTTGCTCAGGATCTCCCGGACCACCCGCAGGCCGCTGGTCGTCCCGCCGGGCAGGTCCACCTGGGTGACGTCACCGGTGACCACGATCTTGGAACCGAAGCCGAGCCGGGTGAGGAACATCTTCATCTGCTCGGGCGTGGTGTTCTGCGCCTCGTCCAGGATGATGAACGCGTCGTTGAGCGTCCGGCCGCGCATGTACGCCAGCGGCGCCACCTCGATCGTGCCGGCCGCCATCAGCTTCGGGATGGACTCCGGGTCGAGCATGTCGTGCAGCGCGTCGTACAGCGGCCGAAGGTACGGGTCGATCTTCTCGTTCAGGGTGCCGGGCAGGAAGCCCAGCCGCTCGCCCGCCTCGACCGCCGGCCGGGTCAGGATGATCCGGTTGACCTGCTTGGCCTGGAGCGCCTGGACGGCCTTCGCCATGGCCAGGTAGGTCTTGCCGGTGCCGGCGGGGCCGATGCCGAAGACGATCGTGTTGCCGTCGATCGCGTCGACGTACCGCTTCTGCCCGAGCGTCTTGGGACGGATGGTGCGGCCGCGCCGGGAGAGGATGTTGAGCGTCAGGACCTCGGCGGGCCGCTCGGTGCTGCCCTGCTCGAGCATGCCGACGGTCCGCCGGACGGCGTCAGTGGTCAGGGTCTCGCCTTTCTCGATGAGTTCGAGCAGCTCGCTGAAGAGACGCTCGGCGAGGGCGTTGTCCGCGGGCGCGCCGGTGATGGTGATCTCGTTGCCACGCACGTGGACGTCACTGTTGACCGAGCGTTCGACGAGTCGCAGGATCTCGTCGCCCGCGCCGAGCAGGTTCACCATGATCTTCTGGTCGGGGACCGTGATCCTGGTCTGCACCCGGGGCGGGCCGGGAGGTGGGGTGCCGGTCATAGGTCGGGCCGTCGGGCCCTACGCCACCTGCTCTCGAACTCGGCGCCGGGCCCTGCTGGCGCGGCGGTCGTGACTCCCATCGTATCGGTTCAACACCGCCCGCACCTCGCCCATTTCCGGCGGTAGGAGATCAACTGCCGGCGCGGAAGTCGTACCCCTCGAAGGTCTCCTGGTGGCGGGTGAACCGGTAGGTGGCCCAGTGCATCCGGACCACGGCCCCGCGCTCGTCCCGGGTCAGCCGGAGCAGCTCGCCCACCTCCCGGCCGGCGACCGTGCGGAACACGTCCGGCCGGTCCGGCAGCGGGGCGAAGACCGCCGGTGGCTTGCCGGCCGGGTCGTCCGCGCCCCGGGCCCGCAGCGCCCCGTCGTGCCAGGAGAAGACGCACTCGAAGCCCTCGCCCCACCAGCGGCCCAGCACCCCGCGCAGGTGCGCCGGGGCGGGCGGGCCGGGACGCCACGGCTCGATCTCCGCCGGGTCGTACTCGGCCGCGGCGGCGAGCAGCTGGTGGGCCAGCTCGAACACCGGCACGCCGGTGCCGGACGAGCCGAGCACGGCGCAGCCCATCGCGCCGGCCGTGCCGTCCCCGCCGCGCCGGCCGTAGACGGCGGCCAGGAAACCGGGCATGGCTCCGTCGTGCCCCACGTGCATCACTCGTTGCGGCTGCGGCACCAGGATCAGGCCGAGCCCGAAGCCGGCGCCCCACAGCGTCTCGTCGGTGGTGGTGAGCGGCCAACGCATCTCGTCGAGGGTGGCCGGGGCGAGCACCGCGCCGGCCGGATCCAGCGCCGCCGGGTCGGCCAGGAAGGCGGCCCAGCGCGCCATGTCCGGCGCGGTGCTCCACAGCTGCGCCGCCGGGGCCACCGCGCCGAAGTCGGTCGGCGGTTCCGGGTGCGCCTCGTCGGAGTACGCGTCGACCAGGAACCCGGTCGCCGCCCGCTCGCCGGGCGTGCGGCCGGTGGCGGTCAGCCCGAGCGGGGCGAGCACCCGCTCGGCGAGCACCTCGGCCCAGGTGCCGCCGCGCAGCCGGGCGACCAGCTCGCCGAGGAGCGCCATGCCGAGGTTGGAGTAGTGGTAGCGCCGGCCGGTCGGCAGCACCCGCTCCACCCGGGCCAGGTCCGCGATCAGCTCGCTGACGCCGGGCGCCCGCAGGCTGTCCCAGACGTCGCCGTGCGGCTCGCGTTGCAGGCCCGCCGTGTGCGACAGCAGTCGGCGTACGGTCAGCTCGCCGTGCGCCGGCAGGTCGAGGTGCCGGCCGATCGGGTCGTCCAGGTCCAGCAGCCCGTCGTCGCGGCACTGCATGACCAGCACGGCCGTGAAGGTCTTGGTGACCGAGCCGATCCGGAACACCGTCTCCGGGCCGAGCGGGCTGTCGTTGCCGGTCCCGCCCACCGTGCAGGTCCAGAGCGGCCGGTCCGCCCGGTGCAGGGCGGCCGAGACCGCCGGGATCCGGCCGTGGGCCTGCGCCTGCCGCACCATCCGGTCGAGCCGGTCATGCACCGTGATCATGCGAGCAGTCTAGGGACAGCCTCAGCGGCAGAGCATCGGGCCGAGCGGTGCACCGCCGAACACGTGCGCGTGCACGTGGAAGACCTCCTGGCCGGCGTACGCCCCGGTGTTGAACATCAGCCGGAAGCCGTCGGCGAGCAGCCCCTCGTCCTCGGCCACCGTGGCGGCCGTGGCGAGCACCTCACCGGCAAGGCCCGGGTCACCCTGGGCCAGGGTGGCCACGTCCGCGTAGTGCTCCTTGGGGATGACCAGCACGTGCGTCGGGGCCTGGGGGTTGATGTCCCGGAAGGCGAGGGTGGTGGCGGTCTCCCGCACGATGGTGGCCGGGATCTCCCCGGCGACGATCCGGCAGAACAGGCAGTCGGTTCCCATTCGGGCAGTGTAAGGAAGGGTCCCCCTGTTAACGCGTTCTGCACAGGAAGGACCCCTTGTTAACCGACGGCAGCCCGTGCGGCAACATGGCGCGCATGACGGGACGGGCGGTACTGGTGACGGGGGCCTCGCGCGGCATCGGGCGCGCGGTGGCGCGGGCGTTCGGGGTGGGCGGGGACCGGGTGGCGATCCACCACCGGGACTCGGCGGAGTTGGCCGAGCGGGTCCGCGCCGAGTTGCCCGGCGAGGGGCACGTGGTGGTCCGCGCCGACCTGACCGACCCGGAGGCCGTCCGGGCGATGGTCGACACGGCGGCGGAGCGGCTGGGCGGGCTGGACGTGCTGGTGAACAACGCCGGCGTGTACGGCCCACGGGACCTGCCGCACCCGGTCTTCGGCAACACGTACGAGCAGTGGCGCGAGCAGTGGCGGCTGGTGCTGGAGACCAACCTGACCGGGGCCGCCAACGTCACCTGGTGCGCCGCCCAGCACATGCGCGAGCGGGGCGGCCGGATCGTCAACGTCTCCTCCCGCGGCGCCTTCCGCGGCGAGCCGGAGCAGCCCGCGTACGGAGCGAGCAAGGCCGGGTTGAACGCGCTCGGTCAGTCGCTGGCGCTGGCCCTGGCCCCGTACGGCATCGCGGTGGCCACGGTGGCGCCCGGCTTCGTCGAGACCGACATGACCACCACGCACCTCAGCGGCGAGCGCGGCGACGCGATCCGGGCACAGAGCCCATTCCACCGGGTGGCGCGCCCGGAGGAGATCGCCGCCGCGGTGCACTGGCTGGCCAGCCCCGAGGCCGAGTGGGCCTCCGGCACCATCGTCGACCTCAACGGCGCCTCCTACCTGCGCAGCTGACTTCGGCAGGCGCCCTCCCGAGCCGGCCCGCGCGACACTCCGTCGTCCCCTTTGCTCTGCAGCCACCCACGCAGCACCTACCGACGTCGGGGGTGTTGCATCCATGGCTGCAGAGCAGAGGCGGGGCGTTCCGGTGGGTGCCGCGACGCGCGCGGCGGCGGGGGACGCCGCTCGGCCTACCAGCGGCCGAGGCGGGCGGCGAGCACGCTGAGGGCGGCGACGCCGGCGGTGGAGGTACGCAGCACCGACGGGCCGAGCCGGACGGTACGCGCGCCGGCCTCGCCGAAGGCGGACAGCTCGGGCGGGGCGATGCCGCCCTCCGGGCCGACCACCAGCACGATCTCGCCGGTCTCCGGCAGCGCGACGGTGGCCAGCCGCTCCTCGGCCTCCTCGTGCAGCACGAACGCGGTGGCCGCCCCGGCGATCCGCCGGGCCACCGTCGCGGTGGACTCGTCGGGCGTGCCGGCCACGATCGGCAGCCAGGCGCGCCGGGCCTGCTTGGCCGCCTCGCGGGCGGTGGCCGCCCACTTCTCCCGCGCCCGTACGCCCCGGTCGCCGCGCCACTGCACGACCGAGCGGGACGCCGCCCAGGGGACGATCTCGTCCACCCCGACCTCGGTCATCGCCTGCACGGCCAGCTCACCCCGGTCGCCCTTGGCGATGCCCTGCACCACCACGAGCCGGGGGACGGACGCGTCGACGTACCCCCGGGTGGTGACCGCCAGGTCGAGGGTGCCCCGGCCGACGGCGGTGACCACCGCGGCGGCAGTGCCGCCCCGGCCGTCGGCGAGCAGCAACTCCTCGCCGACCCGCAGCCGCTGCACGGTGGCGGCGTGGTGCCCCTCCGGGCCGTCGAGCGTCACCGTGTCACCGGTGGGCAGCGCCTCGACCAGGAACAGCGGCGCCGACACCTCAGGCGTGCCCGTTGAAGGCGTCGCGCATCCGGGAGAAGAAGCCGCCCTGCTTGGTCAGCTCGGCGACCTCCTCGCCGCGGGTCTTGGCGAACTCGCGGAGCATCCGCTCCTGGTCCGCGTCGAGCTTGGTCGGGGTGCGCACGTCGAGGTGGACGTAGAGGTCGCCCCGCCCGGTGCCGCGCAGGTGCGGTACGCCCCGGGCGCGCAGCCGCAGGGTGCTGCCCGGCTGGGTGCCGGGCTTGACGTCCACCGTCTCCTCGCTGTCCAGCGTCTTGATGGTCAGCCGGGTGCCGAGCGCGGCGGCGGTCATCGGCACGGTGACCCGGCAGTGCAGGTCGTCGCCCTTGCGGGAGTAGACGTCGTGCGTCCGCTCGTGGATCTCCACATAGAGGTCGCCGGCGGTGCCGCCGCCCGGGCCGACCTCACCCTGCTGGGCCAGCCGGATCCGCATGCCGTCCTCGACCCCGGCCGGGATCTTGACGGTGAGGGAACGGCGGGTCCGCACCCGGCCGTCCCCGGCGCAGGTGGGGCAGGGGTGCGGGATGGTGGTGCCGTAGCCCTGGCAGACCGTGCACGGCCGGGCCGAGACCACCTGGCCAAGGAAGGTCCGCTGCACCGACTGCACCTCGCCCCGGCCCCCGCACGCCTCGCAGGTGGCGAGGTGGGTGCCGGCCGCGGTGCCCGCGCCGGAGCAGGTGGTGCAGAGCACTGCGGTGTCGACGGTGATCGGGGCCTCGACGCCGAACGCGGTCTCGTGCAGATCCAGTTCGAGCCGCAGGATCGCGTCCGCACCCGGCCGGGTACGCGGACGCGGCCCCCGGCTGCCGCCGGCCGCGCCACCGAAGAACGCGTCCATGATGTCCTGGAACCCGACGAACGGGCCGGCGCCGCCCGGGCCGCCCGGGCCCGCGCCCCCGCCGCCCGGCGCGAGCGGGTCGCCGCCGAGGTCGACGATCTGCCGTTTCCGGTCGTCCGAGAGGACCTCGTACGCGGCGTTGATGTCCTTGAACTTCTCCTGTGCCTCCGGGTCCGGATTGACGTCCGGGTGGAACTGCCGCGCCAGCTTGCGGTAGGCGCGCTTGATCTCGTCGTCGGAGGCGTCCCGGCTCACGCCGAGAATGCCGTAGTAGTCCCTGGCCACTGCGTTCGGTGTCCCCATTTTCGTCTCGCGTTGCGCGGTCGTCGGCCGTTGGGCGGCCGGCGGCCCTGACTGGTCAGTTCTGGGCCAGCAGATCGCCCACGTAGCGTGCCACGGCCCTCACCGTGGCGATGGTGCCGGGGTAGTCCATCCGGGTCGGTCCGAGCACGCCGAGGCCACCGACGATGGTGCTGCCGGGGCCGTACCCGGTGCTCACCACGGAGGCGGCGCGCAGGTTGTCGACCTCGTTCTCGTCGCCGATCAGCACCCGGGTGGTGCTCGGCTCGGCCTCGCCGATGAGCTTGAGCAGCACGACCTCCTCCTCGAGAGCCTCGAGGATGGGGCGCAGCGACCCTTGGAAGTCCAGCAGGCCACCGCGGGTGAGGTTCGCGGTGCCGGCCAGCGCGAGGCGCTCCTCGTGCCGCTCGACCAGCGTCTCCAGCAGCACGCTGGAGAGCGTGGCCATGGCCGGGCGCAGCCGCGGCGCGGACTCGTCCACCAGCGCCTGGACCAGCGGCGGGGTCTCCGACAGCAGGCTGCCGACCAGCTTCTCGTTGACCAGCCGACGCAGGTCGGTGACATCGTCGGCGGGGATCGGCCCGGGCAGCTCGACCAGCCGCTGCTCGACCCGCCCGGTGTCGGCGATCATGACCACCATAAGGCGGGTGGTGGAGATCGGCACCAGCTCCAGGTGGCGCACCTTGGAGCGGGCCAGGCTCGGGTACTGCACCACGGCGACCTGCCGGGTGAGCTGGGCGAGCAGCCGGACCGTGCGGTGCACCACGTCGTCCAGGTCGACCGCGCCGACCAGGAAGCGCTCGATGGCCCGCCGTTCGGCGGGGCTGAGCGGCTTGACCCGGGAGAGCCGGTCGACGAAGAGCCGGTAGCCGCGGTCGGTGGGCACCCGGCCGGCGCTGGTGTGCGGCTGCCGGATGTAGCCCTCGTCCTCCAGCACCGCCATGTCGTTGCGGACCGTGGCCGGGGAGACGCCCAGCTGGTGGCGCTCGACGAGGGCCTTGCTGCCCACGGGCTCCTGCGTGGCGACGTAGTCCTCGACGATCGCGCGCAGCACGGCGAGCTTGCGGTCGTCGAGACCCATCTCCCCACCTCCTGACGCACCCCGGCCCGCCGGCACCCGGCGCAACCCAGTCTCGACCAGGCGGCACGCGGTGCCGACTGAGCGTCTGGCACTCGACTGTAGCGAGTGCCAGTCTACGTCGGTGTGCCCGCCGACGCGATGATCAGCGACGGACCTCCGGTGCGGCCCGCCGCACAGTCACCTCGCCTGGGCCGAACAGTCGGACATCCCGGGCGATCTCGCTCTGGTGCGCCCTTGCCAACGGGACCTACCGTGACGTCCATGACTGAACCTCCTCGCCCTCCTGGAGCGGGGGACTCCGGCGCCCAGCCGCCGGAGGCGACCCCGCCGTCGGCACCGTTCGGCTCGTCGGCGGACGAGCCCCCCACCGCACCACTGTCCGGCGCACCGGGGGCGGGCGGCTATCCCCCGCCCGGTGGCTATCCGCCGCCCTCCGGTGGCCAGCCGCCGTCGGGTGGCTACCCACCTCCGGGCGGCCACGCCGCGCCCGGCGCCGGCTACCCGACCGGCGGCGCGTACGGGCCGCCCGCCGGCTACCCCACCAACGATGACAAGACCTGGGCCCTGGTCGCGCACTTCGGCGGCGCTGCCGGCGCCCTGATCAGCTTCGGCCCGTTGGGCTTCGTCGCGCCGCTCATCGCGTACCTGGCCCGCGGTCAGCAGTCGCCGGCGGTCCGGGCGCACGCCCTGGCCGCGCTGAACTTCCAGATCCTCTGGTCGATCATCGCGTTCGTGCTGCTCTTCGTGAGCTGGTGCCTGCTCTTCCTGCCCAGCATCGCGGTCGTGGTGATCCAGATCCTGTTCGGGATCATCGCCGGCATGAAGGCCAACGAGGGGCAGCTCTACCGCTACCCGATGTCCGCCAGCTTCATCAAGTGATCCCGCCCGGCCGGCCTCCGGGCCGGCCGGGTGCGATCGTTCAGGGCAGCAGGTCGCGGACCACCGCGTCGGCCAGCAGCCGGCCGCGCAGGGTGAGCACGGCCCGCCCGGTCGCGTACGCGTCGGGGGCCAGCAGGCCGTCGGCCAGCGCGCGCTCGGCACCGGCCCGGCCGGCCGGGTCTAGCACGTCCAGCGGCAGGCCGGTGGCGAGCCGCAGCCGCAGCATCACGTCCTCCATGTGCGCCTCGTCGGCGGTGAGCACCTCCCGGGCCAGGCCGGGGGACTCCCCGCCGGCCAGGCGCTGGGCGTACGTGCTGGGGTGCTTGACGTTCCACCAGCGCACCCCGCCGACGTGGCTGTGCGCGCCCGGGCCGAGGCCCCACCAGTCGGCGCCGGTCCAGTAGAGCAGGTTGTGCCGGCACCGGGCCGCCTCGGAGCGGGCCCAGTTGGAGACCTCGTACCAGGAGAAACCGGCCGCGTCGAGGGCGGCCTCCGCGGCCAGGTAGCGGTCCGCCGCCACGTCGTCGCTCGGGTACGGCAGCTCGCCGCGGCGCATCCGCGCGGCCAGCCGGGTGCCGTCCTCCACGATCAGGGCGTACGCGCTGACGTGGTCCACGCCCGCGGCCACCACCTGGTCCAGCGAGGCGGCGAAGTCCGCGGCGGTCTCCCCCGGCGTGCCGTAGATCAGGTCCAGGTTCACGTGGTCGAAGCCGGCGTCCCGCGCCTCCTGGGCGGCGGCGGTGGCCCGGCCGGCGCTGTGCTGCCGGTCGAGGACGGCCAGCACCCCGGGCGCGGCGGACTGCATGCCGAGCGAGATCCGGGTGTAGCCGGCCGCCCGCAGCGCCTTCAGCGACTCGGGGGTGACCGACTCGGGGTTGGCCTCGGTGGTCACCTCGGCGTCGGCGGCCAGCCCCCAGGTGCGGTCGATGCCGTCCAGGATCCGGGCCAGGTCGTCGGCGGGGAGCAGGGTGGGCGTGCCGCCGCCCACGAAGACGGTGTCCACCCGGGGCGGCGGGGTGTCGCCCAGCACCCGGCCGGCGAGGGCCAGTTCGGCCAGCACCGTGTCGGCGTAGGTCTCCCGGCCGGCACCGCCGCCCAGCTCGGCGGCGGTGTACGTGTTGAAGTCGCAGTAGCCGCACCGGCTGGCGCAGAACGGGACGTGCACGTACACGCCGAAGCCGCGGGCGCCGACGGCGCGGCGGGCGGCAGCGGGCAGCGATCCGTCGCGCGGGACGGATTCGCCTTCTGGAAGGACGCCGGGCATGGCCACTAGTGTGCCCGGCATGACCTCTCCGGACGCTCTCGTGCGGGTCGCCACGGCCCGTGGGGTGACCACCCTCACCCTGGACAGCCCGCACAACCGCAACGCGCTCTCCACTACGCTGATGACCGAGCTGCTGGCCGGGCTCGCCACGGCGGTCGCCGACGACGCGGTCCGGGCGATCGTGCTGGACCACACCGGCCCGGTCTTCTGCTCCGGGGCGGACCTGAAGGAGACCGCCGCCGCGTACGCCAGCGGAACGGTGCCGGCCGGGATGCTGGGCGACGTGCTGGTGGCGGTCCGGGAGTGCCCGAAGCCGGTGCTGGCGAAGGTGGCCGGGCCGGCGCGGGCCGGCGGGCTGGGGCTGATCGCCGCGGCCGACCTGGCGGTCTGCGCCGAGGAGGCGACGTTCGCCTTCACCGAGGTCCGGATCGGGGTGATCCCGGCGGTGATCTCGGCGACCGTGCTGCCGCGGCTGCACCCCCGGGCCGCCGCCGAGCTGTACCTGACCGGCGACACCTTCGACGGCCGGCGGGCCGCCGAGATCGGTCTGGTGACCGCCGCGGTGCCGGCGAGCGACCTGGGCGCCGCGGTGGAGCGCTACTGCGCGTCGCTGGTCAAGGGGGCACCGCGGGCCCTCGCCGGCGCCAAGGAGCTGCTGCGCCGGCCGGCCGCGACCGACCTGCGCGCGGAGATCGCCGAGTTGGCCGCGCTGTCCACCGGGTACTTCCTCTCGGCCGAGGGCAGGGAGGGCGTGGCCGCGTTCCGGGAGAAGCGGCCGGCGGCCTGGGTGCCCAGCGGAGACTGAGAGGCGACGGAGTCCGGTGCGCCGGACGCGGTCGGTGGCGGGCCGGTGACGGCGCGCGACGCAGCCGGTCGGAGGACCCGTCCGCCGTGGCGCGGGACGTACGCTTGTCGGACTGTCGGGACAGGGGGTGCGGGTGCGAACTCGGGTTGCAGTCGTGGCAGGCGGTGTGGTGGTGGCGGTCGTCGCCCTGCTCGGCGTCTATTTCGTCACGAAGCAGTTCGGGCAGCACCTCCGCCTGCCGACGGCCAGCCGGACCTGCACCGTCCAGGCCGACGGCCAGGTGGTGCTCAGCGCCGAGCAGATGGCCAACGCGGCCACGATCGCGGCGATCGGGGTGCAGCGGCGGATGCCCGAGCGGGCCGTGGTGGTGGCGCTGGCGACCGCGTACCAGGAGTCGCACCTGCGCAACATCGCGCACGGCGACCGGGACTCGCTGGGCCTGTTCCAGCAGCGCCCGAGCCAGGGCTGGGGCACCCCCGAGCAGATCCAGGACCCGCGCTACGCGGCGAAGAAGTTCTACGCCGCGCTGAAGAAGGTCAGGGGCTGGGAGGAGATGCGGGTCACCGAGGCCGCGCAGCGGGTGCAGCGGTCGGCCTACCCCGAGGCGTACCAGAAGTGGGCCGACGAGTCGGAGGTCCTCACCCGCGCGCTGCTCGGCGACGCGACCGGCGCGGTGGCCTGCACGGTCGGGCCGCAGCCGACGATGCGCGGCCCGGCCGCGGCGGCGGCCCTGGTGGAGAGCCTGACCCAGGACTGGGGGCTGTCCGGCCTCACCCCGCCGACCGACCTGACGGGGTTCGCCGTCCCGGCGCCGGACAGTCGCAACGGCTGGCGGTACGCCCACTGGCTGGTCTCCCACGCCGACGACCACGGGGTGAAGCGGGTCCGCTTCGGTGACCTGGAGTGGACCGCCGAGCACGGCACCTGGGACCGGGTGAAGGGCGGCCGGGCCGCGTCGACCGAGGTGCTGACGGAGGTCTTCGCCGCGACGTGACCGGGCCCGGGCAGCGCGCCCGGCCACCGACTGGCGGCCAGCGTCCGGCGGCAGTCAGCGGCCAGCGGGCCGGCGGTCAGCGGCCGGCGGCGGTCAGCGGCCAGCGGGCCGGCGGTCAGCGGCCGGCGGCGGTCAGCGGTCAGCGGCGGCCAGCGGTCAGCGGCGGCCAGCGGCAGCGACGGTCAGCGGCCGGCGGCGCCGAGGCGGCGGCGGACCTTCTCCCGGATCCGCTCGGGCAGCTCGGGCACGTCGGCCAGCCGGGGCAGCAGGTCGGGCTCCAGCGTGGTCGCCCGGAACACCTCGCCGATGGTCACCCCGTGCGCCGGGCGCGCCACCACCTCGACCGGGTCGCCCGCGCCGATCTCGCCCTCGCGCAGCACCCGCAGGTACGCCCCGGGCGCCGCCCGGACGGTGAACCGCTTGATCAGGTCCGGTACGCCCCAGAAACCGGCGAAGGTGGTGCACGGGGTGCGCGGCTTGGTCACCTCCAGCAGGGCGGAACCGACCGCCCACCGTTCGCCGATGATCGCTCCGGTGACGTCCACCGCGCAGGTGGTGAGGTTCTCGCCGAAGGCGCCCGGGCGCAGCGGCCGACCCAGCTCGGTGGCCCACCAGCCGGCGTCCTCCTCGGCGTACGCGTACAACGCCTGGTCGGGGCCGCCGTGGTGGGCCCGCTCGCCGATGAAGTCGCCGGCCAGCCCGTCGAACCGGACCCGCACCGGGCCGTCGACCGGCCGCTTGTCGATGCCGCTGCGGCCGCTCGGGTCGCCCGCCCATTCCGCCTCGGTCACCACGCCCACGTTCACCGCTGCCAGCCGTCCCGTCATGGCGGTGAGCCTACGGGCACCGCTCCGGCCGCAGAATCGCGCGTCAAGGCGGGGCCCCTGCTTGACCAAAGACGTTGAGAAGGGACCCCTGCTCGACCCGGAGACGTTGAGAAGGGGCCCCTGCCCTGCACCTCAGCCCTTGACGGCGCCGGAGACCAGTCCGGAGACCATCCGGCGCTGCACCAGCAGGAAGAACACGATCACCGGCAGGGTGAACAGCGTGGAGGCGGCCATCACCGAACCCCAGGCGGTGTCGTCCCGCCCGAAGAAGAACGTCATCGCCACCGGCAGGGTGTACTTCTGCTGGTCGTTGACGAAGGTCAGCGCGAAGATCAGTTCGTTCCACGCGGTGATGAAGGAGAAGATGCTGGTCGCCACCAGGCCGGGCGCGACCAGCGGGAAGAGGATCCGGCGGAAGGTCTGCGCCCGGCTGGCGCCGTCGATCGCCGCCGCCTCCTCCAACTCCTTGGGCACCGCGGCCACGAAGCCGCGCAGCATCCACACCGCGAACGGCAGCGAGAAGCCCAGGTACGTCAGGATCAGGCTGGGCAGGGTGTTGTAGAGCCCGAGCCGCTGGATCATCAGGAACAGCGGGATGACCAGCGCCTCCAGCGGGATCATCTGCACCACGAGCAGCAGGATCAGGAAGCTGGTCCGCAGCCGGAACCGGAACCGGGCCACCGCGGTCGCCGCGAGCAACGCGACCAGCGCGCTGAGCAGCACCGTCGCCACCGCGACGAGCGCGCTGTTGAGGAAGAAGTCGGTGAACGTCACACCCGGGATCAGGTTGCCGGTGAGGATCTCCCGGTAGTGCTCCAGGGTGGGCTCGGCCGGCACCGGACGCGGCGTCGCCGAGAAGATCTCCCGGTTGGGCTTCAACGAGGTGGCGATCATCCAGTAGACCGGGAACGCTGCGAAGAGCGCGACCAGCAGACCGGCGCCGTTGAGGGCGACCTTCTTCACGACTCGTCCTCCTGCCGGAGCACCATGCGGACGTACACACCGGTCACCACGAGCAGGATCAGGGTGAGGATGACCGCGATCGCCGACCCGAGGCCGTACTTGGGCGGCGGCGAGAAGGCCTCCGCGTACGAGTAGATCGAGAGCATGAACGTGGGCCGGTCCTGGGTGCCGCCGGCCAGCACGAACTGCTGGGTGAAGACCTTGAAGTCCCAGATCGTGGAGAGCACCACGAGGATGCCGAAGACCGGGCGCAGCATCGGGAAGGTGACCGACCAGAAGACCCGCCACGGCCCGGCGCCGTCCACCCGGGCCGCCTCCTGCAACTCGCTCGGCACGCTCTTCAGCCCGGCCAGCACGCTCACCGCGATGAACGGGAACGAGTGCCAGACCACCACCAGGGTCAGGATCGCGAAGAACAGCAGCGGGTCGTTGAACCAGCCGTAGCCGGTCCAGTCACTGCGCCCGAAGAGCGTGGTGGACAGCCCGTCCGGGAGCTTGTTGAACAGCCAGGTGACCAGGCCACTGGTGTCGTCGAAGATCCATTTCCAGACGATGGTGCCGGTCAGCGCCGGGGTGGCCCAGGCCAGCATCACGCAACTGGCGACGAAGGTGGCCATCTTTCGGCCGAGCCGGTTGAGCAGCAGCCCGACCAGGGTGCCGAGGATCATCGTCAGCGCCACGTTGGCCACCGCGAACAGCACGGTGTTGCGCAGCACCGTACGGAAGAACGGATCGCCGAGGATCTGTGCGTAGTTGGCCAGGCCCACCCACGGCCACTCGCGGTCCCCCCGCAGTTGCCGGACGCTGTCCAGCTTGTAGAAGGACATCATCACGACCTGGCCGAGCGGCCAGAGCAGCAGCACCGCGATGACGGCCAGGCAGGGCAGGAGCAACAGGTACGGGAGGCGGTCCACGCGGCGACGCCGCCGCGCGGGGGTCTCCCGCGCGGCGGACGTGCCGGTGGCCTCGGTCAGCGTGGTCACTTGGCGTTGAGGATGCTTTCCATCTCGGTGGCCGCGTCGGCGGTGGCCTTCTCGACCGTCTTCTGGCCCTTGATGACCGAGCTGTTCATCGCCTGGGTCACCGTCTTGGTCCGGCTGACCTCGACCCACTTCGGGGTGAGCGGGGTCAGCTTGGTGTTCTGCATGGCGGTGGCGCACCCGGACATCACCTTGTCGCTGGCGTAGTCACCGCCGCCGACCAGGTCCTTGTAGACCGGGAAGAAGCCGAGGCTGCTGGCGAACTCCTTGTCCTTCTGCTTGCTCAGCAGCACGGTCATGTAGTCCCAGGCCAGGTCCTGCCGCTTGCTGTCCTTCCACAGGGCGATGTCGGAACCGCCGGCGAAGGCCGGGGCCGGCTTGCCGTCCGCGCCGGGGATGGGGAACGTGGCCCACACCTTCTCGATGTCGGGGTTGTCCTTCTTCATGGCGGCGCCCTGCCAGCAGCCGGCGAACGCCATGGCGGCCTTGCCGGTCGAGAACTGGGTGCGGGCGTCGATCTCGTTCCAGCCCGCGGCGGCCGGCGGGGCGACCTTGTTCACGGTCACCAGGTCGGTCCAGAACTTGACCGCCTTCTGCGCCTCCGGCGTGTTGTAGCCGGACTTCCAGGTGTCGCCCTGCTTGGTGGCGATCTCCGCCCCGGTCGACCAGAGGAACGAGTAGAACGGCAGCTCGGAGTTGCCGGGCAGCGCGATGCCGTAGGTGCCCGGCTTCTTGGCCTGGACGGCCTTCGCGGCGGCGACCAGCTCGTCCCAGTTCGTCGGCGGCTTCACGCCCGCCTCGGCGAACCAGTCGGTGCGGTAGAAGATCGCCCGGACGCCGGCGTACCACGGCACGCCGTACTGCTTGCCGTCGAGCTGGGCGTTCTTCACCAGGTCGGGCAGGATGTCCTTGCCCTCGGCCCAGCCGTTGAACTTGCCGCTGACGTCGGCAAGGGCCTCCTGCGCCGCCCAGCCCTGCGTCTCGGTGTTGCCCAGCTCGGTGACGTCCGGTCCCTCACCGCCGGCGAGCGCCGCCTGGAACTTCTTCGGCGCCTCGAGCCACGGGATGTACTGCACCACCACGTCGGTCTCGGGGTGCTTCTTCTTGAACTCGGCCTCGACGCTGTCGAGGAACTTGTTCTGGGCGTCGCCGCCCTCGCCCATCATCCAGACCGTCAGCTTGCTGTTGTCGGCGGCCTTCTCGTCGTCTCCGGAGCCACCGCACCCGGTCAGCACCATCGCGGCCGAGGCCACGATGGCGGTGACCGGCGCCAGCCGCTTCCACCTGTTCACGCCTATATCTCCCTCACGCCGTTTGGCACTAACCTTCTCCGCCGCACCTTAGTAGGAAAAATTCCTTTACGACAGGGGGCAGTGTGCGGGCGGGGGCGAGGCGACCGTATCGCAGCCCGCCGCCCGGGCGGCAGGGGTGACGTCCGGGCAGGTCAGGCCGGACAACGCCGGCGGGCGCCCGACCAGGTCGGGCGCCCGCTTGAGCGTTTCGGGGGTTGTGCTGTGAGGTCAGTAGCGCGAGACGCTGCGCCGCCCACCGACCCCGGCGACCAGGGCCACCGCGATCGCGGCCAGCACAACCTGGACCAGCAGTTCCATCCAGTCGATGCCGGCGGTCTCGGTCGCGATGCCCAGGGCCCGGGCCAGCACGGTGCCGAGCAGCGCGGCACCCACGCCGATCAGCATGTGCAGCCACATTGGCATGTTCTGCCGGCCCGGCACGACCAGGCGGCCCAGCGCGCCGACGATCAGACCGACGATGAGCGCGGTGATGATTCCGATGACGGTCATGGTCGCTCTCCTCCTAAGATCTGTCACACGTTGTCGCGTGTTGTCTGTCGTGACCGCTAAGTTCCCGACCGGCCGAAAACCCAAACCGATTCGCCGCCGGACGGATGGCACCCGGTCGATGCCCGGCCCTGGACCCGCCTCCTCGACAAGGTGATTGCGCAGGTGGCGCGGGGTGCCGACCCGATTGGACGGCGGGCGTCCGCGGCGCGGAAAGGCACCTCCGGGGTACGCGAAAAACGGCCGGCGCCCCGCCCGCGGGACCCGGATACGGGTCACCGTGGCGGGGCGCCGGCCGCGCGTCGGCGTACCGGCGATGGGCCTACTTCTTGCCGGCCGGTGGCTTGCCGTCGCCGGAGTCGGAGGAGAGGGCGGCGATGAAGGCCTCCTGCGGCACCTCCACCCGGCCGACCATCTTCATCCGCTTCTTGCCTTCCTTCTGCTTCTCCAGCAGCTTGCGCTTACGGCTGATGTCACCGCCGTAGCACTTGGCGAGCACGTCCTTGCGGATGGCGCGGATTGTCTCCCGGGCGATCACCCGGCTGCCGATGGCCGCCTGGATGGGCACCTCGAACTGCTGGCGCGGGATCAGCGTGCGCAGCTTCGCCGCGATCGTCGTGCCGTAGTTGTACGCCTTGTCCTTGTGCACGATGGCGCTGAACGCGTCCACCGGCTCGCCGTGCAGCAGGATGTCCACCTTGACCAGATCGGACGCCTGCTCGCCGGAGGGCTCGTAGTCCAGCGAGGCGTAGCCCTTGGTGCGGCTCTTGAGCTGGTCGAAGAAGTCGAAGATGATCTCAGCGAGGGGCAGCGTGTAGCGCAGTTCGACCCGGTCGGCGGAGAGGTAGTCCATGCCGAGCAGGCTGCCCCGCCGGCCCTGGCACAGCTCCATCACCGCGCCCACGTAGTCGTTCGGGGTGAGGACGGTGGCCCGCACCGTCGGCTCGTACACCTCGGCGATCTTGCCGGTCGGGTACTCGCTCGGGTTGGTCACCACGATCTCCTCGCCGTCCTCCTGGACGGCCCGGTAGACCACGTTCGGCGCGGTCGAGATCAGGTCGAGGTTGAACTCCCGCTCCAGCCGCTCCCGGATGATCTCCAGGTGCAGCAGGCCGAGAAAGCCGCAGCGGAAGCCGAAGCCGAGCGCCCCGGAGGTCTCCGGCTCGTAGGTCAACGCGGCGTCGTTGAGCTTGAGCTTGTCCAGCGCGTCGCGCAGGTTGGGGTAGTCCGAGCCGTCGATCGGGTAGAGACCCGAGTAGACCATCGGCTTCGGGTCCTTGTAGCCGCCGAGGGCCTCCTTCGCCGGGTTGGCGTTGATGGTGACGGTGTCACCGACCCGGGACTGCCGGACGTCCTTCACGCCGGTGATCAGGTAGCCCACCTCGCCGACCCCGAGCGCGTCGGACTTCTGCATCTCCGGCGAGATGACGCCGATCTCCAGCAGTTCGTGGGTGGCGCCGGTGGACATCATCTTGATCCGGTCGCGGGCGCTGATCCGGCCGTCGATCACCCGGACGTAGGTGACCACGCCCCGGTAGACGTCGTACACCGAGTCGAAGATCATCGCGCGGGCCGGGGCCTCGGCCTCGCCGACCGGCGGCACGAACTGCCGGACGATCTCGTCCAGCAGGTACGGCACGCCCTCACCGGTCTTGCCGGAGACCTTGATGCAGTCCGCCGGGTCGCCACCGATCAGGTGGGCCAACTCCTCGGCGTACTTCTCCGGCTGGGCGGCCGGCAGGTCGATCTTGTTGAGCACCGGGATGATGTGCAGGTCGTTCTCAAGGGCCAGGTAGAGGTTGGCCAGGGTCTGCGCCTCGATGCCCTGCGCGGCGTCGACCAGCAGGATCGCACCCTCGCAGGCGGCCAGTGACCGCGACACCTCGTAGGTGAAGTCCACGTGACCCGGGGTGTCGATCATGTTGAGCACGGCAGTCTCGCCGGCCCGGTCACCCTCCCGGACGGTCCACGGCATGCGGACCGCCTGGCTCTTGATCGTGATGCCCCGCTCGCGCTCGATGTCCATCCGGTCGAGGTACTGGGCGCGCATCTGCCGAGGATCGACCACGCCGGTGAGCTGCAGCATCCGGTCGGCCAGGGTCGACTTCCCGTGGTCGATGTGGGCGATGATGCAGAAGTTCCTGATGCGCCCGGGGTCGGTGGCACCAGGAGCGTTCGCGCCGGGATCGAGCGTCGGTGGCACAGCGGTCCGTTCTGGTCGGCTGACGTGAGCGGGCCGGCGTGGCGCCGGCCCCCTCTATGCTCCCACGCCGCCCGGGACGCCGGTCCTCCCCGGTCACTCCTCCGGCGGCGCGGCGAACAGGGCGGCGAGCCGAGGCAGGCGGCGGGTGACCTCCTCCTCATCGTCGAAGTCCCAGAAGTCGTTCAGGTCGGGAACCGGCACCGGATCACGGTCCGCCGGTAGCTCGGTCGCGGTCGCCTTCCGGTACGCCTCCCAGGGCACCGCCAGCATGTCCGCGCACTCGAACTCCTCGCCGCTGAGCGCGGCGGCCCGGACCTGCGGCAGCTCGGCCAGGGAGTCCGGGTCGGCGACGGCCTTGGCGAAGACGCCCCGGCCCTGGGTCATCAGCCAGCCCCGGAAGTATTCGAACCCGTCGCCGGAGGCGCCCCCGTTGATCAGGTAGGCCGCGCCCCAGAGGTCGACCCGGTAGGAGGCGGCGAGCACCCGCTGCTGGTGGTGGGCGTACCCGACGATCTCCGCCGGGTACCGCTCGGCGAGCAGGGCGACCGCGCGGGCGGCGATCGCTGCGGGCTCTCCCCCGCCGCCGGCGCGGGCGCGGTCGATCAGCTGCCAGAAGTCGTCGGTCCTCATGGCTCGCCAGTCTGGCAGAGCCGACCGACGGCGAGCGCGTACCCGGGCCGCCACCCGGTAGGGCAGCATGGGCGGGTGCGCGCGGTGTCCCTGCCCCCGGTGCCGTACGAGGCGACGGCCGTCCGCCCCGACTGGGCCGCGCTGCCGGCCGGGCTGCGGGAGGCGGTGGCCGCCCGACTCGGCGGCCCCCCGGTGGCGGTCCGGCTGGCCGGTGCCGGCTTCACCCGGGGCTTCGCCGCGGTGCTCACCGGTCCCGACGGCGGCCGGGTCTTCGTCAAGGCGGCGCCCCTGGACACGCAGCGGCAGCTGGCCGACTGGTACTTCCACGAGGCCGCGATCCTGGCCCGGCTCCCCGCCGGCCTACCGGTCCCCCGCCCACGCTGGGCGCTGACCGAGGCCGGCTGGTACGCGCTCGCCCTGGACGCGGTCGACGGGCGGACGCCCCGGCTGCCCTGGGACCCGGCGGAGCTGGACGCCGCCCTCGCCGCGTACGCCGAGGTGGCCGCCGCGCTCGCCGATCCGCCCGGGGAGCTGGTGGCGCTCGGCCTGCCCCGCCTCGCCGACCTGGCCCGCGACGACATCATCTGGTGGGGCGAGGTGGCCGCCGGCCGCGAGCCCGCGCCGGAGCTGCCGGCCTGGGCCCCGCTCCCGGAGCTGGTCACGCTGGAGTCCCGCCTCCCCGGGTACGCCGTCACCGGCGGGCTGGCGCACGGCGACCTGCGGGTGGACAACCTCCTGATCGACCCGGCGGGTGGGGCGTGGCTCTGCGACTGGACCTGGCTCTGCCACGGGCCGGCCTGGTTCGACCTGGTCAGCCTGCTGATCACCGGGTACGCCAGCGGCCTGGACGTGGACGTGGCCTTCGCCACCCACCCGGCGGCCGCCGACGCCCCCGCCGACGCGCTGGACGTGACCCTCGCGGCGCTGTCCGGGTACTTCCTGACCAGCGCCGCCGCCGGTCCGTCGACCGCCTCCCCGCACATCCGGGCGCACCAGCGGTGGAGCGGCGAGCAGGCGCTCGGTTGGCTGGCCGCCCGGCAGGGCTGGGCCTGAGCCGTCCCGGCTCGCGGCCTCGGCTCGTCCCGGCCTGAGCCGTTCCGGCTCGCCGCGGGCTGCCCCCGTTTTGGCTCGTCCCGCCCTGGGCCGTTTTGGCTCGTCCCGGCCGACCTGGTAACCTGGCTTTTCGCGCGGCGATGACGCATGCTCGTCGTGCGCGGAAGCTGACCAACCCGAGCTATCAAGACGAGGCTGTCGCGTGGCGAACATCAAGTCCCAGATCAAGCGCAACCGGCAGAACGAGAAGCGCCGGCTGCGTAACAAGTCGGTCAAGTCGTCGCTGAAGACCGCCGTCCGGAAGTTCCACGAGGCTGCCGAGGCTGGCGACACCGAGCTGGCCACCACCCTGATGCGGGATGCCACCCGCAGGCTGGACAAGGCTGCCAGCAAGGGCGTCATCCACGCCAACCAGGCGGCCAACCGGAAGTCGGCGATCGCGAAGCGCGTCGCCTCGTTCTCGGCCTGACGAGCGCCGCAGACCTGGCCGGAAGCCCCGGGGCACCCGCCCCGGGGCTTCCGGCTGTCTGCGTTCTCCGGGCTGCCCGCGTTCCCGCGGCTGACTCCGCTCCGGACGCGGGCCCGTCGACCCGGCCTCCGGATCGGCGATACGGCGCTGTCCGGGGTCTTCGCACACCGCCACGTCGGCGGAACGGCGCTGTCCGAGGTCTTCGCACACCGCCACGTCGGCGGAACGGCGCTGTCCGGGGTCCTCGGACACCGCCACGTCGGCGACGTTGAGTCGATCATGCCCACCGCCGGCGCCGGCGCCATGCGGCGGGCCGCCGGCGCGGAGCCGACCCCGGCCGCGGCGGGGTGCGCCGACGGACGAGCCCGTCAGCGGAACGGCTTCCGAGGCTGGTCCGGCCAGCGCCCCGCCCGGTCGCCGGGGAGGACCGGTCCGGCGGGGCGGACGCCCGGCAGCGTCGGGTCGCCGGTGCGGACCACGCCGGGCAGCGCCCGGGCCGTCGACGGCACCCGGGCCCGCCCGATCACCGGCTCGATCTGCCGGCGGAAGCGGTCCCGTTCCTGCTCCGGCACCTGCGCCGCGGTGCGGATCACCACCTCGGCGACCATGTCGTTGACCTTCACCATCACCGCCACCGCCGCCGGTAGCACCAGCACCGCCCACCAGGTGACCAGCTCGGCGAGGGCGAGCAGCACGGCCAGCGCCACCGTCCCCTCGAAGAAGAGGAAGCAGAGCACCCCGCCCGGGTTGACGAAGCGCAGCCCGAGAACGCGGGCGTAGAGCGGGCGGTACCGCTCCTCGTCCGTCGGGACCGTCGTCCAGGACCGGGCGGGTCGGGTCACCGGGCGCCGCCCTGCCGGGCCGCGGCGACCGCGAAGACCGCCCGCTCCAGCGCGTACGCCCGGTCGTCGGAGCCGCCCTTGACGGCCGCGTTGCACTCGGCGGCCGCCCGCATGGCCGCCACCAGACCCTCAGGGGTCCAGCCCCGGCCCTGCCGTTGGGCCCGCTCGATCTTCCACGCCGGCATACCCAGGCTGCTGGCCAGCTGGTACGGGCTGCCCCGCCCGGCGGAGGCGACCCGGGCCACCGTACGGACGCCGTCGGCGAGCGCGTCGGCGATCGGCACCGGGTCGACGCCGACGTGCAGCGCCCAGCGCAGCGCCTCCAGGGCGCCCGGGACGTCGCCGACCATCGTCGCGTCGGCGACCGTGAAGCCGGTCACCTCCACCCGGCCCCGGTAGTAGCGGGCCACCGTGTCCGCCCCGATCCGCCCGTCGGTGTCGGCGACGAGCTGCGCACAGGCGGCCGCCAGCTCCCGCAGGTCGGTGCCGACAGCGGCGATCAGCGTCTCGGCCGCGTCCTCGGTGCATCTCCCCCCGCTGCGGCGGATCTCGTCCCGCACGAAGGCCACCCGCTCCCGGTGCCCCTTGAGCTTCGCCGCGGGCACCACCGTCGCGCCCGCGGCACGCAGCCCGTCGGCGAACGCCTTCCCCTTCGCGCCACCGAGGTGCAGCACCACGAGCTGCACGTCGGGGTCCGGGTTCTTGGCGTACGCCAGCAGCGCGGTGACCAGGTCCTTGCGGGCGTCCTGGCCGGACCGGAGCACAAGGACCCGGCGGCCGCCGAAGAGCGACGGACTGAGCATCTCGGCGATCTCGCCCACGGTCAGGGAACCGGCCTGGTACTCGCGGACGTCCACGTCCGGGTCGACGCTGCGGGCCCTGGCGACGGCTTCGGTGACCGCTCGCGTGGCGAGCAGCTCCTCGTCGCCGAGAACGAGCAGAATAGGAGGCAGGCTGGCGGGGGTCACGTCGCCCATATTCGCACGGCCCCCGACCGGATCGTGCCTGCTCATCGGCGACTGTGACGGCACAGCCCGCAGTCAGCGCGAATCCAGACATTTGAGTCGATCCACCCGCTATCCCAACAAGTCGCTTCGATCCGCCGAGGTCACCGGCCGCCCCGACCTCCCGGCCCCACGCCCCTGGCCACCACCGCGAGACCCGCCCCGTCCCGCACCGCGGCGACGTCCCCGTCCGTGTCGGTCCGCAGCACTCGGGCGCCGGCGCGGGTCAGCCGGTCCAGCAGGCCCGGGCTGGGGTGCCCGTAGTCGTTGTCCACGCCCACGCAGACCAGGGCAACGGCGGGCCGGACCGCCGCCAGGAACTCCGGATCCTGGTACGCCGACCCGTGGTGGGCCACCTTCAGCAGGTCGGCCCGGACGGCACCGGGTGGCAGCGTCTCCAGGAGCGCCCGCTGCTCCTCCGTCTCGGCGTCGCCCGGGAGCAGGATCCGCACGCCGGCCACGGTGGCCGCCAGCACCAGGGAGTTGTTGTTCGGATCCGACCGGCTGCCCCGCAGCGGGTACGGCGGCCCGAGCACCGCGAGCTCCGCCGACCCGAACCGCCAACGCCAGCCGGCCGGGACGGCACGCAGCCCAGCACCGCCGGCACGGGCGCCGGCGCGTACCTGGGACACCCCGTAGGGCGGCTCGGACCACTGGGGAGTCACCACATCCGCCACCCGCCGAACGCGGAACACCCCGGCGATCCCGCCCACGTGATCGGCGTGGAAGTGGCTGACCACCAGCAGCGGGACCTCGCGTACGCCGAGCCGGCGCAGGCACCCGTCCGCCCCCGCCGGGTCCGGGCCGGCGTCGACCACCACCGCCCGGCCGGCCGCCACCGGCAGCACCACCGCGTCGCCCTGCCCCACCGCGCAGGCCACCACCACCCAGCCGGTGGGTGGCCAGCCGGCGGCCAGCAGCCGGACGGGCAGCGCGCCGAGCACCGCCGCGACCACGCAGACCGCGACGAGCCGCCGGGCCAGCGGCCGCCGGGCGGCGAGCAGCAGGGCGACGCTCAGTGCGGCCAGCAGCAGGGCGCCGGTCACTCCGCCCGGCCAGGGCAGCGTCCCGGCGGGCAGTCGAGCCCCGTGCCGGGCGATCGTCACCAGCCACCAGGCCGGCCAGCTTCCCAGCCAGGCGGCGAACTCGGCGTCCGCCGGCCAGACCGGCGACGCCACGGCGGCGAGCACGCCGAGCACGGTGGCGGGCGCGACGGCCGGCACCACGAGCAGGTTCGCCGGCACCGCGACCAGGCTCACCGTCCCGGACAGGCCGGCGATCACCGGACCGCAGGCGAGCTGGGCGGCGGCCGGCACGGCGAGCGCCTCGGCCAACCCTACCGGTACGCCGCGCCGGCGCAGCGCGTCCCGCCAGCCGGGGGCGAGCAGCAGCAGCCCGGCGGTGGCGCACACGGAGAGCGTGAAACCCGGGTCCCCGGCCAGCTCCGGGTCGACCAGGACCAGCACGGTGACCGCCGCGGCCAGCGCGGGCAGCGCGGCCCGGGACCGCCCGGCGGCGAGCGCGGCCAGGCCGATGGCTCCCATCGCCGCGGCGCGGACCACGCTCGGCGACGGCCGGACCAGGATCACGAACCCGACCAGGGCGATCACGCAGAGGACGGCGGCCTCCGGGGACGGCCCGGGCCCAGCGGGCGAGCAGCAGCACCGCCCCGAGGACGATGGCCACGTTGGAGCCGGAGAACGTCAGCTAGACAGGTGACTGGGGTTTCCGCAGCTCAGGGGCGGCCTAATCTAGCCCGCTTCGCCCTCAAGGTCCCTGCGTCGCTGCTCGGCCCAGGCCCGGATGTCGGCTGTCGCCCACACGCGGCCCACTGTCAGGTGAGCGATCGGCTTAGGGAAGTCCGCACGGTCAGCGAGCGTGTTAGCTCGCTGCCTGGACACACCGAGGAAGGCCGCTATCTCGGCCATGGCCATAACGTCCTCGGTCATCGATCTAGACCATCCAGGTAAGGCCCTTTACGACTCGTCAACAGGGGTCACCCGAAGGGGTTGACGACTCGTCAACCCTTCGGCAAGAGTTGGAGCATGCCCATACGGAGGGTCCTCAAACCGATACCACTTGCTCCTGTTCACCGGCCTGTCTGGCGCCGCTGGCTCCGCCGTGACTGCTCCTGCGGGCTGAGGTGGAAGACATGTCCTGACAAGCACCAGGCCGTGCCCGTCGAGCCGATACCCGAGCCGCCCGCACGGATCGAGCCGCATTGGAACCAGCCAACACAGGTCCTATGGCTCGGAAACTTCCTGACGCGAGGGCAGGCGTACAGAGCGAACGGCGGCAGGCATGCCTAGCGCACCGCCCAGAGACCACCTGCCGCTACGGCCGCTGTGGCTGTGTCGAGTCTGCGCGCAACCGTGGCCGTGCGGGGAAGCACGGGCAAGGCTGTCCGCGGAGTACGCAAGCGATCGCGTAGCACTGAGCGTCTACCTAGCGTCGATGATGGGAGAGGCAGTGGAGGATCTACGGAAGCTCAATCCCGAACCTGACCTAGACCAGGGGCAGGTATTCGGCAGGTTCCTCGGCTGGACGAAACCAGCGACCGAGGCTGAGAAGTTCGACCGGATGGCAGACACTGATGCGAAGCGGCAGGGGCTCGCCTGTCTCATCTGCGGACACCAGGGGTCGGGCCTGCTTGGTGGTTACGGCACCAAAGAGGATCTAGTCATCTGCGGCAACGGGGCCGGCTGCGGCCGTACCGGGGAGCAGGTGGCAGCTGCCAACCGCGCGCAGTAACCCGATAGTCCAGGATCAACCCGAAAGGGCCCCAGCGGCCCGATGCTGGGGCCCTTCTCGCTGGTCGAGCACCCTCGATACCCGTAGGCTTGCTGATCGCTACAGCGTTCGCGTCACGGGTGGGGAAGCATGTCGATCAACTACGCCTGGGTCCTGGACGAGTGGAGGAAGTTCCTCTACATGACGGACCGCGTCAAGACCGGGCGAGGCACCCGCACGCACAGCGACGAGATGCGCTTCCGAATGCCTGACGATGAGGTGGAGAAGCAACTCTCCCTTGTACGCCACTCGATGGAGCGTGTCTTAGAGGACTGGCAGTGGCCTTACTACACCCGGAAACTCGTCGGCCAGGTCGCAGAGATGCGTAGGGAGATTCTTGCTGCTCTTCCCTTGATCGAGCGTCGCGACGAGATCGAGGCAAACCTCAGTTTCGATGAGCCAGGCCCGCAGATCGCAGCGGACGACCTTCACCCCTGGGCGTGGAGCGCGGCTAGGCCGCATTGGGAGAGCGGCAACCACCGAGCGGCGATTCACGCCGCAGCGGTCAACGTCAACTCTCGGCTTCGCAAGAAGCTGAGCCGGTTTGACGTCTCCGAGAGCAAGGCTGTACGGGAGGCGTTCAGCCTTGAGGACCCTCAGCCTGGCCGGCCGCGCTTGCGTCTGTGCCCTCCGGATGACCCGGACCACTTCAAGAGCGTCCACGTCGGGGCCACCAACCTCGGCTGCGGGCTGTTCGGCGCAGTGCGTAACCCGGTCGCTCATCTCTCGGACGAGGATCACGACCTACCGGAGCAGGAGGCCCTGGAGTGCCTGGCAGCCTTTAGCCTCTTTGCTCGATGGATCGACAGGGCAGAGATTCAGGAGAAGCCAGCTAGCGAGGCTTCCCGAACTCCCACACCTGATGCTCAGGACTGAGGCAGCGGATCAGCTCAGCGCGGCTTCCGACCGTTCGCTAGCCGCACGTCCAGAACAACTGCAGTACTACAAGCGGATCTTCGCCGACCTCGTCGTGCCCGAGCTGGCACCGACCATGGTCGGCCACCACATCCGAGCCGAGTGCCGGCCAGAGGCGCGACCCGAAGCCGGGCTGGCCGTGTCCGCGAGGTCCGCGACCCCGTTGGTCTCCGTGGCAAGGTGCTCTCCCGGATCGGGGAGGCGGAACGGCCGAGGGTCCCGCCCGGAGAAAACCTCTGCCGCGCCATCGCCAAGATGCCGGTCCAGGAGGAGCCGTGAAGATCAGCGAGGAAGAGCCAGGCGTGTTCGTGGCCGTGCTTGAAGTGCCACTCACGCCGGCCGAGGTGAGCGAGCTTACGAGGATGGTGCCTGCGGACACCTACTGCGTCGACGCCGAGGGCGACGGGGACCTTCTGTACATGACGTGGGAGCGACCCGGACGTTGACCTGGGCGAAGCGGTAGGAAGAGGGTCCCGAGCTTCGGGGCCCTCTTCCTTGTCCTCCGCCCCGCTCCGCTGGGTCGACCGCCAGCGTGATCCGCTCCGTGCGTCCGGCATGCACGGTCAGCGGCCTTGGGCCGTTGCAGGACGCGAGTGACGTTCCGCTGTGTCCGCCACTAAGCGGGCTAGTAATCTCCGGAAAGCTTTGCTCGAATCTACTTAGAGGTAGCGGAAACCCGGAAACCATAGAGCTGCTACTTAAGCAGTCTACGTTAACTCTAGATTGTCTGGCCTAGAATGCTCTCAGAACGACGTCACAGCCTTAGCTCTGATCCCACGATCCTAATAAGGCTCCAAGAAACTAGCTAATTTAAAGCCTCTAAACCAAACAGAATAATGAACCGCAGAAATAGCCGAGATAGAAAGAAAAAGCGGACTGGCCCGGCCAATAGGCCTTGACGCCCACCCATTCCCGGTGCATAGTGGAATTGCGCGTCCGGGGACACCCGGACCGACCACAGAGGAGCCGCCGGGACCACCCCGGAGGGAGGGGACGAGGATGGCCATCATAGTGGAGGGCGGCCGGCACAACTAGGTCTGTCGGGACCGCCGGCCGTCCACCGGGCAGATAAGCCACGATTCCCCGGGCAGGGAGGCTTTCTAGCTCGCAGGGTAATAGTACCGTCAGAGGATGCGGCTCCGCTACCGCCGACACGGCCGGGGCCGACATCCTCACCACGTGTGACACCGGACAGGATGATATCTGCACGGCTCTCGCGCCTGGCGCTCTCAACAGGCTGCGCTGGTGTCAGTGTTGCCGTTCGGCGTCTCCTCTCTCAGCTTCAAGATCTAGCGGACGGCTCTCACTGGTCAAGCTCTGCAGCCACCTCGTCGACCTCCATCAAGACGTGACACATGCGACCCAGCAGGGCGTAGGCACGAGGCTTTGGAAGGTCGACAACATTATGAGCGAACTCGTTCCGCACAAAACTAAATGCCGCCCTAAGCTCGCTCCGCAGAATCTTCAAACCAGCATTATGCAGACAATTGGACTGATCAAGGTTTTTTATGAATGAATCAATGAGCCTGAACCCGACGAGCCGGGACGACGACGGCGTCAGTTCGCGTACCCGCGATTCGATAAGAACGCCAAGTTCGCGAAGGGCCGAATCGTACAACCCCCTCTCTATCATAGGGTCGACCCGTGGGCGCGCGCGCTCCGGTATATCTAACGCATCGGCCCAAAGGCTTTCCAGTCGGATCCAGCCCTGATCGGTCAGTCGCACGGTGCCTGAGCCGTCGATACCGAGCCAGGGCCGATAAGGAGTGATGTCGTCCTCTCCGTCGTCATAATCCTCAAGCGGCGGCAGTTCCAAGGGAACCTTCCGGCCACCAATCTCTGCATAGAGCGACGAGAGGATGTCGCCCGGAAGTGGTTTCCCACCCTCCCGCTCAATGTCCTGCAGGAGCCTTGCTCTGAGTTCCTCGCGTCGCCGTGCCTCGTATCGGCGATGGGTAAGTCGCTCGACGCCATCCACTAAGCCAAGATCGTGCGCCTCCAGCAGGTCCTCATGCCAAATCGCGACATGAAAGGCTCCTTCGTCGCGGGGATCCTTGTACTTGCCGTGGCCTCGCGCCAAGAAGAGGGCGCATCTGTCAATATCGTCAATACGCTCGAATTGCGCACCAAAGGGAAAGCTGCCTAAACTTGTCACCGCCACCTCCCATCCGTGCTCGAACGGGTAGGCCGGCCAGTTGGCGTGGATCAGCATCACGCCTCGCGAGGTGAACCCAAGAAAGCCAGGGTGTTCCTCAAGACTCATGTCACTCCTCTGCCTCTGATTGAGGGTGCGGACGGTGACGGAACCCAACTACTCACGGGCGGCTCACCTTCGACGATGGGCTTGACGACCAAGGTAGCCACCAGCCGCCCGCCTCGGTAGCCAGCTACCTCCCATGCTCTGGCCTTCAAGTTGCGGGACAACGGCTTCGCGGCCAGCACGCGACCAAGCAAGGCACCTACTGGCCAGCGCAGAAACCAGGCTTGCCCGCGGACTCGAAATAGATCTGTCTCTACAGAGGAGGCGGGGCAGGAAGGCAGCTCGTACCGTTACCGCGACAGTCCCCTCAAGCCCAGCGGAGCAGACATGAACCCGCCGTGCCCGATGACGCCAGCCCAACGCTGCGAAGAGATCGTCAAGGCGCTCGCCGGATACCGCACCACGGTCCCTGACTGCTACGACGAACCGCTACATGAGGTCATCGAGCGTGTTGCACGTACCGGCAGCATCGGCAAGGTCGACATCGGTGCGCTGTACTTCTGGAAGCGCATCCAGCTGGGGCCATGGAACGAGCCGTTGCTGAAGACACCCGAGGCGACGGTGCGGGCGATCACCGCCGTTGCCGTCGAAGCAGCGCGCGACAGGAACCTATCTGTACCCGAAGCGGCAGCCGCCGCCAGGACGGCTCTCTCTCCACTGGATGGCATGAGGAAGGGCGATGCTCTCGCATCGGCACTGATCCTAGCTGCCGCACCCGACCGGATGGCGGTGTACGACAAACGGGCCCATCGAGGGCTGAACAAGGTCTGCCTGTCATTCAGCAACGGCCGAGGTCGATACCGACGGTACATGGAGCTTGTAGAACAATGCCGCGTTGAGCTGGCAGAGCACGGTGCCGGTCCTCACACGGCCCGGGAGGTTGACCTAGCCCTCTACTGGCTTGGCAGACCATCGCCGAGTTCTTCGAAACAAGGTCCGATGTAGTACTTGCGGGGATCCGTAGAAACACCACTAGCGTGGACTCATGGCACAGAGATGCTGGACGGAGCAGGAACTCCGGGAAGAGTTGATCCGCTACCAGGCTGAGCTTGAACAGGCTGGTAAACGGGCCATGACCGTGGACACGTACGTCGATCGCGCATCGCGCTTCATCCGTTGGCTGGAAGGCGAGTACGAACCTCGGCGCTAAGAGATCGTCGCCCCACACCGCGCGGCCACACTCGCAGCCGCAGGACAGGGCTAGCCTCGTCTCTGGACGTCAACTGTTGGAACTCAAGACGTCCCACCGTTGATGCCATTGCTGGATCCGCTGCAATGGTACCGTCATGTGATCGCTATCGGGGTTCCGCGGACGCTGGCCATTGTGCCCGGTCAGCCACGCCGCATAGCGGCCTCGAACGTCATCCTGCACCCAGGACGCCGGCGCCACATAGAAGTCGGGCGTCTCTTCAGTGAGGTCCACGAAGATGACGGCTTCTGCATCCTCCACCGTCGGCTGGTCCGCCTTGGTCTGCCATGGGGAGTTGGGCTGCCTGCGTGACAGCACCTGCACGGTGCGGCCATCGACCGAGAGGCGAGTCCGCGGGCCATCGATAGCCACCTTGTATCCCTGGCTCGCCGCCATCGCCGCCGCGTAGAACCGAGCGACCTGATGTACCTGGTGGTTGTTTAGGTGATCCAGGTCCATGGGCCTCCCCCCAACTTGCGTAGACCTATCCTGCCATCCTCTGTCCGCCTCACATAGAGCTGAGCCCGCAGGCCGTCGCCGAGAGCCGCCTAAGCGGCTGCGAAACCTGATCGAGGAGGCGTCCCGTCTCGGGCTCGCCGCGGGGCTGCTGCGATCGGACCTCGCCGAGGTTGAGGCGATCCTCGGCGGGCCCGCTCGTCAGTTCTGCAATGGGGAAGGGGGTTGGAGACATCGGTACCCCTCAGCGATCGCTCACATGTCCTTCACGGTGCCATGGATACCGAGTTCCCGGAGCCGCTGCTGCAGGTCGGCGGCCACGTCCGCATCGAGAACGAACTGAAGTGTCCCCTGCAGGTAGCTGATCTTCCGTTCGTCGAGTGCCATGTACAGGGTCTTGAACAGGGATGCCAAGCTATCCGCGTCGCTCGGGCTTGCGAGCAGGCTGCGAGTGAAGGAGAAGGAGGCCTGCTGCTCGGTGGCTGACGGCTCCGTCTGGCAGTTGCCTTCATGACTTGGCTTCCCGCAGGTGGGGCAGTTGGCCGAGGAAGTTTTCGAGCCGGGCCCCGTGCCGGTCGAACCGGTACCCCCACCGCCTCCAGCGCCGGTGCCCGCCTTTACGTTCGTCTTGTCCTCGCAACGGCCCTGGTGAACGGCCTCGCCGCAGGACTGACACACTCTTGGCTCGGGCTTGGCGAGGCGCAGGCCGGCGCTGGAAAGGTTCACCTGGTTTGCCGCTGTCACTGCAACGACGTTGCCCGCACCATCAACCACGTCGATGAGTCCTGCAGTCACGGCGTCGAAGATTGCCTGCTGCAGGTCGCGGTCCCCCCTATACAGCAGTGGCAGTCGCGGCGCCGAGTAGAAGGCAGCGCGGATGTCCGACAGCGTCTTGCCGTAGTCACCGTCGCGCATGTTGTGCAGGAGCGCCTTGGCACCGAACTGAGCTTCGTCGAAGACCTTGTCGCGTTCGGCCAGCGCTTTCCAGACAATTACGCCGTTCAGCGCGGTGCTGTGCTCGTCATCAAAAGTAAGCTGATCAAGGTAGCGCTCGCCGTCGGGGTCCGGCTGCGCAAGATAAACGACGTGTTGGTAGGCACGCTTGATTGCCTTTTCTAGCTGCTCCCTAGCGCCAGTGAGCTCCTTTGTCCCGGTAGCCTTGAGGTCAACATCATTTTGGACCTCGGGCGCCGCGAGAGCCCGTTGGTGAGCGAGGAACTCGACGGCCAGGTTGCGGGCGAGAGCCCGACGCTGGGTGTTGACCACTGCATAGACCGCGCTCGAGGACCATTGAACTGGCAACTGTTGGACCCCCTTGCCTAGCCCCATAGCCACAGTGAGTGCCGAGATCGTCGGCTGCTCCATGCCGTTGCGGAGGCTGTACTGCGCAGGGTCGAGGACAATCAGCCTGTTCACGTAGGCGGTGTCCAAGCCGGCGGCGGCTAGGACATCGGTAGGGCTGCGGTCAGGCTCTGCGACAACGAACTTGACATCGCGGAAAGGACCGCTATTTGTCAACCGCTGAGCGAACTCAGCAATGACCTCGTCGCGCTCACTATCGCTAATAGTACGCCGAATGTTGTTTACGAGCATACGGTGCGTAAGCCGAGTGGACAGAAAGTAGCGGGCGGGTTTGTTGTGACCTTGCCCAGATATCGTTTCAACCGCCGACATACCTCGGCCCGGGTTGACCAACTCCTCGACCACGGTGTCTGCGTCAGTCACCGTGTATGCCACATTGGGTACGCTTATGGCTCCCCGGACTTCGGGGGCGCTGGCTCCCCGTCCGCGTCCCGGCCGCAGGGTCCCGACGATGCTAGCGAGGAATATGAAGGTCGCAGCCCGCTCAGCGGCTCGTGGATTGGAATCCGACCACATCAGGGATTGGCGCTCGATGTCCTGCCGACGCGCTGTGCCCGCCGTGCCGTCGTTATTAACGACCTCTATCTCGGCCAAGCTGCGATAGTTCGACACTGTCCGTTCGTCTTCGACGAGCCCGGAACCAAGCAGGGCCTCCCGGACAGCCGAATCGCTTAGCGGAAGGTCGCCAGGACCAATGAGGAGCGGCACCCACTCCTCTCGTTGGCCCCGCTGCTGCAAGGCATAGACGGTTGCAGCGAAGATCCTGATCGTCGAGCGAACGCGCTGGAACCCGGTGACCTTGCTCCACTCCTCCTTGGCCATTGACATCAGCATCGGGTGGAACGGATAGCACGCGACAACTTCCTCGTCCCAGCGGGTCCGCCAGTCTGCGCCGATCGGAGCCCAGACAGCCTTGATCCAGGACTTGTCCTCTAGGACGGGCCGATAAAGAGCCGCGGTCGCCGCAAGCACCTCCGCCGGAGGTTGGGAATCGAATAGACGGCGACGAAGAATATCTGCAAAATCGCCCACTTCAGTTACGGTTGCCGGTGTGCCGTTACGTTCTAGGAGGCTATTCAAGTCGTCTCGCCTCGCCTGACCTGCAGGCGATAGCGCCGTCTTGTCTCGATCAGACGCGATCATCACGACCAGCATCGCAACGTTCGGGACGTCGTTGACTACGTCTAGCAGCGCACGGAGAAATGCTACGTCCTGCGCGACCAGCTCCGGCTTCCTCGTACCATCGAGGCCGTTGCCAATGTAATCCAACACCTCGTCGACGATGATGAGGAGTGGACGGTTGATTGCTCTGATGGCTTCAGCGATCTTACTCTTATCGCTCCAGTAGGGCTGATATCTCTCGTAAAGCGAATAGTCTTTAGAGAACAGCCTCCATAGGAAGCGCTCAAACAAGTTGACGGCCGGACCGTCAAGGTCTTGGACGGGTGCACCTGGCGTCATGTTGTCGCAGGGCAGCACAACCACATGCGGCCGGTTGAGGTCGATCGGAAGACTGCGGCCTACCTTTGCTGCCGCTTGCCTGCCGACTCGTTGTCCTAGTTCGGTGTTTAGCAATGCATCAGGGTTAGCTGCAAGATGATAGGCGCCGATGCATGCGTGCGACTTACCGCCGCCCATCCCTTGGTCTAGGCGGGTAACAGCCCGGGCCCTCAGATAGTCTGGACCACCGCCGATCCGAACCGCTATCTCAGTAAGTAGATCGGTCAGCCGCTCGGTAGGGTGAGTAATCTCGCCGTAGTACGCAGGCTCGGCGTAGGGTGGCTTGTCGGCGCCGAGCCCGTGCACGGCCTGAAAGAGCGACATCTGGACGTCGTCAATCTGACCAGAAGCGCTAATGATCTCCCTGCGAATCCTCAGCGCCTTCCACCACGGCGTTACACCGCCCGCCACGTCACCCACCCCTGTGCACTCCGGTCTACTAGTTCGGCCACCGCATGCTGCTCCGCTAGAGCAGCGTCATCTGGACGTTTTCGCTTCTTGGGCGCTGCTGTCGTTGCTCCTTGAGGAGAAGGGCGTTTTCGGCAGCGTGTGCAATACCGTCTCGTGCCCGTAGAACCCTGGTAAATGCGACCGCGTCTGGATCAGAATCAGGGAGGCGATCGGCGAGGAACTTGACGGCGGCCCAGAGGTACGTATCACCTGCGCCTCGTCCTGAGGCCGCCATGACATCGCCCATAGCGGCGAGGCCGTCTTCCGATGCGGCCGCTAACGCGAAGGCAACATCGATCACGGCTGACTCTGCGTGCACAGCCAGCTTCAGCTGCCGTGCGGACGCAAACCGCACCCCCTTATCCGCATCAGGCACCAAGTCGCGAACATCTGCGAGGTCCATCGAGGACGCGAGCGTTTGCCAGCGCAGCTCTGACTTGGCTTGAACCTGACGGCCGAACAGCCGAACCCACCAAAGCGCAAATCGAGTCCGGGCATCGAATGTTTCCAGGGGCAGATGGTCGATCTCAACAGCCATTGCTTCCTGCACTGCTGCCCGGGCCAGAGGCAAGAAAGTGTAGATATCGACAGCCTCGCCCTTGGCGTTGAAAACCTCGCTGTAACGCCCGACGACCTCCATGGCAGGACCGGCAGCCGCCATCAGCATGTCCGCAGGAGCCAAGCCCCAACGTTCCCAGTCTGGGTAGCGCTGCCTGATCTCAGCCTTGATCTCTGCCTCCACCGCACCCTTGCGGCCGGCTCGACGATTGGCGGGTGCAGGCCGGCAGGCCATCGTCAGCGTCGTCTCAATGTTCGCCTTGCCTTGCTGACCCCCGGACTCAGTGTTAGCTGGCCACGATGCGGTCATTACAAGTTCGGCCTGAGTGATGGAGGCCAGCAACCTCTGCCACACTTCCGGCTCGCCATGCCCGAAAACGATCGTCACGACGCCGTCGTCCCGAATCACTCGGCGCATCTCACGAAAGGCCTCGGCAAGCTTCTCGTCATAGTGCTCCTGAGTGCGATGCTCAACATACTCAGTTTGGCGAGCCAAGCCGCGCGATCGCTTCACGATGATCTCTTCGGCTTTCTCCTGGGCACGGGACGGATCCGCAGAGAAGGTCAAGTCCGGCTTTGCCTCTGCAAGGGCGCGCCGAAGCCAGACATAATAGATGTCGGACGCATCAGCGTAGGGGATCATTTCGTCGTAGGGCGGATCAGTGACTACAGCAGCCACCGATGCGTCCCTTAGCGGCAGCGACGTTGCCGAGCCTCGCGACACCTCGGTTGGGTGACCAGGCGGCGAGCCATCGAGAAGAGCCTCAAGCGTCTTTAGCGTGCGAGCGGAGACCTCGCTCCAACTACCCGCGCCTGAGGAGATCCCAACTTCCAAGTAGTCGTAAGAGAAAGTCAGCGATGTCTCGTTCTTCCAGATGTTGTTGATGCCGCTAGGGCGACCATCCTTATACGTAAGCAACTGCGCGCCACGCGTGGAACGCATTATCTTCCGCATCATCGCTGAGGCGGCGAAACTGCATAGGGCCGTCGCATAGTGGGAGGAAAGGCCCGCCTCTACAAGTTCTTTGTAAACTTCGCCGTGGGTCCGAGATAAGCGGACGAACGACAAAGTTTGCCTGCTGTTGCAAAGATCTCCGAAGGTCCTGGCTCCATAAATTGACGGACCAATAATGTTGTTGTTTCCGGGGGCGATTGCCTCGTCCGGAACGGCGGGCAGGAAGGGACCGAAGCTTTCCTCCACCCGGAGTGCCTCAGCCGCAGCTACAACGGCTTCTCGGTCAGCGGCTGTCGGCAGTCGGAAGGCTTTCCCTCGAAGCTCATCGTGATCAGCAACAAGCAGCAGCTCGTCGCGGCCCATCCCCTCGTTCGTGAGGCGACGGCACACGGACAACTGGGCGACATGACCGCAGAACGGGCAGACGGCCGACTTGCCACTCCCAGGGACGCTGGTCATCGTCGGCGGTTGCTGCGGCTTTCCATCGTGGACTTCCACCCAGAAGGCGCCGCTGGGTTTGTCGACCTGAAGTCGGAACGATTGCCCCGGGTTGAAGCGCTTTTCCCGCCCCCGTCGGCCACCGCGCCAGTAGCTAGTTTGCAGGATGTTGTTACCGTATAACGGGTAACGACGGCCACACTCCTGACATGGCAAGGAGACCGCCCAAAGGTAGGCCCAAGGCCGCTTTCCCTCCAATGTCGGATAGAACTCGTCCATCGCTTCGGTGAAGCGAATCCCGACCTGATGCAACACCGCTTCGACGTCTTTTAGCAAGCGCGCCCGGGTCGATGGTAGGGTAGGAGCCTCTGGGCCCCGGAACGGCAGGGATTTCTCGTCGGACCAATCCCGGAAGCAGTGGCCTGTCAACAACTCGGAGGCCAGCACAGCCACATGGCTGTAGTCGACCGCAAAGGACGGCAGACCAAGGCGGGCAGCCTCTAGTGGAATCATTCCTCGACCGCTGAACGGGTCGAGTACTGTGGGGCCGGCAGGGTTCGCCTTTAGGATCTCCTCTCGAACCTCGACCCAAGCGGCGAAACGCCCCGTCATGGCTTCCTGGACAAGTCCCTGCAGCTGGCGCTGCTTGTTCTCATCATCAGGCCATGGAAGCAATGAACACAGAACGGCGGCCTTTGCTTGCGATGTGGGGCGTCCAGCGAACCACGTGAAGAGATTACGTTCCGTGTTTCCGCTTCCCCAACCGGAATTGCTATTGGCACTGACTTCCGTGCTTGGAAACCACCGCTCGATCATACGGGTCATGCAAGGCTCCCAGGGGCGTTCTTTAGGCTGGCGCCCGGAACCCGGAAAATGGCGTTGCCGGACATGTCGTTCGAAAAGAGTGCGGCGGGGTCCTCGTAGGTTCCGAAGAGCCGCCCCTTACCGTCTCCGCACTGATCAACGACGTAAAGCCAATATGCTTTTCGGTGTTGCGTGGCGATCAAAACCTCGTTGCCAGTCATCCGAATGCCATCGCTTGCAGCGCTGCCGGCAACACCCTTGACCTCGATGTGACGAATCTGCGAATGGCGACGCGCCTCTAGGTCGTAACCGCGGCCTTCGTTGTGGACGTCGTCTACATTCCAGTCTTCGTCCTCAAGGCACTTCCTCACATGCCGCATGGCGACCCACTCGGAGTTCGCCTCTGCGGCCGTCTCTGGAGCCGCGGCCGGCAGGACACGGAGTCGGCCGACAAGTTTGGGCTGGGTGAGCTGCACTTGGGCGAGCTTCTCCAGTTGATCAAGTCGATTGGCCGTCTGAGTCCGTAGCTGATTGCGGAGCGCGATGCGCTGATCGCGATCGCCGATGCTATCCGTGAGTGCGATGGGCAGGTTGGTCAAGTCCTTACGGGCCTGGGCAAACCAGTCCGAGCGCACTCTACGGTGCTCCTCAACGGTTTCGGCTGCGAGGGCTGCGGCAGCGGCCTCGGCAGCGGCCTGCCGCGCTGGGTGAGGAGCCGTGCCGGAGCGTTGTGTGGGGACGAGGTTTGCAAGCGTCTCCCATCGAACAGCGCGGGAGCTGCCCGCACCGTCCACCTTCACGAGGGTGGCCCAGACGCTGGCACGTTTGCCGTCGGACTCGGTGAGCGTGGCCTCAAACGCGTACAGGTCGTACGGCGTGAGGCTCGTGGGATCCTCGGCTGCTCCCGAACGATGGACATCTTCCGCCAGTTCCTGGTCTGCGAGCCGGATGAGGTCAGTAAAGCCGGGTTCTCCAGGGCCAAGAGTGATCAGACCGGTGGTGTCGATGCTGGTGGCCTCACGGACCGCGTCACCACTGGTGGCGACATGCGCCTCTACGCCACCGCCGAGACTTGCGGGAAGCGTGCCGATGGTCATGGCCAGTCGCCGGAAGCCGGGACCGGCCGCGGTTGGCTGAGCGGTGAGCAAGCGGGCGGCGTCGAGTCGGTCGAGGTAGGCCTCGACGATAGCGGGGTTGATACGGGCGAACAGGTCACGCTGAAGCAAGGTGAGCGCGGCGACGGCGTCGACTTGGCTGGCGAGCCGTCGCTCTGTGTCCTTGACCTTCCGAGCGATACGAGCCAAGTCCTGCGCCTGAACTGCTTTGGCGGCGTCGATCGCCGCCTGCTTCTTGACATCATCGTTGCCGTAGAGGTCGCTGAGCCACTTCTCGTAATCGACGCCGGTGATCTCCGCGACGGCGGACAGGCTGTCGAACATCTGGCCGCGCAGCTCGTTGGCGGCCGTGACGAAGTTGTCCAGCAGGGTCAGCAATGTGTCGCCTTCCCGAGTATCGGTGGCGACGAGGTTGTACAGGAACACGTCACGGATCTGACCAACCCTGTGAATGCGGCCCATGCGCTGTTCGAGGCGCACGAGCGACCAGGGGATGTCGTAGTTGACTAGAACGTGGGCGGCTTGGAGATCAATGCCCTCGTTGCCGGCATCGGTCGTGACGATGATCTGGAATTCGCCGCGCATGAACGCGAGACGGGCTTCATCCCGTTCTGCGTTACTTTGCCGGCCAGAGTACATGCGGGCGCTGTAGCCAGCGTCGCAAAGGCGTTGAGTGATCCAGGCGGCCGAGTCGGCGTACTCGGTGAAGATGACGGCCTGCTCGGTGTTGCCCGGGTGGATGCCATGCTTACCGAGGCAATCGTCGATGAGCCGGCGCCACTTGGACGGTTGCCAGCCGCGATCGGCCACGGTAGCTGCGATCTGGTCGATTAGCGTCTTGATCGCGGAGCGCTCTGCTCGTGCGGCGGTCGAGCCTGCATGCACGACTTTGGCCTCGTCGGTTTCGCTCTCGTCGCCCTGATGCTCGCGATCAGCTTCAAGCGCTGCCTCCGCTCCGCTCATCTCGCCCATGTGCGCGTGTCGCCGGCGCAGCGTCTCTACGAGGGCCCAGAGGCTGGAGGCAGCTCGCTTGCCGTACACCATGCGCGCCAGTGGCTGTGCGGTCGCAGGAAAGTACTGGTCGACCATGTCTAGGGCGGCCTGGTAGTAGCCGAACTCCAGCTTGGATAACGGCACCCGGTAATTGGCCGCAGTGCGGCCCTTGAACAGCCGAGTCTTGCCGTCGTAGTCGACCAGGTCCTCCTTCATCCGGCGCAGGAAGTGGATGGGACCGGGTCGCAGGGGTGGCAGCGCAACGTTCGGATCGTCACCTGGGTCGGGATAGATGTCGGGATCGACCAGGTGCAGCAGGTGCCGGAACAGCCACTCCTTGCCCCGATGGGGTGTCGCAGTCATCAGCAACGCACGCGGGGTGTTCTTGGCGAGCAGCCGCCCGACCTGGTGGAAGCTCTTGGCCGTCGGGGTAAGGCGGTGCGCCTCGTCGAACACGACCAAGTCCCAGCCAGCCTTGTCTGGACGGATGGCGTCCTGGACCGCCGGGTTGACTGCGGCGAGTTCAAGCGAGACGACCCAAAGGTCGTTGCCACCCACGGCGTCCTCGCGGACCGTGTTGGCCGTCAGGTGGCGCAGCCCGCCCCCGAGGAACCGCCTGAAGTCAGCGACCCACTTCGTTGCCAGGTTGGCCGGGCAGACGATGATCGCGCGCCGTACCAGTCCGAGTCGTTGCATCTCGCGGAGGTACAAACCAGCCATGATCGTCTTGCCGGTACCTGGCTCGTCTGCGAGGAGGAACCGCAGCAGCGGCTGCGGCAGCATCGCTCCGTAGACGGCTGTCGTCTGGTGAGCGTAAGGCCTCAGCTGGGTCGAGGCGATCGCACTCGACTCGGCGTTGGTAGCCGCAGCGGCCATCCAACGGGTCCACATCCCAGCTAGCACACGCGCAGAGTCAGCCCCGCCGTCCGAAAAGATGCCACGTACCTTTTCCGTGTCGCCTGCCTGTATCGAGACCTCATGCAGCCTCGCCTGGTCGTCAAGCAGGATCAGAACCCAGCCGCCGTCTGAACTCGGCATCGCGAGGCGGACCGTGGCGAAGTCTGGTGCTCCCTCCGCGCACACCCGTACGCGCTGCCCCTGCTCAAACACCGCTCTCCAATCGAGGACAAAGCCTAACGATGGACGAACATCCTGCTACGGCTCGTGGTGACCTCACCATACGAGCCGAGCGACAGCTCAACCAAGAGCGCGGTGATGCCACACCTCGCAGTCGGCTGAAGATGGTCCCCGTTGACCTCAGTCTCCATGGCGGAAAACCGCAGCTCCATCGGCCTTCTGGGTGATGATCAATTTCCAGGCGTCACCATTCTGCGGCCGAGCAGCGAGGGGCGTGCCAGCCAATCGTGAAGTTCCATCAGGTCGAGCGGCTTCTGGGACCCCCATAGGAGGTTGCTCGCCTCCCGCATCCCGGATCGAAAGTGCTTCTGGCGCCTGAGCACCTCAGCCTTCTGCGTGCGGCGCAGCGAGCGCCAGGAGGACAACGTACGACCGTTGCAGCGCGGCGCGATCTTCTCGGATGCGAGCGAGCCAAGATTGCACCGCGACCACGCCCAGGGAGGCGAACGCCGTCAAGCCGGAGGCGACCAGCGCTGCGATGACTTCTGATGTCACCCTGCCATGATCGTGCGACTACGCAAGACCTTGGACACCCGTCGGCGCACGAGACGGCCCGACAGTCCGAGCAGCCCGGAACCCGCAAACCTGCAGTCCCTTTGGGCTTACCGTCCCCATGGGAACCGCCAAGACCGAAACAGCTCGGCCAGCGCACGGAGGACAGGGGCCAGTTTGTCGGGCGGCGTCTTCGAGATGACAACCATCGCCACAACGATCTCGCCCACGACGAGGAGGCCTAATAGCAGCACCCCGCCGTGGACAGCCAACGATCCGGCCGACGTGATCGCTTCCAAGCTGGTGAACATGTTCTCGACCCCTCTCGCTGGTTGGAGCGGGGTACAAAAAAGACCCAGCCCAACCAATGTTTGTCAACACTGGTTCGGCTGAGTCCGCGGTTCCGGCGGGTCGGGATCTCAGTCGTGGTGCAGTTGCGCCAGCGGGTCTTCACCGCTGGGTGGCGCCTAGCCTCGATCGCTTCGATCGGTTCGGAACTCCCCGTGCCGGAACCAGGGAGTCGAACCTCGCGGGGGCTCTTCACCCTCCCATTACGGGGCGCTCCACGAGGGGCCGGGCACCATTACGGCGCGCTCGGCCGTCTCGCACTATACCTGGCCAATGCCAAGGGTGTCGAAAGATCTTGCAGGAGAGCCGTGGCATTCGCCCCGCTGGGGCGTTTTGGTAGGGAATGTTCGGCTCGGCGAAGAGAGAACCATGCGGCTAGCGAGAGCTATGGACCAACCCTTGGTGGCTACGGGCAACTTCCTGCACCCACCTGCGGGGCCCGGTATCCACATGCCCGCATCCAGGCTGCGCCGGCTTCGGTCAGCCGCCGCCGACCCAACAGTTCGCGGCGATGCCGGTCAGCCCGGTCCCCTACGGTCAGCCTCAGCAGCTGGTCGTTGCGGTCAAGACCGATAAACAAACCTCGACCTTCGCGGTCCTCAGCCTGGTCTTCTCGCTGCTGGGTGTTGTCGGCGCCTGCTGCACCTTTGGGGTCTTCAGCCTCGTGGCGGTCACCCTCGGGCACTTAGCCCTGCCCGAGACTACGAAGGGCGGCAAGAGCGGGCATGGGGTGGCAATCACCGGGCTGGTCCTCGGCTACCTCATGCTGATCCCCGCCATCTTCTTCTCGATCTCGATGGTTCTCGGCGCAGGGACTCCGTGAGCTAGAGCGGAAGTAACGGCGAGCGGACCCGCTAGCAGCTGCGATGGTGTGGCGCAGTCTTCGCATTGGGACGGGTCCCACGGCAAGGTCCATCGATCGGCCCTGCCATACATCAAACGGTCGATTCCTAATCAAGTTGGTCAGCCTGTGGACAGGGGTCTCCCCTGTGGACGAGCGCCTGATCATGGCCGAACCGTGCTATCAGGCGGGGCACAGGGCGACAGTTCGCGGGCGAACCGGCGTACCGCATCGGTGACCACCGACGGGGCGTCGAAGTTGGCGAGGTGCCCGGCGCCCGGGACCAACTCGATCCGGGTGCCGGGGCGGGCCCGGGCGAACTCCTGCTCCCCGGAGCGGAACAGCCGGTCCCGTTCCCCGTTGAGGATGAGCACCGGGGCGCGCACGGCAGCCACACTGGTCGCGTCGAACCGGCCCATCACGTCCCGCCAGGCGACCGGCAGGGTGTGGAAGGCGTAGCCGTCGGCGATGGTGGCCCCGACGACCTCCGGTGGGTACAGGCGGCGCAGCAGCCGGTCGTTCCACGCGGTGAGCCGGACCGCCGGCAGCCGCGCGACCAGCGCCGCCACCAGCCGGTACGGCACGGTCAGCGGCCCCGTGGTGGCCACGCTGGCGCCCATCAGCACCAACCCGGCCAGCAGGTCCGGGTGCCGTCGGGCGGCGTGCAGCGACACGTACCCGCCGAGCGAGTGCCCCACCACCAGCGCGGGACCGGCGTCGAGGTCCTGGATCGCCTCGGCCACCACGTCCGCGGCCTGCTCCAGGTCCCACGGCTCGGCCGACCGGCGGCCGTGCCCAGGCAGGTCGACCGCGGCCACCTGGAACTCGGCGGCGAGAGCGGCCAGTTGCGGCTGCCACTGGCCCCGCGCGAAACGGGTGCCGTGCACGAAGACGATCGGTGGTCGGTCCACGGTTCTCACCGTGCCTCAGGGTCGATGCCGAGGGCCGCCCGGCCGCCGTCCACCGGCACAGTCGCCCCGTTGACGAAGCCGGCCCGCTCCGACAGCAGGAATGCCACCACCTCGGCCACCTCCCCGGTACGCCCGATCCGGCCGAGCGGGTGCAGCCGGGCCAGCTCTGCGGTGATCCACTCCGCCTCGGCCGGTTCCCGTCCGTCCAGGAAGGCGGCGTGCCGCTCGGTGTGGATCGAGCCGAGCGCGACGGTGTTGGTCCGGACGCCCCGGACGCCGTACTCGACGGCGAGCGAGCGGGTGAGCCCCTCGACGGCGGCCTTCGCCGTGGCGTACGGCAGGGCGCCCGGCACCGCCCGACCGGCCTGGTGCGAGGAGACGTTGACGATCGCGCCGCCGGTGCCGGCGGCGAGGAACCGGCGTACCGCGGTGGCGGCGCCGACCACGGCGGGGCGCAGGTTCTGGGCGATCAGGTCGAACACCTCGGCCACGGGCGCGGTGTGCAGGGAGGCGTCCCGGAACACGGCGGCGTTGTTGACCCAGCCGGCCAGCGGGGCGGCCGACTCGGCCAGGTCGGCGGCCCGCCCGGCGACGTCCTCGTCGGCCGCGTCGCCGAGCACCGAGCGCAGCCGGGCGGCGGCGGGATGGTCGGCCAGCCAGCGCAGCGCCTCGCCGTCCCGCTCGACGACCACCACGGTGCCGCCGTCGGCGGCGAGCCGTTCCACGATGGCCCGCCCGACGCCCCGGCCCCCGCCGGTCACCACGTACGACACGAGCGTCATTCTGCCGGGCAGACGTGGCCGCCGCTGTCGTGAAGGCCACTGCACATCGGCGATGCGGCGGTGTCCGGGCGCACCGGATACCGTCCCCTCGCCGAAGTGGCGGCAAGACTGGTCACGCCGGGCGGCGGTGGACCACCACGCAGGCCAGGCCCGGCCCGGCGTGCGCCGCCACGACCGCCCCGGCCTCGGTGACGTACGTGTCGTGCAGGCGGTCGCCGAGGCGCTCGGTCAGCGCCTCGACCAGTTGCTCGGCGCGCTGCGGGGCGGCGAGGTGGTGCACGGCCAGGTCCACCTCGGCGTCGCCGGCCGCCTCGACGGCCAGGTCGACCAGGCGGGCCAGGCCGCGGCTGGCGGTGCGGACCTTGTCCCGGACGACGATCGTGCCGTCCGGCATGTGCATGATCGGCTTCACCGACAGCGCGGTGCCGAGGAGCGCCTCGGCCGCGTTGATCCGGCCGCCCCGGCGCAGGAATTCCAGGGTGTCCACGTAGAAGAAGATGGTGGTCCGGGCGATGGCGTCGACGGCCGCCTGGCGTACCCCGGATAGGTCCGCGCCCCCGGCGGCGGCCGCGGCGGCGGCGAGCGCCGGGAAGCCCAGCCCCATCCCGGTCGAGCGGCTGTCCACCACGGCGACCCGGTCGCCGAACTCGGCGGCGGCCAGCCGGGCCGCCGCCACCGTGCCGGAGAGTTCGGCCGACAGGTGCACTGAGAGCACGCCGTCGGCGCCGGCGGCGAACAGCTCCCGGTAGACCTGCGCGAACTGCTCCGGAGCGGGCCGGGAGGTGCTGGCCGTGACCCGCCGCCCGCTCAGCGCCCGGGTGGCGTCGTCCGGGAACGTCTCGACCCCTTCCCGCCCTTCGGCGCCGTTGAGCACGACGGTCAGCGGGACCACGGTGAGCCGGTGCGCGCGTACCAGGTCGGGCGGGAGGTAGGCGGTGGAGTCGGTGACGACCGCGACGGGCATGACCGGCACGCTAGCCGATGTCGGCCCGGCGCGCCCGGGCCGGATGGCTCAGACCGCGTCGGTCAGCGCCGGCTGCGTGATGAGCCCGACGTTGTGCGCGCGCAGGTGCCAGCCCCGGACGTCGTCGTGGCGCAGCTCGGTCCAGTGGCAGTTGGCCAGCGAACCGACGGCGCGTAGGACGGCGTGGTCCCAGCCGAGCAGGTGGCCGACGCCCTGCCGGGCGCCGCCGCCGTGCGTGGTCACCACGACTGTGCCGCCGGTGGCCAGGTCGGCCGCGTCCTGCATGGCGGTGCCGAGGCGCTTGCCCAGGTCGTCGAGGTGCTCGATGCCGGCGCCGGGGTCGGGGTCGCCGGCGCGCCAGCGCGCGTACTCGTCGGGGAAGCGCGCGGCGACCTCGGCGAGGGCGAGGCCCTGCCACTGGCCGAAGTGGCGCTCGCGGAGCCGGGCGTCGGCGCGTACCGGCAGCCCGGTCAGCGCGGCGAGGGCGGCGGCCGTGTCGGCGGCCCGGCGCAGGTCGCTGGAGACGATGGCGTCGGGGCGCAGCGCGGCCAGCACGGGCGCGGCGGCGCGAGCCTGCTCACGACCGAGGTCGTTGAGCGGGACGTCGGTCTGCCCCTGGACCCGGCTGGTGGCGTTCCAGTCGGTGTTGCCGTGCCGCCAGATGATCAGGCGGGTCATTCCGCGCTGGCGGTGCCGGCGGTGGAGTCGGCCAGGTCCCGGTCCACGAACGGGATCTGCGGGCAGTCCTTCCAGAGCCGGTCGAGGGCGTAGAACTCGCGCTCCTCGGTGTGCTGCACGTGCACCACGATGTCGACGTAGTCGAGCAGCACCCAGCGGCCGCCCCGCTCGCCCTCGCGCCGGACCGGCTTGGCCTTCTCCGGCAGCTCCAGCAGGCGCTCCTCGATGGCGTCGACGATGGCGAGCACCTGGCGCTCGTTCGGAGCGGCGGCCAGCAGGAACGCGTCGGTGATGGCGAGCTGGTCGCCCACATCGATGATGACGATGTCCTGCGCCTTCTTGTCGGCCGCGGCCTGGGCGGCGGCCATCGCCAGCTCGTGAGCGCGTTCGGAAACTGTCACCGTTCTCCTTCGATCAACCGTGCGACCCTCCAAGCCTCTCACACCAGGTCGCGCGCCGACTTGTCAGTTCTGGCCGATTACCCGGACAAACGCTCACATTCGGGGGGAATCACCGCTGATAAAGGCGCCGCTTGGCGATGTACTGCACCACACCGTCCGGCACCAGGTACCAGACCGGCTCACCCCGGGCCACCCGGGCGCGGCAGTCGGTCGAGGAGATGGCCATCGCCGGGACCTGCACCAGGCTGACGGTGTCGGCCGGGAGGTGCTTGTCGGAGAGTTCGAACCCGGGGCGGGTCACCCCGATGAAGTGGGCCAGCTCGAACATCCGGTCCACTTCCTTCCAGGACAGGATGCGCTCCAGCGCGTCCGCGCCGGTGATGAAGAAGAGCTGGACCTTCGGGCCGTACTCGGCGTGCAGGTCGCGCAGGGTGTCGACGGTGTACGTCGGGCCGCCGCGGTCGATGTCGACCCGGCTCACCTGGAACCGGGGGTTGGAGGCGGTGGCGATCACCGTCATGAGGTAGCGGTCCTCGGCGGAACTGACCACCTCGTCGGCCTTCTGCCAGGGCTGGCCGGTGGGGACGAAGACGACCTCGTCCAGGCCGAACCGGTCCGCCACCTCGCTGGCCGCCACCAGGTGACCGTGGTGGATCGGGTCGAAGGTGCCGCCCATGATCCCGATCCGCCGGATGTCTTCCTCCACCACGCGATCGTAGGCCGGTGCCCGGCGCCGGCAGCCTCGGCCCTTGCCGGCACCGGCCCCCGGCAGAGTTCCGTACGGACTTCCCCGATCGTCCGGTCGGTCATATACTCGTCTACGAGTAATCGTCAGCGAGCATCCGTGGAGGACGACATGTCGGGACGGCGGAAGGTCGGCAACCTGCTGGCCCTGGCCGTGCTGTCCGCCCTCGTCCAGCGGCCGATGCACCCGTACGAGATCGCCACCACCCTCCGCGGCTGGGGCAAGGACCAGGACATGAGCATCAAGTGGGGGTCCTTCTACACCGTCGTCCGCAACATGGAACGGCACGGCCTGATCGCGGCGGTGGAGAGCGTCCGCGCAGGGCGGCGCCCCGAACGCACCGTCTACCGCATCACCGACTCCGGTCGGACGGAGCTGGTCGACTGGACCCGCGAGCTGGTCTCGACCCCGGTCGCCGAGCAGTCCCGGTTCCGGGCCGGCCTGTCGGTGCTCGCCGCGCTGCACCCCGACGAGGCGACGGCCCTCCTGCGCCGACGGCTGGCGCTGCTGGAGGAGGAGCTCGGAGCCGAACGCGCCACGCTCGTGGAGCACCTGCGCACCCTGCCGCGGCTGTTCCTCGTCGAGTCGGAGTACGACGTGGCCCTCCGCGAGGCGGAGGTGGCCTGGATCCGCGCCCTGCTGGCCGAGCTCACCTCGGGCAGCTACCCCGGCCTGGACGAATGGCGGGCCTTCCACGAAACCGGCGCGCTCCCGGCGGAGCCGGGCGCGCCCGAGGAGAGGAGCGACTCCGCACCGTGATGGGCGGCCCCGGCACGGTGCGCCAACACCAGGCCGGGGCCCTCAGGGCCGGTGTCATGAGGCTCGCCCGAGCGACATGACGCAGGCCCTACCTCGAACCGACACCCGGAGGCGTCCGGCCCGAAGCGGCAACCACGAGGATAGCCGGACTCCCCTCCAGGTCGGTTCGTCCGCACGACAACCGACGATCCCTGGGAGGGAACCGTGAGCAGAGTGAAGACAGCGATCGTGATCGGCGGCGGCGTCGCCGGACCGGTCACCGCGTTGGCGCTGCACCGGGCGGGCATCACCGCCACCGTGTACGAGGCGTACCGGAGCACCACCGACGGCATCGGCGGCACACTCGCGCTCGCGCCCAACGGCGTCGCGGCGCTGCGCACCGTCGACGCGGACCGGGCGGTCACCGCGATCGCCACCCCGATCAGCCGGACGGTGATGGCGGTGGGCCGCAAGCGCATCGACCTGCCCGGCCTGGCGGGCCTGCCGCCGTTGCGGGTGGTGCACCGCAACGAGCTGCACCGCGTGCTGCACGACCGTGCCCGCGCCGAGGGGGTGGTGGTCGAGCACGGCAAGCGCCTGGCCGGCGTGCGGGAGACGGGCGACGGGATCACCGCCGAATTCGCCGACGGCAGCTGGGCCACCGCGGACGTCCTCATCGGCGCCGACGGCATCCGGTCGACGGTGCGCACCCTGATCGACCCGGACGCCGCCGGACCGAAGTTCACCGGGCTGCTCGGCTTCGAGGCGGTGGCCCGGCACGAGGTCGAGGCGGAACCGGGCACCATGACCTTCGCCTTCGGCCGGGGTGGCTACTACCTCTACTGGCCGGAGCCGGGCGGCGGCACCCGGTGGGGCGTCAACCTGCCCCAGGAGCGGCCGATGAGCCTCACCGAGGCGCAGGCGGTGCCGGCGGCCGACTGGCTGCGGACGCTGCGGGCCGCATACGCCGACGACGATCCGGGTGCCGACCTCCTGCGCACCAGCCGCGAGGACGAGCTGCAGGTGGTCGGCTCGCTGCACATCATGCCGCCGGTCCGGCACTGGCACCGCGGGCGGATGGTGCTGGTCGGCGACGCGGCGCACGCGCCGTCGAACAGCTCCGGCCAGGGCGCCTCGCTGGCCATCGAGAGCGCCGTGCAGCTCGCTCGCTGCCTGCGCGACCTGCCCGACCTCCCGTCCGCGTTCACCGCCTACGAGCACCTGCGGCGCGATCGGGTGGAAGGGATCGCCGCGCGAGCGGCGAAGGTCAATCGCACGAAGGCCCCCGGCCCGGTGGCCCGGGCGCTGATGCCGGTGCTGATGCCGCTGCTGATCCGGATCGCGATGAACCCGGAGAAGACGCTCGGCCCCGAGCAGCGGCACGTCATCGACTGGGACGCCCCCGTGACGCCGGCTCCGGCCGCACGCTGAACCCGCACCGTGGGTGGCGCACATCGGGTGCACGCTCAGCCGACCCGATGTGGGGCCGGGCGGGACGGGTCAGGCCGCGCCGGCGGCCACCGCGGTGCGGGCCACCAGCGCGCGGCGCAGGTCGTCGTCAAGGTCGACGACCCGCCGGCGCAGGCCCGGCGTGAGATCGTCGCGGGCAAGCAGCGCCGCGGCCAGGTCCCGGGTGGCCTGCGCCACGGCGTAACGGGGGAAGGCCACGGACGCGACCCGGTCGGCCGTCCAGGGGGTACGCAGCCGCGCCGCAGCCGGCATCTCGGCGAAGTACCGCTCGACGTACCCGGCGGTCAGCTCGGCCTGCTCCGGCTGCCAGAAGCCCTCAGCGGTCGCCTCGACGAGGCGGTTGGAGAGCTCGGTGTTGCTGGTGATGATCTCCCAAGCGGCCCGCTTGGCATCGGCGTCGGGCAGCGCGGCCCGGCAGCTCGCGGCCCGCTCGGCGCCGGTGGCGCTGCGGTCGGCGGCCGCCTCGGCGGCGATCTCCGGCTCGCCGGCCGCACCGAGCACCACCAGCCGGCGCAGCAGCGCCCAGCGCAGGTCCGCGTCCACGGCCAGCCCCTCCGGTACGCCGTCGCCGGCCAGCCAGCGGGCGAGCAGCCCGGCGTCGGCGGTGGCGCCGATCAGGCCGCGGGCCGCGGCGAGCTGCAGCGACCCTCCGGCCGGAGCGCCGGCCAGCAACGCGGCGCACGCCTCGGCGATCCGGAGCAGGGCCGCGTCCCGGGCCAGCGGCTCCAGGTAGCGGTCGACCAGGTTGCGGCTGAGCGTGAGCACGTCCTCGGCGATGATCACCTCGGTCTCGGCCGGCAGCGCCGCCGCGATGAGCGAGACCACCGAGGCCACCGGACGCTCACCGTCGGTGGCGGCGTCCAGGGCCTCGCCCCAGAGCAGCGCCCGGGCCAGCGGGTCGTCCAGCCCGGGGAGCAGCATCGGCACCGCGTCCGCGGAGGCGGGGTCGAGCCGGATCTTGGCGAAGGTGAGGTCACCGGCGTTGGGCAGCAGCAGCCCGGTGGCCGGCTGCCCGATCAGCTCGCTCAGCCCGGTGCGGCCCTGGTCGGCGTCCGGGTCCAGGTCCACCTCGAAGCGGTGCACCGGGGCGTCCGGCGCGTACCGGGCCACGCCGATGCGGTGCGGGCGCAGCACCGGGTACGCCTCCGGCGCGGTCTGCACCACCGCCGCGTCGGTCCACCGCCCGGCGGCGTCCACCGCGGTCACCATCCGCAGCGTGTTCACCTGCGGGCGGCGCAGCCAGCGCGCGGCCCAGTCGGCCAGGTCCCGCCCGCTGGCGGTGCTGAGGCTCTCCAACAGGTCGGTAAGGGTGGCGTTGCCGAACCGGTGCTTGGCGAAGTGCGCGTTCAGGCCGGCGAGGAAGGCGTCGTCGCCGACCCAGGCGACCAGCTGGCGCAGCACGCTGGCGCCCTTGGCGTACGAGATGCCGTCGAAGTTGAGCAGGGCCTGGGCGGCGTCGGCCACCTCGTCCGGGGCCACCGGGTGGGTGGAGGGGCGCTGGTCGGCCGCATAGCCCCACGCCTTGCGGCGCATCGCGAACGTGGTCCACGCCTGGTCGAACCGGGTGGCCTCGGCGGTGACCCGGGTGCCCAGGTATTCGGCGAAGGACTCGTTCAGCCAGAGGTCGTCCCACCAGCGCATGGTGACCAGGTCACCGAACCACATGTGCGCCATCTCGTGCGCGATGGTGGTGGCCCGCAGCTCCCGCTGGCTGTCGGTGACCGCGGAGCGAAAGACGTAGTCGTCCCGGAGGGTGACCAGACCCGGGTTCTCCATCGCGCCGGCGTTGAACTCGGGCATGAACGCCTGGTCGTACTTGCCGAACGGGTAGCGCTCGGCGAAGAGCCGGTGGAACCGGTCGAAGCACTGCTTCGTGACGGTGAAGATCTCGTCGGCGTCGGCGTCCAGGTGGGCGGCCAGCGACCGCCGGCAGTAGAGGCCGAGCGGGATGCCGTCGTGCTCGTCGTGCCGGACGTGCCAGGGGCCGGCGATCAGCGTGAAGAAGTAGGTGGCCAGGGGCTCGGTGGGGGCGAACTCCCAGCGCCCGGGTGCCGGCCGGTCGGCGAGCTGCCCGTTGGCGGCCACGGTCCACTCCGGCGGGGCGGTGACCGAGAGGGTCACCGGCGCCTTCAGGTCGGGCTGGTCGAACGCGGCGAAGATGCGCTGCACGTCGTCGAGGAAGGACATCGCGTAGAGGTAGGTCTCGCCGTCGGCCGGGTCGACGAACCGGTGCATGCCCTCGCCGGTGTTCGAGTACGCCATCTCGGCGCTGACCGTCAGCGTGTTGTCCGCGGCCAGCCCGGTCAACGGCAGCCGGTTGTCGCCGAGGAGGGCCGGGTCGAGATCCCGGTCGTTGAGGCGTACGCCGAGGAGTGCCACGGGTTTGACCTCGGCGAAGGTCTCGGCCCCGGGGGTCGCCCGGAAGCGGATCGTGACGGTCGAGCGGAACCGCTCGCCGGCACCGGTGAGGTCGAGGTCCACCTGGTAGGACTCGACGGTAATCAACGCGGCACGCGCGGTCGCCTCTACACGGGTCAGGCTCGGCATCCGCTTATCCTGCCCGATGGGGATCCGAACGGAGTCCCCGGTGACGCGTGGCGATGGAGGAACACAATGGGTCAGCACCCCAAGGGCGACTTCGACCTCTCCCGGGCGGTCTGGCAGCGGGCCGAGGGAGACAGCTCCGACGGCGCGGTCGAGGTGGCCTTCGTCGACGAACTGATCGGGATGCGCAACTCCGCCGAGCCGGACGGGCCGGTGCTGGTCTTCACCCAGGCCGAGTGGGACGCCTTCGTCGCGGGTGCCCAGGACGGCGAGTTCGACCTGGACTGAGCGGCGGTCAGTCACCGTCGCCCCAGCCCAGACCGCCCGGGCCGGGCGCGTGGTGGAAGCCGGAATGACCGGCCACGTCCGCGCAGCGCTCGCCGTCGGGTCCGAGCGCCCCACAGAACAGCCGCTCGGCGCGGTGCCAGGCGTCAGCCGGGGAGAGCGCCGCCGCGCCGAGCGCCAGCTCCGGGCGGAGCAGTCCCAGCGCCTCGGCGTACGCGACGGCCAACTCCCGGGCGACGGCCGGATCGGCCGCCTCGAAGCCGAGATGCACGGTGAAGAACCGGGGCGGCCGGGCCCCGGACCGCCGGGGAGGCGCGATCAGCGGCTCCGCGCGGTCGCCGCGGCGCGCGCTCAGCCCGGTCACCGCCCGCCGCTGCCGCCAGTGCAACGCCCTGTTGTCCCGCATGCGCCCTCCCCGTCGCCGTTGACCGCCGCCGGTCGTGCCCGACGGATCCACGACCGGCCCACTGCCGGTCCCGCACGGAGCGAACCAGCTTTTCCGCTCCCTGGGAGGGGCCAGCCCGGCTGCTCCTCGCTGGCCCCTCCCCCGGCCGGCCGCAGGTGCCTCGGCAGAACGCCCGAACGGGCGGATTCACCGCCCCGACCCCGGGTAGAAGGCACCATCGCCGAGCGCCGCAGGAGCAGCAGATGACCATCCCCACCGACCGCAGCCCGGACAGCACCCTGGCCTTCCTCCGCGAGGGCTACCGGTTCGTCGGGGACCGCTGCGACCGGTACGGCACGGACATCTTCGAGACCCGGCTGCTGCTCGAGCCGACCATCTGCCTGCGGGGCCGCCCGGCCGCGGAGCTCTTCTACGACAACGACCGGTTCGTCCGCCGGGGGGCCATGCCGCTGCGGGGGCAGCTCACCCTCACCGGGGTCGGCGCCGTCCAGGGGCTCGACGGTCCGGCGCACCGGGCGCGCAAGGCGATGCTCATGTCGATCATGACGGCCGCCGCGATCCGCCACCTCGGGCAGCTCTTCGACGACGAGTGGCGGGCCCGGATCCCGGGCTGGTCGGGAGCCGGCCCGGTGATGCTCTTCGACGAAGTCGGCCGGCTCCTGACCCGGGCGGTCTGTGCCTGGTCGGGAGTGCCGCTGACCGGCTCCGACGAGGCGCGCCGCACCGCCGACCTGCACGCCATGATCGACGCCCCGGTCGCGGTTGGGCCCCGGCACTGGCGCGGCCTGCTCGCCCGGCGCCGCGCCGAGCTGTGGACCGGCGACCTGATCGAGCGGGCCCGCACGGGGGCCCTGCCCGCGCCGGAGGGCAGCGCCCTGCGGGTGGTCGCCCAGCACCAGGACGAGCAGGGGCGCCCGCTGCCCCGCCGGATCGCCGCGGTGGAGTTGCTCAACATCCTCCGCCCCGCCGTCGCGGTCGGGCGCTTCGTGATGTTCGCCGCGCTGGCCCTGCACGACCATCCGCAGTGGCGCGAACGGGGTCCGCGGCGACGACGCGGCCACCGAGAACTTCGTGCAGGAGGTACGCCGCTACTACCGTTACCTGTCAGTGCGCTCTAGCGACTGATCGGCATGTCCCGCCTTGCGGTGGGACGGTCCCGGTCTTATCCGCC
>NZ_JBUEGB010000028.1:0-86684 GCF_054963695.1 Micromonospora sp. RTBAU3-60 | reverse complement strand
AGCGGATAAGACCGGGACCGTCCCACCGCAAGGCGGGACATGCCGATCAGTCGCAAGAGCGCACTGACAGGTAACGGTCTGGAGCACCACGCGACGGCGACGGAACACCACCAGCAGCACCGCGCCGAGCGCGATCACCGCGGCATGCCCGGCGCCTGGTCGTCCTCCGCGCGGCGATGGTGACGGTGACCGACCCGGCGTCGCCAGGCTTGGCGCCCTGCTTGCTGACCAGCGACAGCGGGCTCAGGGTCTCGACCTGGCCGGGCTGGAGCACGCCGACGGTGCAGGTGACCTTCGTGCCGTCCAGCTTGCAGGCGTCGGTCCACTCCGGCACGGACGCGGTGACCGACTCGGCGACCTTGCTCAGGCCGAGGGTGACCTTCACCGCGGTGGCGGTGGCGTCGCCGTTGTTGTAGACGTACATGCCGACCGTGGTGCCGCTGTTGTCGACCTCGGCGACGGGGTCGCGGTCGAACGAGACGGACAGGTCGGGCAGCGGGTCTGCGGCAAGGGCCGGGGCCGGCGCGCCGACCAGCGCGGCGGTGGCCAGCGCGCGTGGTCCGGCAATCCCGGGCCATCGAGAAGGGTGGGTCAGCAGTCGCTGCCCCACCTAAACAGTGTGTTCGCGAGCGGTCCAAGCACGGCCCGGACCAGCAGGCGGGCTCACACCCGCCTGCGAACCCAACCGACGACGGCGGTCGCGACGAACAGGATCGCCCCGATCACGAACAGCCAGAACAGGCCCTTCACCAGGAGCCCAACGACCACCAGAACCAACCACACCAGCAGCAGGGCAAGGATCAGTGCGATCATCGGCGCCGCGTACCCGCGCGTGGCCTGCGCAAACCGGGTGGATTCCGGGAACACCCCTCCAGGCGTTCCCGGTTCGGTGGAAGACCGATGTTCTCACCGAGTCACTTCGGCCGCGCGGCGCAGCAGCACCCGCCGCTCCGGCTCCGAGCCCACCGCCTCGGCAGCAGCCCGGAACAGGGCGGCGGCAGCGTCCCGGTCGCCATGCCGGGCGGTCAGCTCGGCCTGCGCCGCCAGCGCCGGCGGGTAGTCATCCAGCGCACCGCCGGAACGCGCCTCGGCGAGCAGCGCCAGCCCGGCCGCCGGGCCGTACGCGTAGCCGTGGGCGACCGCCCGGTTGAGCCGGACCACCGGGGTGGGGCGCAGCCCGACCAGGTGGTCGTACCAGCGGGCGATGGCTGGCCAGTCGGTGTCGGCGGCGGTGCGGGCGGTGGCGTGACAGGCGGCGATCCGGGCCTGGAGGGCGTACGGGCCGTGGCCGGCCCGGTCCAGCAGCGCGACGCCCTCAGCGACGCCAGCGTGGTCCCAGCGCGAGCGGTCCTGCTGCTCGAGGGTGAGCGGGTTGCCGTCGGCGTCGCGCCGGGCGGCTCGGCGGGAGTGGTGCAGGAGGAAGAGCGCGAGCAGCCCGGCCACCTCCGGCTGCTCGGGCATCAGGGTGTCGAGCAGGCGGGCCAGCCGGATCGCCTCGGTGGCGAACGCCGGCTCACCGTCCGCGTCGTACCCGCGGGTGAAGAGCAGGTAGAGCACGGCCAGGACGCCCGGCAGCCGCTCGACCAGCGCGGACCCGGTCGGCACCCGGTACGGGACGCCGGCTGCGGCGATCTTCGCCTTGGCCCGGGTGAGGCGACGGGTCATGGTCGACTCGCTGACCAGGAACGCGCGGGCGATGTGGGCGGTCGGCACCCCGGCCACGGTGCGCAGGGTCAGCGCCACCCGCGCCTCCAGGGCGAGTGCCGGATGGCAGCAGGTGAAGATGAGCCGCAGCCGGTCGTCCACCACGTCTCCTTCCGGTGGCGCCGGCTCCGGCTCGGTGAGCAGCGCCAGCTCGCGCAGCTTGCGGCGTTCCACCGTGGCCCGGCGTAGCCCGTCCACGGCCCGGTTCCGCGCGGCGGTCATCAGCCAGCCGCCCGGATTGGCTGGCACGCCGTCACGGGGCCACCGTTCCAGCGCCGTGGCCAGGGCCTCCTGCGCGCAGTCCTCGGCGAGGGTCCAGTCGCCGGTGATGCGGATCAGGGCGGCGACGATCCGCGGGTACGCCTCGGCACCCGCGGCGGCGACCGCCCCGGCCGCGTCGGTCAACCGGATCAGTCCACCAGCGGGCGCAGCTCGATCCGCCCGCCGTACGCCATCGGGTGGGCCCGGGCCACCTCGACGGCCTCGTCCAGGTCGGCGCACTCGATGAGGTCGAAGCCGACGATCACCTCCTTGGTCTCGGCGAACGGGCCGTCGGTGAGCAGCAGTTCGCCGTCGCGTACCCGGACGGTGGTGGCCGCCGACGGGGGCGCGAAGCGGCTGCCCGTCACGCGCTGGCCGTTGGCGTCCCGCTCGGCCACCCACTTCTCGATGTCCGGCGCGGCGCTCGGGTCCCGGGCCGGCTCGGTGTCGGTGCAGACGAGCATCATGTACTTCATCGTTTCTCTCCTCCGGTCGTGCTTCCACCCAGCCTGACGAACGGGGGTCGTGCATCCGGACAGCCGTGGGCGAAGAAACTCGTGGGTGTGTTCCGGGTCCGGCCGGGGTACTGCCGGGCGATGTTCTTCATCTTCGGACTCCGGACCAGGGTTGTCCGCTCCGGCGTCGTCACCGAGGTCTGCCGCAACTGCGGCAACCAGGCGGCCCAGGTCGTCACCCGGCGGGCCACGAAGTTCACCCTCTTCTTCATCCCGCTGATCCCGGTGCGCACCCGCTGGACGAAACAGTGCACGTTCTGCGGCGCTCAGTACGACATCCCGCGAGCCGAGGCCGAGCGCCTCCCGGTCGGCTGACCATGGCCCGGTTTCTCTGCTGGCTGGTCGGCCATGAGTTGGTCACCGCCCCGCTGCACACCGCCTCCCACCCGCCCTGCGCGCCCGGCCGCCGGCGCCGCCGCCGCAGCCGTCCCTGCGCCGGCGCCCGGTCGCCCCGATCGCCCCGGAACCGCTCCGCCGGACGCTGACCGGCCTGTGATCCTGCACCCGTCCCGGGATCCGCCGCCCCGCGCCCGAACTAGGCTGAGGCGGCCGTCCGAACGGGGAGAATCTTTGCGCAATCACCCGGCCGTCGTGCTGGCGGCCGTCCTGCTGTCCACCCTGGCGCTGCCGGTCTCGCTGACCGGCGCGTCCGTCGCGCTGCCCGACATCGGCGGGGACCTGAACGCCGGGTTGGCCGGCGTGCAGTGGGTGGTGAACGGCTACAACGCCACCTTCGCCAGCTTCATGCTCGCCACCGGCGCGCTCGCCGACCTGTTCGGCCGCCGCCGGGTCTACGCCGTCGGGGTCGCGGTCTTCGCCGCCGCCGGGCTGCTCGCCTCGGTCGCCGGCAACATCGTGCTGCTCGACGTCGCCCGTGCCCTCGCCGGGGTCGGCGCGGCCGCCGCCGCGACCAGCGCGTCCGCCCTGCTCGCCGGCACGTTCCAGGGCCGGGCCCGGGCCCGCGTCTTCGGTGTGTTCGGTACGACCATCGGCGTCGGCCTCGCCTTCGGCCCGTCGATCGCGGGGCTGCTCATCGAGGGCTTCGGCTGGCGGGCCGTCTTCGCCGTCCCGGCGCTGGCCGCCTGCCTGGTGCTCGCCCTGGTCCCGCTGCTGCCAGAGTCCCGCCAGCCGAATCCGGGCCGGGTCGACTGGCCGGGCACCGTGTCGTTCACGGCCGCGCTGCTGCTGCTCATCTTCGGTTTCGTGCAGGGCCCCGAGTACGGCTGGGCCGCACCGGTCATCCTTGCCGCGTTCGTTGCCGCGGCGGGTCTGCTGGTGGCCTTCGTCCGGGTGGAGCGCCGCCGCGCCGATCCGATGTTCGACCTGGCGCTGCTGGCGAGCCCCCGGTTCGTCGGCATCTGCCTGGCGGCGGCCACCATCGTGGCGGTGCTGGTGCCGCTGCTGGTCTACCTGCCGTCGTACCTGACCACGGTGGTCGGGCTCAGCCCAGGTGCGGCCGGCGCGACGCTGATCCTGCTCACCGCCCCCACCCTGGTGCTGCCGCTGGTCAGCGGCGCGCTGACCCGGCTGGTCCCGGCCACCGCGGTCACCGTCGTGTCGGTGGCCGTGGTCGCCGTCGGGGCGGCCTGGGCCAGCGTGCTCGGCCCGCACGCGGACACCGCGACGCTGGCCGGGCCGCTGCTGACCATCGGGGTCGGGGTGGGCCTGTCCATCGGGCTGCTCGACGCCATCGCGATCGGCAGTGTCGCGCCGGCCCGCGCGGCGACCGGCGCCGGGATGATCAACACGGCCCGGCTGGCCAGCGAGACCGTGGCCATCGCGGTGGTCGGGGCGGTGCTGGCCAGCACCACCGCCGGGCGGCTCGCCGACCCGGGCTTCACCGGCGGGCTGCGGGTGGTGCTGTGGTCGATGGCCGGGCTGGCGGCGGCCGCCGCGGTGACCGTCGCCGTGCTGGTCCGCCGGGGCGCGGCCCGCGTCGGCCCGGCCGAGCCGGTGACCGAAGCGGAGCCGGCCGCCGGGCCGACCGCCGCTTAGCGCCGGTGGTGGCCCCGGCCGCCGGGGCGGTGCAACCAACCGCACCACTCGTGCGCCTGAGCTTCGACGTCCGGGCATGGACGGGACTGGAGCGGAGATGGCGGTGGGGACGGAGGTCGCCGAGCCGGTGTCGCTGGGCGAGGACGGGTTCAGGACCGTGTACGAGGAGCAGTTTCCGCTGCTCGTCCGGTTCGCATACCTGACAACGGGGAGCGCAGCGGCGGCGGAGGACCTGGTGCAGGAGACCTTCGTGGAGCTCTACCGGCACCGTGACCGGGTCCGCGCCCCGGTGCCGTGGCTGCGGCGCGCGGTCGCGAACCGGTGCACCTCCTGGGTACGACGGCGGGTGCTGGAACGCCGCCACGCGTTCCGCGATCCGGACCCGCCGTACGCCCCGGCGTCGGTGGACGGCCCGGCGGTGCGGGCGGCCCTGCGCCATGTACGCCCACGCCAGCGTGCCGCCCTCTTCCTCCGCTACTACCTGGATCTGCCGGAGCGGGAGATCGCGGAGGCGCTCGGCTGCGCCCCCGGCACGGTCAAGGCGCTCCTGCACCGTGGACTCGCGACCCTGAGGGGGCAGCTCGATGTCTGACCGCGAACAGTGGACCCGGTCGGTGCTGGACCGGGCGCTCGCCGACCGGACCTTCCCCACCCCGCCCGTCGGCGTCGTCGTGGCGCGTGCTGAGCGGCGGCCGGCACGCAGCGGCTGGCCGGTGCTGGCCGCCGCGCTGGTGGCGGCGTGCGCGCTGGTCGCCGGCTCCCTCGTCGGGCCGGTGAGCCGGTTGCTCTTCGGCGAGCTGGGGCCGGGGCGGCCGCTGTCCGGGATGCCCGCCGCCGAGCGAGCCGAGGTGGCCGCCCAGTGCCCGGTGTCCGGTCACGGCGACCGGCTGCTCAACTCGGTGACCTGGCCGGACGGTCGCCGGGCGGCGGCCGCGGTGAACGGCACGCGGTACTCGTACTGCGTCTCCGATCGCTCAGGAAAGCTGCGCCGCCTCATCGATGGGCAGGTGGATCCCGGCCAGGATCCGCTGGACTGCGCGCCTCGTTCCTGCCGGTACGGCAGTCTGACCGGGCGGCTCTCCGCCCTGCCGGTCGGGGCGTGGGTCATCGCGCTGGGCCCTGCCCCGGCAAACGCGGTGCGGGTGCGCGGGCGCACCGACGCCGGTGACCTGGTCGAGGCGCCGGTGGTGAACCGCACCTGGATCCTGCGCGCCGACACCCAGACCCGGTCGAGCATCGACGTGCGGAGCGTGGACCTGATCGCCGCCGACGGCACGACCCTGTTCACCGTGCGCTGATTCGAGGGGCGGCTATCGTGGCCTGTCGTGACGGACACTGCGCAGCGCCTGGCCGACATCCGGGGCGGCGTGCCGCCCCGGCGGCACAACGCCCGCACCATCGCCGCGCTGACCGGCAACCCGGGCTGCACCCGGCGGGCGGTGCTGGACAGCGCCGGGGTGGACAAGCCGAAGCTGGCCGAGCGGATCGGCTTCCCGGCCCGGTTCGGCCAGTCCCGCTTCGCCATCACCCGGGGCAACGCCTTCGAGGCCCAGGTGAAGGCGGACGGCGGGACGGAGTTGCTGCGGCTGGTCGCGGAGCGGCTGGGCGTACCGGTGCCGGCGGGCGCGACCTGGACGGACCTGGGCGGCGCGGAGGACCTGCCGGACCGGCACGAGCGGTCCCGGGCGGCGTTGACCGGCGGCGGTGACGAGCCGGCGCTGTTCGACCATCCGCTGCTCGGGCTGGACGTGGCCGGCCGGCGGGTGCACCTGGAACCGGACCTGGTCGCCGCCCGGCTCGGCGGCCGCTTCCACGTGGTGGAGATCAAGTCGTTCCCGGTGATCGACGGTCAGGCCGACCCGGCGAAGGTTTCCGCCGCCGCGATCCAGTCGGGCGTCTACGTGCTGGCGCTGCGCGAGCTGCTGGCCTCCGCCGGGCACGACCCGGATCTCGTCTCGCACGAGGTGGTGCTGGTCTGCCCGCGCGACTTCGCCAACCGGCCGGTGGCCAGCCTGCTCGACGTCCGCAAGCAACTGCTGGTGCTGCGCCGCCAGCTCGACCGGATGGCCCGGATCGACGATCTGCTCGCCGAGGTGCCCGCCGGTTTCACCGCCGACCTGACCGCCGACCCGGCGACCCTGACCGCCGCGCTGACCGGGGTGGCCGCCCGCTACGCGCCCGACTGCCTGGCCGCCTGCGAGCTGGCGTATTTCTGCCGGCACGAGGCGCGCGGCCACACCACCGCGCTGGGCCGGTCGGTGCGGGAGGCGCTGGGCGGCCTCGCCGACATCGGGGAGATGCTGGCGCTGGCCGACGGCGACCGCGCCCCGGACCCGGAGCAGGCGGAGTCCGCCGCGCTGCTGCGCGCCGCCGCCCGCCTGCGCGCCGACGCTCTCGCCGGGAACCCGGCATGAGTACGCCGCGCCGGCGGGCCCGGCCCGTCTCGTCCCGGAGGTCCCGGTGAGCACCCTGCGCGCCCTCGCCCAGGCGCAGGCGGTCGCCGCCGGGGTGGCCCAGCCGGTGGCCACCGTCCGGCACCTGCACCTGTCGGAGCGGCCGCTCGTGGTGGTGCCCCTTGCCATGGCGGGCGAGGCGAACGCGCCGCTCGCCGCGATGGTCGGTGCCGCGCCCGACGAGGCGCGGCTGCTGGTCGTGCCGCAGCCCCGCAACCGCGACCAGCGCTTCGCGTTCGCCGCCGAGCTGGCCGCGATCCTGCTGCCCTATCTGGACTCGTTCCGTGGGGTCAGCGAGGCGGTGCCGGTCGACCGGGGCAGGGACGTGCGCTACCGGTACGTTGACGCCCCGCAGGTGCTGGTGCCGAACCCGGCCGGGGTCACCTTCCTGCGGCTGTTCGGCCGCTCCACCCGGTTCCGCCGCCCGGACGGCGAATACCCCGTGCATCCGTCGGTGCCGCTGCTCGGGCGCTGGCTGACCTTCTTCGCCGAGCGCGCCGAGCATCCCGGCTCGGCGGCGCTGGTGGCGATGACCGAGGCGTTGACGCTGCACTGGGCGACCGGGCAGAGCGCGGTGGAGGACCTGCACCTGCCGGCGCTGCTCGGCTGGATCGATCCGCCGCCCGGCTCGACCGGCGCCGAGGCGGCCGCCCGGGCCGAGGACCCGCAGGTCTGCCCGCCCGCCGGCCCGGCCACCGACCCGGACTTCGACAACCACCGGCTCGCCCCGGCGATGACCGCTTACGCGGAGACCGACGGCGACCCGGTGGCCCGCGCGGGCGCGTACGCGGAGCTGGAGCGGCTGCTGCGCGACCAGCTCACGCCCACCTGGGAGCTGATGTGGCGCGGTGTGGGGTTGCTGCGCGGGCTGCCGCCCGGCGCCCGGGTGGCCGGCCGGTGGGACGGCGACAAGGATGCCTTCACCGGCTACGCCGAGCACCTCGACGACGGGGGCGGGCCGCAGCCGCGCCGGGACGGGGCGGTGGCCGCGGCGGTGCGGCTGCACCGGCTGGAGCGAGCCCTCGCCTCGTACGCGGTGCAGCGCGCCTACGACGACCCCCTGGTGATGGCCGAGCACCGGCTGACCGGGGAGGCGTTCGTCGGCGAGGTGACCCTGGCGGACCCGAAGCGGGTGGACGACACGGGCAAGCGGCCGGTGCTGCGCCCCCGCGTCCAGGTGGTCACCACGGAGCCGGTGCTGGTGCCGGTCGGAGCCACGCTGTACTCGCCGGCCCGGCCCGGCCAGAAGGCGAAGGTGGTCTTCCTGACCCCGGGCGCGGACGGCAAGACCGAGGTGGTGCTGGAACTGTCGGGCGGGATGGGGCGCGGGCTGACCGCCCCGCCGGGCAGCGTGCCGGAGGTGGGGGAGCGGCTCTGCTTCACCACCCTGTCGGACGCGTTCATGCCGGCCGGGAACTTCCCCGCCACCGAGGAGACGCCGTGGACCCACGGCGGCCCGCCGGCCACCGCCGGCCCCGCACCCGACAGCGGCGACGGAGACCCGGCGGAGGAATGGACCTGACGTCAGGATGGAGCCCGCGATGAGCAGCGATCACGACCGGGTGCGGCGCAGCTACGACACCGTCGCCGGGGAGTATCGGGACCGCCTGGCCGACGAGCTGACCGGCAAGCCCCTCGATCGGGCGTTGCTGGCCGCCCTGGTCGAGCTGGCCGGGCCCGGGCCGGTGGCGGACCTCGGCTGCGGGCCGGGACACGTCACCCACTGGCTGGCCGGGCGGGGCGTGCCGGCGGTGGGCATCGACCTGTCGCCGGGCATGGTGGCGCAGGCCCGCCGCGCGTACCCGGAGGTGGAGTTCCGCGAAGGTGACCTGCTGCGGCTGCCCGCCGCGGACGGCGAGTTCGGCGCGGCGGTGGCGCTGTACTCGGTCATCCACCTCACCCCCGACGAGCTGCGACCGGCCCTCGCCGAGGCCCGCCGGGTGCTGCGGCCGCAAGCGCCACTGCTGGTCGCCGTGCACCTCGGCAGCGAGGTGCGGCACCTGGACGAGTGGTGGGGACACCGGGTGGACGTCGACTTCTACTTCTTCGCCGCGGAGGCGCTGCTCGCGACGCTGGACGAGACCGGGTTCACCATCGAGGCGCGCCTGGAACGGGTCAGCTACCCGCACGAGGTGGAGACCCGGCGGCTGTACGTGCTCGCCCACCGCCGTCCCTAGCGATCTCTGGTCGCTACCTAGCCGGGTCGTGCACGGGCTATCCCGTGAAGACCACCGTTTACTGCCAATGGGAAGGAGACAGGAGGCTCGTCGCTTCGACTGGTGGTAGGCCGTCGTCGAGGCCGCGTAGCCGTTGGTAAATGTCGCGCATCGTTCCCTTGTCGGGGATGTGCTCACCGCCTGCTGCACGCTTCAGGATTGTCAGCGTGTTCACGAGTTTGATCGATCCCACAGCATGACCTTGAGCGCGAAGTCGATGCAGTCGGCTGATTTCGGACGTCGCGATCCGGGCCCCTGACCCGTCATCAATGAGCACAGTCATCGTCTCACCCGCTTCGGCGGCGACGACAGCGTGGGCCACTACCATGATCTCGCCCAAGTCTCTGGGGTGCCTTAGTCGCTCTTGCATGGGCTGCTGTGTGATTCGGTGTACGACTGCTGCGAGTTCGGGCGTCTCGTCGTCGGAGAGTATGTGAATCCAGCGCGGTGTTAGCTTGCGCCAAACGGTTGCGGCAGGGCGGAACCGGGTGTCCTCCTGGGACTTGCGCATCACCTCGGCCTGCACTGTCTCCGGAACGCTGAGCGGCCCAAGGATGCCGATGAGAAGCCGTTCCTTGTTTATCGAGAAAAAGTTCAAGCTGGGTCCGGCGTCAATGATTGGCCGCTGGCTCATCTTGCTTCTGTCTCGGCCGTCGGGTCCTGATCGTCATCCGGCGCGCTCAGGTCTGCGTCCAGGGTCGCCCAATCCACCGGCACGTCAGGCAGTTCAGCAGCGTCAGCCCAGGCAACCGGCCGCTCAGCGGGCACGATGCCGACCTCCCGCAGTTCCGCTTCAGCGGTCTCTACCGGGATGCCGCGCAAGGTGGCGATGGCCTGTGCCGAAAGCACACCCTCGGCATACCCTTTGGTTGCACGGGCAAGCAGTTTCTGTGGTGCCCTGCGCTTGTCGGAGTCGACCTGTAGTGCCTGGTATTGGTCGATCCACCCGAAACGGACAGCAAGCTGCCGTGTGGATAGGTTCATCCAATCCGACTTTGTCACGGCATCGATGTACCCAGCCTTGTACAGCGCGATGGCGGCCATTGCTGGCGACACCACGAATCGCTGGACGACCGCAGAGAGGGCGGACTGCGTTACCTCCTTTCGATCGCCAAGGAATTCTCGCAAGCCGTTCACTGGCAGAAGCAGATGCCTTGCGAAGGCGTCGGCCCGAACTTCAGCAGGGGAGCGGTCGCTCCAGTTGCCCGCATCGGCGTCCGCCCAGTCTTCGAACTTTACGTGGCCGAGTTCGTGAGCGAGCGTGCTGCGTTGTCGCATCGGATTCGGAGTACGTGCGACACCGAGGAACATAGTATTCCGCTGCGGGTCTCTCATCGTCAGGCCGTGCTCGTCCGGCCCCGCGTCGAGTACAGCCACATCGATCCCAGTTGTCTGCTCGATGATCGCAATGAGGTCACCCAAAGGCTGCACGCCCAAACGGTGATCTTCCCGGAAGCGCTCGGCAGCAATACGCCCCTCGGTTTCAGCGTTCACGTTCAACCACCAACGTCAAATCGTTGCGGGGATCGCCTGCTCAGCCAAGTAGTCGTCCAACTCTAGGAAGTGCAGGAGCGCCTGGCGCATGCCTTCCATGCCGGAGCCGTTGGTGGCCCGAGCCGCGCATTGAACTCGGTCAGCCACCGTCTGCGCTCCGGTCAGTTGGGCCACCGTGTGCCCGGTCGCCCACGCGATTGCCACAATCTCAGGCATCTTCGCCACGCGGTCGCCGGAGATGATCCGCGACAGGGTGGACTGGGAGATGCCCGTCTTGTCTGCAAGGGCTCGTTGGCTGAGGCCGGCGGTCGTCCGGGCACGCTCAATCGACGCCCCTGCATTCGGGTTGCTCATGATCTACTCCCCCAGCAGTGAATCATGATCTGTATCTCTGATTCAGAGTACCGGCTTCCTGTGCGCGTCGCCACCTCGTCCGAAGGTTTGGCTACGTCAAGAACTCGACGTTCAGGCCAGTGGACACGGGTCGGGCGGGTCGGGCACCCCAGCGTCAAGCCGGGAGATCAATCAGTAGGCATCTGATCATGCCGCTCGCCCCCACGTCTCGGGACCAACTGCATCAGACCTGGCCAGATGTGGCACGTCCCACGTGGTCACCTCAGAGAACCTCCACCCCAACGCCTCTGGCAGTCGTACGTTCACAAGATCAGTTAACGTGCTCGCTTAGCTTTGGCGAGAGATCCGCCTCGTCGAAGCAGCTACCTTGCCTGTTGGCAACGCCCCCGGCGTCTTGCACCGGCAGGCCGGCAGCGCCTACATCAAGCCTGAGCCCGACGACCGACTGCACGTGCCGCCTCAACCTCGAACCTCAACCATGATCCCAAACGGCGGCTGCTGGCGCCCGTCAAGGAAAGGCGGCCAGGGTATCGCGCGCCTCGTCTGCCGTCGGCCGATGCGGGTCGGCGGCCAGCAGCGCCTCCAGCACCCGCCGGTGCGCCACGTCCTGCGCGGCGCCGGCCGGCACCTCGACGTCGGGGACCACTCCGCTGCCCTCCCAGTTGGTGCCGGTCACCGGGTTGACCGGCCGGGCCACCGGCACGGTGAGCTCCAGGTGGGGGTGCATCCGGTGGCCGACCCGGGGATGGGCGCCGCCGCCGGTGCGTTCGCCGACCACGGTGGCCCGGCCGAGTTGCTGCAGGTCGTACGCGAGTTCCTCGCCGCCGGAGAACGTCTCCGCGGAGGTCAGTACGTGGGCCGGTTTGTCGGCCGCGTACGTCGGGACCGGCAGGTAGGCCGCACTCCAGAATTGGTGGGCGGTGCCGACCCGGTCGTACATGGTGTGCAGGTGTGCGGGTTCGGCGAAGAACCAGCCGCAGATCAGGGCGACCATGTCGGGGCTGCCGCCGCGGTTGCCGCGCAGGTCGAGCAGGAGCGCGTCGGTGTCGCCGAGCAGCCGCAGCGCCGCCGTCATGGCGTCGCCGGCGATCTGCGGTGGGAACAGGCACGGGCGGATGTCCAGCAGACCGACGTTGCCGGCCAGCCGCTGCACCCGAGCGATGCCGCCCATGGTGGCGGCGGCCTCCCGGGCCCAGAACTCCTCGTCCGGGTCCTCGTCGCGCTCGGGCAGGGCCGCGGGGTGGTGCTTGAGCCGCAGGTGCCGGTCGTCGTTGACCGACTGGAGGTCCTCGGTGACCAGCGCGGCGAGGGTCGCCGGGTCGGTGACGTCGGCGTACCGGCCGTCGCGGAGCCGGTCGCCGAGGTGCGCGGCGATCTGTTCGGCGACGTCGGGAAAGACGTACTGCTCGGTGACCAGTTTTGTGGCCCGCTCGACGACCTTGGTGATCTCGTCGTGGCGCATCGGATGCCCCCGTCCGTAGGTCCACTGTGATGGGGCCAGTAGAGCAGCCGTTTGACAAAGCGTCAAGAGAAGTAGACGCTTTCCGGGTGACCGACGAGATCACGGACGCGTTGCAGGCCCACACCGCGGCCCACTTCAAGGCGCTGGCCCACCCGTTCCGGCACCGGCTGCTCTTCGCGCTCGGACCCGGCCCGGCCACCATCAGCCAACTCGCCGCCGGCCTGGGCGCGGCGAAAAGCACGATCGCCCACCACCTCAAGGTGCTCACCGAGTCGGGCATGGTCCGCCCCGCCCACACCCGGCAGGTACGCGGCGGCACCGAGCAGTACCACGAACGCACCTACCGCCGCCTCGTCGGCGAGACCGTCGACTCCGAAACCACCGCCGCCATGCTCGGCGCGGTCGCCGAGGAACTCACCGGCGACCCGGACCCGCTGCTGCACCTGCGCCACCTGCGGCTCACCCCGGAGCAGGCGCACCGGCTCCGGGCCACCCTGGACGACCTCGTCGGCGACGCCGAGGAGGCCGCCGCGGACCAGCCGCGCTACGGCCTCCTGGTCGCCCTCTACCGCCGCCACGACACGCCGTCACCGACCTGACCGGTACGGTGACCGACACCGATCCGCTCTGGCGGCGATACCCGGGGGTAGCTACGCTGGCTCCCGTTCGCCGTCCGCAACCGGTCCTCATCGTCGAGGGTGCGCGCACAGAAGGCCGGAGCGAAGTTCGTTGTACCCCAGCAGGACGTGAGCCTCGCCGCCCCGGGCGTGGCCCGTCCCTCGCTCTCCGGCCGCGTCGGGCTCGTCGCGGCCGCGTTCGTCGTACTCTTCGAAGCCCTCTGGCTGGCGGCCGGCCTGCCCGGCGCGGCCCTGGCCAGCGACCTCGGCGCGGTCGCGGTGGCCAGCTGGGCGGCGGTGGCCTGCACCGGGGCGGTCCGGCGGCACCCGGAGACGCTACAACGGTTCTGGACGTTGCTGGCCGTCACCATGGCGCTCGCCGCGATCGGCCGGAGCGTGTGGACAGTCGAGCGGCTCGCCGGGCACGAGCTGCCGCACACCGCGCTCGTCGGAGGGCTCTTCACCGCCGGCATCGTCACCGGCACCGCCGCGCTGCTGTGTTCGCTGGCCGCCCCACGCAACCTGGTCGGGCAGGCCCGAACCCTGCTCACGGGGTGATCGTCGGGCTGGCCCTGATCCCGATCGCCTGGCTGGTGGTGTTCCGCGACGTCGCCGCCGCCGACCTGACCGACCCGCTGCGCACCTTCGGGCTGCTCTACCCGATGTTCGACCTGATGCAGCTCACCATCCTGGTGGCGGTCGCCGGGCCGGCCCGCCCGATGTGGCCGGCGCACACGCTGATCGGCGTCAGCCTCGCCACCCGGGCCATCGCCGACACCATCTACGTCTCCCTCGTCGCGCACGGCAGCTACGCCCCCGGCCATCCCATCGACCTCTGCTGGCCGCTGAGCTACCTGCTGATCGGCGTCGCCACCCGGTGCCCACCACCGACCGGCGACGACGGGGACGACGAGGGCACGGAGTCGCCGCTGCCCCCGTGGTGGCGGGTCGCCCTGCCCTACCTGCCGGTGGGCGGGGCGATCATCGCCGTGGTCCTCGCCCGGCGGCCCACCGGGCAGACGCCCCACCTGATCTTCGTCGCCATGATGGCGCTGCTCGGGGTGCTGGCCCTGCGGCAGGGGCTGGCCGCCAACGAGAACCTACGGCTGGTCGTCCGGCTGCGCCGGCTCGCCTACTCCGACCAGCTCACCGGCCTGCCCAACCGGCTGACCTTCACCCGGCGGCTGCGCCGGGCCCTGCGCGACGGCGGCCCGGTCGCCGTGCTGCTCCTTGACCTGGACGGGTTCAAGCAGGTCAACGACCGCTTCGGGCACGCCGCCGGGGACCGGCTGCTGACCACCATCGCCGACCGGATGCGCGACGCCGTCGGCGCCGACGGCATGATCGCCCGGCTCGGCGGCGACGAGTTCGCGGTGCTGCTCGACCGCGACCGGCCGGTGTCGCCCGAGCGGCTCGCCGAGCGCCTGCTCGCCGCCCTCGAACCGCTGCCCGGCGAGGAGGACCTGGGCGTGCACCCGTCGGCCAGCATCGGCATCGCCGAGTACGGCCCGCAGCACACCTCCCACACCGACCTGCTCCGCGACGCCGACATCGCCATGTACGCGGCGAAGGCGGCCGGCAAGTCGGCGTACCGGACCTGCACCCCGCAGCTGCGCGAGTCGGCGGTGACCCGGGCCGAGCTGATCGCCGACCTGCGCCGCGCGGTCGACGAGGGACAGCTGCTGATGGAGTTCCAGCCGATCGTCGACCTGGCCACCGGCGCGGTCCGCAGCGCGGAGGCGCTGGTGCGGTGGCGGCACCCGCGGCTCGGGGTGCTCCCGCCGGCGAAAGTTCCTGCCGCTGGCCGAGGAGACCGGGCTGATCCTCGCGATCGACCGATGGGTGATACAGCAGGCGTGCCGGGCCGCCGCGACCTGGCGGGAACAGGCGCCCGAGGTCACCGTGGCGGTCAACATCGCCGCCGCCCACCTGCGCCGCCCCGATCTGATCGCCACGGTCACCGCCGCCACCGCCGCAGCCGGCCTGCCACCGCGCGCGCTCACCCTCGAACTGACCGAGTCGGCGCTGATCGAGGGGAGCGAGGCCGTGCTGGAGCGGCTGCGCCAGCTCCGCGACCTCGGCATCCGGATCGCCATCGACGACTTCGGCACCGGCTACTCCTCGCTGAGCTACCTGCACCGCATCCCGGCGACCGAGCTGAAGATCGACCGGTCCTTCGTGTCCCGGCTGGACGCCGAGGACACGCAGGCGTACGCCACGGTGGAGATGGTCAACCGGCTGGCCGGCGCGTTCGACCTGGTGGTGGTGGCCGAGGGGGTCGAGACGGGCACCCAGCACGCGGCGGTGACCGCGATCGGCTGCCTGCACGGCCAGGGCTGGCGGTACGGCCGCCCGGCCACCCTGACCGAGCTGCTCACCATCCTCACCCCGGCCGACGCCACCCGCTGATCGTCACCTACCCGTTACGGCCCTGGGTGGGAACGTTGACCCGGTGAAGGGACAGTGAGCCCATGGCCACCCCGCTGCGCCGAGCCGTCGCCGCGTCCGCCGTCATGCTGCTCACCGTTCCCGGTCTGACGGCCTGCTCCCCGGAGATCAAGGGAATCACCGGCGTCAGCGTGGATGGATCCGGGCAACCGGTGGCCATGCTGGCCTGGTGCGCCCCACACCCGCCGGACGTCGTGCTGCTCTTCGACGCCACCGCCGACGACCGGCATCCTCGACACACCGAGTGGGACTGGCCCGGGCGCGAATATCGCGTACCGGATGACGCGACCTCCCCGGCGACGGTGCCGCTGACCGGCTTTCCACCGTCAACGCTTCCCAACGGCGTAGTCGACTTCGCGATGTACGCCGCGACGGACGACAACTCCTTCTCTGCGGCACGGGTGACCTTCCGGCTCGCCGACCTGGCTGGACTGAAGCCCGGTTCGGTCCTGATCACGAGCTACCAGGACGAGTCCGAGTCCTTGCGTGAACTCACCCTTGAGGAGTTCTCCCGGCGGGGCGCCGAGGAATGTTGACCCGCCGACGGCAGGTCGAAGGTCCCGGGTGGAACAGGGGGTTCGGCCCTGCTTGATGGGCTGCGCCGGCGGCGACGATGAAACGGACATCGAGAAGACGCCACCAGCCACACAGGAGCGGTCATGAAGCGCCGGACCTTGGATCTGCTGTTCAGCATCGGCGGGCTGGGCCTTGCGGTCCTGCTGCTCGTCGTGGGCATCGTCCTGACGACGAACGCCAACTTCGCCAACACCTACGTGCACGACCAGCTCGCCGCGCAGCACATCAGCTTCAAGCCGGCCGACCAGCTCACCGACGAGGAGAAGAAGTCGGACTGCCTGCGCGAGTACGCCGGGAAGCAGCTCACCACCGGCAAGCAGGCCGAGTGCTACGCCAACGAGTTCATCGGGCTGCACCTCAAGTCGATCTCCGGCGGCAAGACCTACGCCGATCTGGGCCAGCCGGAGGCAGCGCTGAAGCAGCAGGTGGCCCAGGCCGAGCAGAGCAACGCCGCCAACCTGGCCGACCTGCAGAAGCAGCTCGCGCAGGTCACCGCCCAGCGGGAGACCGTCTTCAAGGGTGAGAGCCTGCGCGGCATGCTGCTGACCTCGTACGGCTTCAGCGAGTTCGGCCGCAAGGCCGGGCAGGGCGCCCTGGCCATGTACCTGGGGGCGGCGCTGCTCCTGCTGCTGTCGATCGCCGGCCTGGTGCACGCGTTCCGCACCCCGGCCAGCGAGGCGTTCGCCGCGCCGGAGAAGGCCCGGGAGCCGGTCACCGCCTGATCCCGCCACGATCGCCCCCGGCCTGGTGAGGCCGGGGGCGATCGGCTTTCCGGCACGTCGGTGTGAGGTGGGATGCAGAATCTGGCTTGACCCTCACGTAGCGAGAGGCGGGACCCTTGGCCGTGGAAGGGAGGGAACCCATGCCGTACACGGTGGGTCAGGTGGCGCGGGCGGCCCGGGTCACGGTCCGCACGCTGCACCACTACGACGAGATCGGGCTGCTGTCGCCGAGCGGACGCACCCCGGCCGGCTACCGCCGCTATGAGGACGCGGACTTGGAGCGGTTGCAGGTCATCCGGGCCTACCGGGAGTTGGGGTTCCCGTTGGAGGAGATCGCCGAGATCCTCGACGACCCGGGCGCGGACCCGCTGCCGCACCTGCGGCGGCAGCACGAGTTGCTCACCGGGCGGATCGGGAAGCTGCGGGAGATGGTCGCGGCGATCGAGCTTGCGATGGAGGCGAGAACGTTGAACATTGAGCTCACGCCGGAGGAACGGTTCGAGGTCTTCGGGGACTTCGACCCGGACGCGCACGCCGAGGAGGCGGAGCGGCGCTGGGGCGGCACCGAGGCGTACCGGCAGTCGACTGAGCGGGTCGTCCGGTACAGCAAGGAGGACTGGCTGCGGAACAAGGCCGAGAACGAGGACTGGGGGCGGCGGTTCGCCGAGCTGATGGCCTCGGGCGCCCCGGCCGACAGCCCGGAGGCGATGGCGCTGGCGGAGGAGCACCGGCAGCGCATCACCCGCTGGTTCTACGACTGCTCCTACGAGATCCACACCGGTTTGGCCGACATGTACGTCGGCGACCCGCGGTTCACCGCGTACTACGAGAAGATCCGGCCGGGGATGGCCGCGTACCTGAGCGAGGCCATCCACGCGAATGCGATCAACCGGGCCTGATCCTCGCCCGGGTGCCAGGATGGGCCGGACGGCTCATCCGCGGGAGGTCTCCTTGATCATCGTCGCCGGCACCCTCTACGTCGACCACGCCGAGCGGGACGCCTACCTGGCCTCCTGCGTGACCGCCGTCCGGGCGGCCCGCTCGGCGCCGGGCTGCGTCGACTTCGCGGTGAGCGCGGACCTCGTCGAGCCGGGCCGGATCAACGTGTACGAGCGGTGGGAGTCCGACGAGCAGTTGCTCGCGTTCCGCGGGTCCGGCCCGGCCGAGGAGCAGGTGGCGGCGATCCGCGGCGCCGAGGTGCACAAGTTCCGCATCTCGGGCGTCGAGGCGCCCTGACCCAGATCACGGCACCGCAGTGACATGGTCGGACGTGCGGGTGCCCGGGTGGCAGCATCCCGGGAAGGCCAGCCAGCGCAGGGTGGTCGCTGCCGACTCCACGGGTACGGCGGGTTGGCGCGCATGCCGCTTACTCGGCCGTGGCTTCCGCCGCCGTTTGCGGACCTGCTCTTCATCGCCTTCGAGCTGAATCGCCTGTGGGTCGCCGACTGCGTCTCGGCGGTGCGACGCGAACTTGCCTTTCTGCGACAGCTCGTGGATCAAGGAGGCCACCCGTGATGCCGAGGAGGTCAAAGTCGCCGATATGGTTAGGATATTGACCGAGCGCGATGCGGAAGTCCTCTGGCCGAGAGGAGGTGGGAGCGGGCGCTCCCGTTCTGACTCACCTGGCACGGTCTGGTGCCATAGCAATGGTCCAGCATCTCCCAAGCCACATATCTAGCAGTAGGAGGGATGGGCTCATGCTCAGGAAACGGATCCTCGCACGTGTGACGACCGCAGCCGGCCTCGGCTTGACCGTCACGACGATTGCCGGCGCAACTCCCGCCAACGCCGGCCCGGCAACAGCCACTACCGAAACCTTCATCGGATACGGCTACCTGCCCGAGAACGCGCACCAGGACGCATTGGCGCAGATGCACGCCTACAGCGCGAGCTGTTATGAGGTGAGCACGACCTACTCGCCCGCCGGTTCGATGCATTACTGGAAGGCGACGCTTACGGCCGAGTGCTGAAGGAAGAACGGCGCCGGTAGGCCGCTGGGGGATCCACGCCCGGTTCCCCCAGCCTCGCCGATCTGGCCGGCCGGTCCTCGCCACCTGTGGCGGGCGGCTGATCCCAGGTGCTCTCCGCTGGGTAGCGCGCTGTGATGTGCGGGACGGCGTACCTGATGGTGATGGGCCGTTAGACGAAGACGTCGATGATGAGGACGCCGGCGAAGCCGACCACGGAGATGATCGTCTCCATCACCGACCAGCTCTTGATGGTCTGCCCGACGGTCAGCCCGAAGTACTCCTTGACCAGCCAGAAGCCGGCGTCGTTGACGTGCGAGAAGAACAGCGACCCGCAGCCTACGGCCAGGGCCAGCAGCGCCACCTCGGTGCCGCCGAGGGTGGCGGCGAGCGGTGAGACGATGCCGGCGGCGGTGATGGTGGCGACGGTGGCCGAGCCGGTGGCGACCCGGATGCCGACGGCGACCAGCCAGCCCAGCAGCAGCGGCGAGAGGTTCGCGCCCTTGGCGGCGTCGGCGACGAGGTTGCCGACGCCGGCGTCGACGAGTACCTGCTTGAAACCACCGCCGGCGGCGACGATCAGCAGGATGCCGGCGATCGCCGGCAGTGATCCGCCGAGGAAGCCGGAGACCTGGTTGCGGCTGAACCCGGTGCGGTAGCCGAGGAAGATCATCGCGAAGATGACGCCGGCGAGCAGGGCGATGATCGGGGTGCCGACGATGTCCAGCGCCTTGCGGCCGCCGGTGTCCTTGGCGAGGGTGAGCTCGCCGATGGCGCGCAGCAGCATCAGCGCCACGGGCAGCAGCACGGTGATCACGGCGGCCCACAGGGCGGGGGCGCGGCGGGGGCGTTGTCCTTCGTCGATCGGCGCGCCGGGGCGGCCGGTGCCTGGGTTGATCAGGTCGTCCTCGGTGACCAGGTCGCCGTCGGCGTCGAGTCGGCCGCCGGACGGGGTGGTGGGGCGTCGTTCGGTGGCCGTGACCGGCTGGCGGGTGGGCAGCAGCGCCTCCGGTGCGGTGGCGGGCACGTAGCGGGCGATGAGGTTGCCGAAGACCGGGCCGGAGATGATCACGGTGGGGATGGCGATCAGGAGGCCGAGGGCGAGGGTCTGGCCGAGGTTGGCGCCGAGGGCGTCGATGGCGACCAGCGGGCCGGGGTGCGGCGGCACCAGGCCGTGCAGCACGGACAGGCCGGCCAGCGCCGGGATGCCGATCTTCATCAGCGGTACGTCGACCCGGCGGGAGACCAGCAGCACGATCGGCACCAGCAGGACCACGCCGACTTCGAAGAAGAGCGGGAGCCCGATCAGGGCGGCCACGCCGGCCATCGCCCAGGGCAGGGCGCCGCCGGAGACCCGGGCGACGACGCGTTCGACGATTTTGTCGGCGCCGCCGGATTCGGCGAGCAGGCCGCCGATCATCGCGCCGAGGGCGATGAGCAGGCCGACGCCGCCGACGGTCGAGCCGACGCCCGCGCTGAACGAGGTGACGATCTTGTCGACGGCGACGCCGGCGACCACCCCGAGTACGGCCGCGCCGAGGATCAGGGCGAGGAACGGGTGCACCTTGCCCCAGGCGATGAGGAGCACCACCGCGACGATGCCGAGCACGGCGGCGATGACCAGTTGGGTGTGACCGGCGTTCGTGAGCGGCGCCGGTGCGGCGAGCAGTGCGACCACGGCTATCACGACCTTCGGGAGTCGTCCGCCCCGGGTCAGCGGGGAAGGGCGATGGGTGGTGGTTCCGGCGGCAGGCTCGGCGCCAGTCGCCGCAGCGACGCGAACGTCGGCACGAGCGCGTCGTACAGCTCGGAGAAGAGCGGCAGGAGGGTGGCGTAGATGGCGGCGGAGGCCGGGTCGGGGCGTACCGTTTCCTCGATCTGGACCAGGTCCGCGGCGACGTCGATGGACTCGATCAGGCCGAGCGCCTGCATGCCGAGCAGTGCGGCCCCGAAGCTGGATCCTTCATGGCCGTGGGGGAAGCGCACGGGCATGCCGAGCGCGTCGGCGAGGATCTGCCGCCACAGCGGGCTGCGCGCGAAGCCGCCGCTGGCGCGGACCTCGCGTACCTCGTTGCCGGCCGCCCTGACGGAGGCGAGGACCAGGGCGAGCTGCTGGCAGACCCCCTCCAGCGCGGCCCGGACGAGGTGTTCGCGGCGGTGGCCGTGGGTGAGCCCGACGTACGCGCCGCGGGGCAGCGCGCTCCAGTGCGGCGCGCGTTCGCTGAGCAGGTACGGCAGCATGATCAGCCCGCCGGAGCCGACCGGCGCGCGGGCGGCCAGTTCGAGCAGTTCCTCCTCGGCGTGTTCGCCGAGTTCAGGGGCGAGTGCCTCGCCGGCCCACTGCAGGACGATGCCGCCGTTGTTGATCGCGCCGCCGACCACCCAGCGGCGCTCGGTGAGGGCGTAGCAGAAGACCCCGCCGAGCGGGTCGACGCCGGGGCGTTCCACCATCACCCGCATGGCGCCGCTCGTGCCGATGGAGCAGGCCACCTCGCCGGGGTGCACCGCGCCGAGGCCCAGGTTGGCCAGTGGTCCGTCGCCGGCGCCCACCACGATCGGGGTGGCGAGGGGCAGGCCGGTGGCCGCGGCCGCCTCGGGGGTGAGTCCGGGCAGCACGTGGGTGGTCGGTACGAGCTGGGGTAGCTGTTCCTCGGTGATGCCGGCGATGCCGAGCGCCTCGGCGTCCCAGGCGAGTCGGTGGATGTTCATCAGGCCGGTGGCGGAGGCGACGGAGTGGTCGGTGACCAGCGCCTCGGCCAGCCGCAGCAGCACGTAGTCCTTGATGCCGACCCAGTGCGCGACGCGTTCGAACAGTTTCGGTTGCTGCTCGGAGAACCAGACCAGTTTCGGCAGTGGCGCCATCGGGTGGACCGGGGTGCCGGTGCGCCGGTGGATGGCCAGGCCGGACGGCACGGCGCGGAGCCGTTCGGCCTGGAGGCTGGCTCGGGAGTCGGCCCAGGTGATCGACGGGGTGAGCGGAACGCCGTCGGCGTCCAGCCCGATGAGGCTGTGCATGGCGCTGCTGAAGGACAGCCCGGCGACGGGTCCGGGCAGCTCGTCGACCACCTCTCGGATCGACTGGACCACCGCGTCGAAGATCAGCTGCGGGTCCTGCTCGGCGTACCCGGGGTGCGGCTCGTCGAGCGGGTAACCATGGGAGTGCGCGACGAGTTGCCGCCCGCCGGTGTCGTAGGCGACCGCCTTGGTGCTGGTGGTGCCGATGTCCACGGCCACCACGACGGTCGGTTCGCCCACCGGTCCACCTCCTCGCCGTCACGCCACGGCCCGTTGCGGCTGACGTTACCGACGCTCCGACCCCCTCGCAGGGTGAAGCGGGGCAGCCGAGATCGTCGGGGAGGCGATGAGTGGGATTCGGCCTAACGTGCAGGTCAATCACCCGATCGGTTGGATTTGCAACTTGCGCGTGTCTTCTTGCCCCTCCGCCACAGTTGACAGGAACGACACCCCGGTGGGCTCGCGCGGCGGAGGAGTCGGCGTGGCGATGACTGATTCGACGGGTTCCACGTGGCGGTACCGGTGGGCGCACCGCCAGAACGAACGGCGGCTGCGCACCTTCCACGCGGCCGACGAGGCGTGGCGACGACGCGACGACGAACTGCGCCGCCTGCGTACCCTCGCCGTGTCCTTCCACGGCTCCGCCGAGGCAGGCGTCGGCCTGCCCATGGAGCTGGCCCCCGGTGAGCTGGTCTTCTGGACGCTGCCGGCCGCGCAACTGGTGGAGGTACGGCACACCGCCGTGCTACCGGCCCCCGAACTGACCGTCGAACCCGATCCGCCCGAGCTGCGCCCGCGCCGCCCCGAAGGCGTCCGGGCCGTCGACGCCGGGCTCGCCGTGCTCACCAACCGGAGGCTGGTGCTGCTCGGCGGCCGCGGCCGGCGCGACTGGGCGTACGGGCGGATGACCGGACTGTCCCACGACCCGGGCGCGCCGGTGACGCTGCTCCAGGTCCTGGACCGGCGGCGCACCTCCGGCCTGATGCTGCCCACCGGCGCGGTGGCCGACTTCCGGTTCAAGCTGACCCTGGCGTTCGCCGATGCGATCGAGCAGCGGGCCGCTGTCGTCGCGCAACTCGACGAGCTGATCGAGGAACATGCCGCGGCCCGGCCCGTGCGGCCCGCCATCGCCACCCCGCGCCAGGCCCGGCTCGCCGCGTTCGTCGGCCCGCGCGCTGTCGCGGTCGGGGCGGCCCTCGCCCTGATCGTGCCGGCGATGCTGTTCGAGTCCGACCCGCCGGGGCGTACCGGCGGGTCGGAGTTGGCCGCCGCCGCCACCCCGGCGGCCACCCCCACACCCACGCCGCTGGTGATCGCCCCGGCCGTCCGGGTCGAGCCCACCGCCGTGCCGAAACCCCGACACACCGGCACCACGCCCGCACCCACGTCGTCGCGCGCTCCCCGGCCGGCCGTCGTCGAGCGGCGCTGCGGCGCCCCGGCCAACCCCTTCGGGTACGACTTCTGCGGCGGCTCCCGGGTCCGCAAGCCCGCCCGGGGCGTCTGCGACTGGTTCGACTGCGTCCCCCGCTTCTGGTCCGGACGCGGCTGGCTGGTGCAGTGCCGCGACGGCACGGTCAGCCTGACCGGCGGGCAGCGCGACTCGTGCGCCGGCCACCGCGGCTACCGCCGTACCGTCTGGAGCTGACCGGTCAGCCGAAGTCGGGCACGGTCAGCGAGCCGTCCGGGCCGAGCGGGAAGCCCGGGTTCCAGGCGATCTCCCACAGGTGACCGTCCGGGTCGGCGAAGTAGCCGGCGTACCCGCCGTAGAAGGTCTCCCCGGCCGGGCGGGTGACCGTCGCGCCCGCCTCCGCCGCCCGACGCAGGATCTCGTCGACCTCCTCGCGGCTGCGTACGTTCTGCGCCAGGCCCAGCCCGCCGAACCCGCCGGCGCCCCGGTCGGTCAACCCGGCGTCCGCGGCCAGCTTGTCCCGGCCCCAGAGCACCACCGCCAGCCCGCCGGCCTGGAAGAAGACGGTCTCCTCGACCTCCTGGCCGCGCCAGCCGAGGCGCTCGTAGAAGGTGCGGGCCCGGGCCACGTCGGCCACGCCGAGGGTGATGATGCTGACGCGCTGCTCCATGCCCCGGACGGTACCGGCGACCGCCGACATCGCGGGTCCGCTCCGTGGCCGCGCCGCCGTTGCCTCCGCCTGCGGCCCGGCCGGTCAGCGGTGTGGTTTGAGTGGAAGCAGGCCGGCGAAGACCAGGCCGGCGCCGACCGGCAGCAGGTCCAGGTTGACGGCGATGGCGCCGAAGCCGACCAGCACCAGCAGCGGCCCCCACGGCGGCAGCAGCCGCGCCACGGCCGCGCGGACCAGCAGCGTGAGCAGCCCCAGTTCGAACAGCGCCGGCCCGCCGAGCAGCACCAGATCCGGCGTGGTCACCGCGTCGGCGAAGCGCGGGAACAGGTCGCCGAGGATCACCCAGACGAAGCCGGCCGCCCCGACCAGGCCGGCCAGCGCGGCCACGTCGTCCACCGTGTGCAGCCGGGACGAGGCGGTACGCAGCAGCCCGTGCAGCCCCACGATCATCGCCCCGAATGCGACGATGCCGAGCAGGAACAGCGTGTGCCCGGTCATCCACGCCCACGCTGACTTGTCGCGGTGGCCGTCCAGGCCGTCGATCAGGCGGAGGATGCCGTAGCCGAGCAGCAGCAGCGACGCGGTCAGCGCCACCGGCCGCAGCCAGGTGTACGTGGAGACCCGGGAATCGGTCGTTGTCATTGCCTCAGCCTGTCAGCGGGGCGGGGCGGGGACATCGGGGTCGGACCCGTAGCGGTCCCGGAGTTTGTGAGCCTGATTCGGCTCGGGGACGCTCAGCCGATCTCTGGGACGAGGCGCGGCCCGGTCGTGGTGTCGTCTTGTCGCAGCTGCGCCAGCAGGGCGGAGATGGAGATCCGGGCGGCAACTGACGACGCCGTTAACTGCTCGCTCCATCGCGGTAGCGGCGTTATGGTCCCGGCGTGTCTCGCACGATCACCCTCGTCCTGGTCGACCGGGACGGCCGGCCGCTCGGCGCCCTGCCTGCGTTCGACGTGCCGGAGCCGTGGTGGCAGCAGATCGGCGCGATCGTCGACGAGGCCCGCCGCCGCTACGACCTCGAGGTGGCCGTGCTGCGGCTGCTCGCCGCCGACCGGCCCGAACCGCCCGGCGGCCACCTCACCTACCTCGGCCAGGTCACCGCGCCGCCGGCCGTACCCCTGGAACCGGTGGCGGTCGACCTGGCGCCGCATCCGCTGCGCGCCCCCTGGGCCGAACCCGGCGGCCCGGCCCGCAGCCTCGCCTGGGCCACCGCCGAACTGCACCGCCTCGGCCGGCCGGTGACCGCCGTCGAGCAGCACCGGACCTGGAACCTGTCCGCGATCTGGCAGCTCGACGGCGACCACGGCAGCGCGTGGCTCAAGCAGGTACCGGTGTTCTTCCGGCACGAGGCCGCCGTGCTGCGCTGGCTCGCCGCCGCCGCGCCCGGCACCGCCCCGGTGCTGCTCGCCGCCGACGACACCGGCCGCATCCTGCTCGACCACGCGCCCGGTGAGGACCGCTACGCCGCCGACGACACCGAACGTGCTGCCATCGCCGCCGACCACCACGCCGTCCAACTTGCCGCCGCCGACGACGTCAGCGCGCTGATCGCCGCCGGCGTACCCGACTTGCGCGGGCCAGCCCTGGCCGGCTGGATCCGTGACCGGCTCGCCCCGCATGACCTGTCCGTCGCCGCCGACCTGCTCGCCGACCTCGACGGCCGGCTGGCGGAGGTGGGCCGCTGCGGGCTGCCCGACACCCTCGTCCACGGCGACCTGCACCCCGGCAACGTGCGCGGCGACGGCGTGCGGCGCGTGATGATCGACTGGGGCGACTCGTTCGTCGGGCACCCCGCTTTCGACATCCTGCGGCTCACCGAAACCCTCGACCCGGCCGCCGCCGCGCCGCTGCTCGACGCCTGGGCCGCCCGCTGGCGGGCCGACGCGCCCGGCAGCGACCCGCACCGGGCCGTCGACCTGCTCCGCCCGGTCGCCCCGCTGCGGATGGCCGCCGTGTACGCGATGTTCCTCGCCGGCATCGAACCGAGCGAACACCCGTACCACGCCGGTGACGTGCCGGCCTGCCTGAAACGGGCCGCCGCCGAGACCACCCGAAACTGACGGCCCGGGCCCGGGATCAGACCCGCCGCACCGGGATCCACAGCTCCGCGTCGGCCTCCGTGCCGTCCGCCGACACCCGGACCTGCGAGATCTCCGGACCGGGACGGCTCTCGTACGGGTTCGACGGGAACCACTGGGTGAACACGTCCCGCCACAGGTACTGCACCGCCTGCGGGAACGCCCCCGACGTCCGGAACACCGCCCACGAACCGGCCGCCACCGGAAGGCTGTCCAGGTCATCGGGCGCGTCCGCGCCGGTCACCACCCCGTGCCAGTAGTCCAGCTCCGTACCCTCCGCCCGGTCGCCGGCCAGGTCGTCGCTGACGTTGACGATCCCGCGCGGCTCCTGATCCGACAGCGCCTCGATCCGGCCCACCGTCTCCCGGTCGATGCTCTTGACGAACGCCACGATGGACGGGTTCATCCCCTCGTGCACCAGCGGCACCCGCGCCTTCCGCCCCACCAGGCGGAACGCATCCTTCTCCACGATCCGATACTCCATGCTGCTGCTCCCTTCCACGACGAGTCGGAAGGACATCCGGGGCTGCGCGCGCAGCGGCGCCCCCGTACGCCGGGCCTCGCCCGGGCCGACCCCGTGCACCGCCCGGAACGCCCGGGCGAACGCCTCGTTCGACCCGTAGCCCCAGCGGACCGCGACGTCGAGCAGCGGCACCTCCCCGGCGAGGACCTCCGCGCCCGCCACGGTCAGCCGCCGCCGGCGCACGTACTCCGACAGCGGGATGCCGGCCAGCGCGGAGAATAGCCGCCGGAAATGGTGCTCCGACACGCATGCGATCCGCGCCAACTCGGCGACGTCGACCGGCTGGTCGAGGTGCCGTTCGAGGTGGTCCATGGCCTGGTTCAGCCGCTCCAGCACCCGGTGCTCCTTCCTCCGTTACGCCCTCGACGCTAGGCACATCCGACTCGACGGACCCGATCGCAGGCAGCCCGATGCGATCGGATCGGCTCCCGGGCGCAATAGCATCAACGCTATGGGCCGACGGCGTCACTTTGACGAGCTGCGACGGCGTCGGATGGCCGAGCCGGGGGCGGAAGAGGTGTACGCGGCGGCGCGGATCGCGTTCGAGCTGGGGCAGACCGTCCGCGAGCTGCGGGAACAGGACGGCTGGAGCCAGACTCAGCTGGCGCGGGCGGCTGGCATGACCCAGTCCGCAGTGGCGCGCTTCGAGGCCGGCGGCACTGTGCCCACGCTCGTCGTCCTCGAACGGCTGGCCCGCGCGCTGGACCGGCGGCTCGACGTTCGCTTCTTGCCGGCCGTCGACACGTTCTGACAACCGCCGGGCCTCGTGCGCGTCGAGCCCGTGCATGGCCCACAACGGCGGACGAACGGCTCGTGGGTCCGAGCGAGATCATGAGCTGACGTCTGGGCAGATCTTCGCGCCAGAGCCACAGCCGTGTTATAAGTATTATCTGAGGGGGACGGAAAATGCTTATATCGGCGACGGCGTGGAGGGCTCTGGTTGATGCCGGAGTCCTCGTCGTGCCGCTCGACGCCGATCACGTCGAGTTGCGGGTTGGCCCTCACCGCGGGGTCCTGAGAGTGGTGGCCTCGTCAGCTGTGCTCAATCCCAGCGACATCGCCCACCTGAAGAGTCGATTTCGGGACCAGGTCCTGCTCGTCGTGCCCTCAGCCACGCCCGTTGTCCGATCCGCAGTCGAGGCGGCCGGCTGGTCCTGGTTGGTCGACAACAGGCGGCAGGTCACGGGTCTCCTGCAGGTGGCAGGCAAGCAGGTGCCCATCGAGACGAGAGACGCCGATACCCTGCCCTCACGGGCCCGGCCGGGTCGCGTGCCGTGGGGCACCTTCACCCTAGTACGGCGGTTGGCTGAGCGACCCTGGGCCGGGCAGCAGCAGTTGGCGGCGGTCACCGGCGTCTCTCAGCCTCGCGTGTCACAGGCGCTCGCCGCACTGGCCGAACAAGGTCTCGCGCACCGAACGCCGGCCGGCTGGGACGTGACCGACATCGATGCGGTCTTCGACTGGTGGCTGAACTCGTACCCTGGGCCTGGCGGCCTGAGAACCCTTTGGTACGGCCTGGAACCGCCGGTGCAGCAGGCAGAAGCCGTCATCGGTCGGTTGACGAGCGGCGACCCCGGACGGATGGCGATCTCCGGTGACGTCGCGGCCGACCGCGTCGCCCCATGGCGAGCCCCACGTCGAGCGGTCGTCTACGCCCAAACCGGAGTGGACCTGACCAGCGCTGGCCTCACACCCGCCGACGAGGAGGACGCGACGGTGGAACTGATCGTGCCGAAGGATCCCGGAGTCTGGCCCCGCCGTCCGGCTGACGAGGCACCGGGGAGCGTGCCGTTGGCGAACCCGTTGCAGATCCTGTGGGACGTGGCGCGGGCTCCAGGGCCCGACACCGATGAGGCAGTGCGGCACCTGCGACGAACGCTACGGGACCGCCGGCGAGCGAGTGGGAGCCGGGCAGCATGATCGGACCCGTGCCACCCGGTGCAACGCCGCCCGGCGTGCTGACTCTGACCTCCACCAGCCGGGCGGCCGATGCCGGCTTCCGGACACTCGCCGACCTGTCGGCGATCTCCGCAGCACTGGAGTTGGATCACCGGATCGTCGGTGGACACATGGTCACCCTGCTCACCGCCGCGCACGGTGTCGCCGGCCAGGTGCCGATGCGGGAGACCCTTGACGCCGACTTCGCCGCGTTGCCCGCTGTCGTCGCAGATCCTCGGCTACCTCAGGCCCTGGCCGAGTGCGGTTACCGACGCGGGGATGCGGCGAACCGGTTCGTCCGCCACTACCAGGACAACCACGGGCCGCTGGATCTCGTCGTTGACATCCTTGCCCCGTCGTTCGAGAGCAAACTGGTGCCGAACCAACGCCACGGTGATCTCATCGTGGATGAGGTACCCGGACTGATCCTTGCGCTCCACCGCCCGGCCAGCTTGTTTCAGCTGGAAGTTCGCCTGACGAGTGCCGACACGCTGGCGCTACAGGTCGCTCTGCCCGACGTAGCCTCGGCGCTCTGCCTGAAGGCGCTCGCGTACCGGGGCCGCTTCGCCGCCAAGGACGCGGTGGACCTCTGGCGCCTCCTGAATGCTGCCTACGCTGCAGGGCTGACGGCGGAAACCTGGCCCACCAGCACCACCGGCCGTACGGCTGCCCAGATCCTGCACCGCTTCTTCGGGGCACCCAGCGCGACCGGCCTTACCCAGGTGTCCGCGACGCGGGCCGACTGGACACGCATGCAGGCGCTGGTGAATCACGTCGTCGCCCGACCCGCATGAGTCGACCAACACCAGGACTTGTCAGGGGCGCTGGCGTGATGCTTGAGGTGGCATCGCGGTGGCGCGGGTGTCGCATCATGGCGTCGTGATCAAGCTGAAGCGCAAGCGGCACCACAAGAAGAAGAGCCGTCCGGACTGCGACACCTGCGACGTCTGTGACTGCGACGGCCCGGACTGCTGCGACTTCGGGCTGTTCTCGTTTCTGCTGACGCTCGGCTCGGTGGCCGCCACCGCCACCCGGACGCCCATCGTGGACCGGGCCGGCCGGGCGGCCATCCTCGGCTACCGCCGCTGGCTGTCGCACCGCTGGCCCGGCCAGTGCCGCTACACCCCGACGTGCAGCGCGTACGGGCTCGCGGCGGTGGAGAGGTACGGCCTCGCGGTCGGCGGGCGGCTGGCCGCCGACCGGGTACGCCGCTGCAAGCCGCAGGTGCCGCGCGGCACCCACGACCCGCTGCGCTGACCGCCCGCCGGTCCCGTCGGCTACTCGGGGCGGTGGCAGACCGCCTCGACGTTGTTGCCGTCGGGGTCGCGGACGAACGCGCCGAAGTAGGTCGGGTGGTATTCGGGCCAGACCCGGGGCGCGTGCAGCACCTCCGCGCCGGCCGCGACCGCGGCGTCGTGGAACGCCTGCACGGCGGCCCGGTCGGGGGCGGTGAAGGCGATGTGTGCCTCCAGTGGTGCGGCCCCGGCGGGCGCGGGGACCAGCCAGAAGTCGGGGCTGTCGACGCCGTAGCCGATCGGGCCGGGCTCCATGATCCGGCGGCCGCCGAGCGGGGCCAGCACTGTGTCGTAGAAGGCGGCGCTGGTCGGCAGGTCGCGCACCATGACGGAGAAGTGGTCGAGCATGTGGTCTCCCTGCGATCCGTGATGACCGCGTCAGGCTACGAGCCGGCTACGACATTCAAGCGGTCATGCGCCTCCGCTTGACACCATGCGTCAAGTACTTGACGATAGCTGTCAAGCAACGAGGGAGGCGGCATGCCACCGATCGAAGAGGAACTGGTTGAGCAGCTCACCAGGTTGATCGACATCCGGCTGCTCGATCCGCTCGAGATCCTGGTCGACGGCCACCACGCGATCGACCCGCTGCGGGCTGTTGTCCGCGAGCGGGCGCGATCCTGGGCCGCCACGATGGTCAGCGGCGACGATCAGTCGGCCTACGGGGTGATCGCCCGGGCGATCTCCACGCTCTATCCCGGCGACGGCCCGTTCGACCCGCCCCTCGACTGGTGGCGAAGCCCGCTCGGCCAGATCGTCGCGCGGCGGGTCGGCCACCCCACCGCCGAATCGGTGTCGTACGCAGTGGCCGGCGCCATGCTCGGCATCACCCGCCAGGGCGTCCACGACCTGGCCTCGCGCGGCAAGCTCGCCCGCCACCCCGCCGGCGGTGTGCTGTCCGCCGCCGTCCGTGACCGACTGCTCCAGGAGGGAACCCGACGTGCCTGACACCTTCATCAGCTCCGGATCCGTGCCGATCGCCTACCGCGACTTCGGCGGGCCCGGGCGTCCGCTGCTGCTCCTGCACGGCGCCGGCGGCAACCTCGCCCAGATGACGACGCTGGCCGAGCAGTTGCGGCCGGCGTACCGGGTGGTCGCCGTCGACCTGCGCGGGCACGGGCGGTCCGGAGACGGCCCGTGGCGGTGGGACGAGGTGCTGGCCGACCTGGCCGCCGTCGCCGACGGCCTTGGTCTGGAGCGTCCCGCGGTGGTCGGCGTCTCCCTCGGCGGGATGGTGGCCGCGCTGTGGGCGCAGCGCCACCCGGAGTGCCCCGGCGTCGTCAGCCTGGACGGGAACCCGACCCTGGGCCGGCCGGAGCAGCTCGCCGGGATGGACCCGGAGCAGGCGGCGACGCAGCTCGCCAAGCTGCGGGCCGCGTTCGACGGGATGGCCGCGATGCTGGCCGAGCCGCTCACCGCCGAACAGTTGGCCGGGGTGCTGGCCGGGCAGCGGGCGATGGCCGAGCGGTACGGTGGCGCGCCGGAGGAATGGGTGGCGGCCTTCGAGCGCAACCTGGTGCCGGGCGACGACGGCCGTAGCCGGCTGCGCCCTGGGCCGGAGCTGACCGGGCAGCTGCGGGAGGCGATGGAGTCGCTCGACCTGATCCCCGCCTACCGGGACACCCGCTGCCCGCTGCTGCTCGTCCTCGCCACCGAGGACCTGCCCGAACAGCAGGCGTTCCACGAGTTGTACGCGGCCTACCGGCGGGCCACCGCCGAGCGGCTCGCCGCGCTGGACAATCCGTCGCTGCGGGTGCTGCACCTGGCCGGCGCCAGCCACGCGATGGTCGCCGAACGGCCGCAGGAACTCGCCGCCCTCATCACCGACTTCCTCCGCTGACAGCAGCCCGGGACACGGACGGACCCCGGTACTGGCGAACGTCGGACCGGGCTGCTGTCATGGGCGCATGGGGGAGTCCGAGACACGGCGCACCGTCGAGGCGGTGTGGCGGATGGAGGCCGGGCGGGTCGTCGCCGGCATCGCGGCGATCGTTCGCGATGTCGGCCAAGCCGAGGAGTTGGCCCAGGACGCCCTCGTAGCCGCGCTCGAGCAGTGGCCGCGCGACGGCGTACCGGCCAACCCGGGCGCGTGGCTGATGACCGTCGGCAAGCGCCGGGCCCTCGACGCGCTGCGCCGCCGGCAGACCCAGCAGCGTACGCTCGCCGAGCTCGGCCGTGACCTCGACGAGCAGGTCACCTCGGACTTCGACGCCGCCGTCGAGGACCGGATCGAGGACGACCTGCTGCGGCTGATCTTCGTCTCCTGCCATCCGGTGCTGTCGCCGATCGCCCGGGCCGCGCTCACCCTGCGGCTGCTCGGTGGCCTGACCACCGGCGAGATCGCCCGCGCCTTCCTCACCACCGAGTCCACCGTCGGCCAGCGGATCACCCGCGCCAAGCAGAACCTCGCCACCGCCCGCGTGCCGTTCGAAGTGCCCGGCCCGGCCGAGCGCGCCGAACGCCTCGACTCGGTGCTGGAGGTCGTCTACCTGATCTTCAACGAGGGGTACGCGGCCACCGCCGGGGACGACTGGATGCGCCCGGCCCTCTGCCAGGAGGCGCTGCGGCTGGCCCGGCTCCTGCAGGGGCTGATGCCCGACGAGCCCGAGGTGCACGGGCTGGCGGCGCTGCTGGAGATCCAGGCGTCGCGTACGCATGCCCGCACCGGCCCGGACGGCCAGCCCATCCTGCTGAACGAGCAGGACCGCAGCCGCTGGGACCAGCTGCTCATCCGGCGTGGCCTCGCCGCCCTCGACCGGGCCCGCGCCGGCCAGGCCGGCCCGTACACCCTGCAGGCGGAGATCGCGGCCTGCCACGCGCGGGCGCGTACCCCGCAGGAGACCGACTGGGCGCGGATCGCGACCCTGTACGCGGAGCTGGCCCGGCTGGTGCCCTCACCGGTGGTGGAGCTGAACCGGGCGGTCGCCGTCGCCTACGCCGACGGCCCGGCCGCCGGCCTGGAGCTGGCCCGCACGCTGGCGGACGAGCCGGCCCTCGCGGGCTACCACCTGCTGCCCACGGTGCTCGGCGACCTGCTGGCCAAGCTGGGCCGGCGCGACGAGGCCCGGCGCGAGTTCGAGCGGGCGGCGTCGCTGACCGGCAACGCCCGGGAGCGGGCGCTGCTGCTCGACCGGGCCGCCGCGTGCGAGGGGTAAAAATCTTGAAACGAGATGTCGGATCCCGGTCGGCCCGATCGACGCGTCAGTGAGAGCCGCCGACGAGGAGCAGTGACTAGTGGTTGCTTTCCTTTCTATGTCTGTCCACAATAGACTGCTATGGGTAGCATGCACCTGATTGCGAGTTTGCCGAGCGGGTGGGCCGCTCGGGTGAGTACGGTGCGCCGGTGGGAGGCGGGGGGTCGGATCGCGGCTCGTCGTCTGCCGTCGAGTCAGCGGTATTTCGACGATTCTGATGTGCGCAGGGTGTTGCAGCCGGGCTTCGACGCCGACCGGCGGAAGTCGTGGTGTACTGCCGCGGCTCGTCGCCAATCAGGAGTCCGTGGCCCCACAGCAGGAACTGGTGGACGACTTGCTGACGGTCATGCGCAGCTTCTCTGGCCGGCTGGACGGTCTGCAGCGTTACGAGAAGGAACTCGAAGGGGCGGAGCTGGCCGTGGGGGATGAGCGGTGAAGGTCACCCGCGTCGCCTACTCGGCCCGGCTGAACCCAGGCAAGTACGCCGCGCTGGTGGAGCAGGCCCGCCGGTTGGGTCGGGTGCGTAGCGAGGTGTGGCAGCGGTACGGGTCGATCAACGGTGTCGGGGCCGGGTTGCGGGACCGGCAGGTGCGGGACCGGTGGCTGGCTGACGGCACGCACGCGTCGTTTGGTGTGTTGGCGAATGCGTGGAAGGAAACCGTCCGCGACGCCATGGCTGACATCGCCGCGAACCTGGAGGCGGCCAAGGTCGACGTCCGGCGGGCGATTAGCCGACGCACGAGCGATCCGGTCGAGCGCAAGCGGATGTTCACCGCGTTGAAGGCCGACCAATGGGCTGATAATCCGTTCCTGGCGCGGCAGATGCGCAAGCACTGGAAGCGTGGCCGCAACCGCGCGCACGATCAGATCGTGGTGCGCGCCGACAACTACAACACGATCGTCGACGGGTGCGGCCGGTTGTGGCTGGCGGTTCCCGGTCTCGAACCCCGGCGGATGGTCCGAATCCCGTTGTCCACGACGGTCGCGCCGACGGGCACGTTGCGGCTGATCCTGCGCGGCGGGCGGGTCGAGGTGCACTACCAGATCGACGCGTCGGGGATGCGGTCGTCGCAGCGGCCGTGCGGCGACCAGAGGGTCGGGGTGGACAAGGGCTACACCGAAGCCCTCACCGACTCCGACGGCCAGCCCCACGGTGAACAGCTTGGCGTGCTGCTGTCCAATGAGTCGGATCGGTTGAAGGAACGCAACCGGCGGCGGGCGAAGCTGCGCTCGATCGCCAACACCGCCGCGCTCCGTAGTGACCACGCGAAAGCGCACCGGATCAAGGCCAACAACCTTGGCACCGTGAAGCGGGACCGGCAGGCCGCCCGGCACCGGGCGCGGGTGCGTACGGAGATCTTCACCGCCGTGCACAAGGTCGTCGACAAAGCGAACACGGTGATCGCCGAGGACCTCACCAAACGCTTCACCGGTCGCAAGAAGCTTCCCAAGAACGTCAACCGGCGTCTCGCCGCGTGGACCAAAGGAGTTACCGCCGAGGCGCTGAAGAGCGTGTCGGAGCGTAGAGGTTCTGCGCTCGTTCCCGTCAACGCCGCCTACACCTCACAAACCTGCCACCACTGCGGCGCCTTCGGGCGACGTAGCGGGGACCGGTTTCACTGCACCCGGTGCGGGGTGGTGTGGCAGGCAGACGTGAACGCCGCGATCAACATCCTGCACCGAGCCGGCGACCCCGACATCGCCCTGCACACCCCACACCATGTGGTGAAGCAGATCCTGCAGGAACGGACCGATCGCCACCGGACCAGACTGCCGGTCCAGGACTCCAGCCCGGCAACCACCGGACGGAGAGCGAAACATCCGAACCACTCAGCAATGAGCAAGAAGTAGGAAGCAGATCGACATGACCAGTACGACGCTGCCGCAGGCCGGGACGACCCGGGTCGTTCCGACCGCCGCCCTGCTCGCTGGGGGGATGGCCGCCGGGCCGCTGTTCGGGGTGGTGGCCGCTGCCCAGGTGCTCACCCGCGACGGCTTCGACCTGAGCCGGCAACCGCTCAGCCTGCTCGCCCTCGGCGACCACGGCTGGATCCAGATCGCCAACTTCGTCGTCTCCGGGCTGCTGGCCCTCGCCGGCGCGGCCGGGCTGCGCCGCGCGCTGCGGGGCGCGGCGGCCCGCACCTGGGGGCCGGCGCTGGTCGCGGTGTTCGGCGTCGGCATGATCGTCGCCGGGGTGCTGCGCGCCGACCCGAGCATGGGCTGGCCGGCCGGCGCGCCCGAGGGCAACCCGGAGACGATGAGCTGGCACTCCGTCGGCCACGGTGTCGGGGCGATGCTGGCGTTCGGGTCGCTCACCATCGCGTGCCTGGTGTTCGCCCGCCGCTTCCAGCGGCTCGGCGCGTGGGGCTGGGCGCGGTGCTCGGTGCTGTGCGCGTTGGCGACCGTGATCGTCATGGCGTGGCCCGACCAGGGCAGCATCAGCATCCGGATGGCCCTGGGCTCGGTCTTCATCCTCGGTTGGCTCACCGCCGTGTCCGCGCGCGTCCGCGCGGACCTTTCCTGAAGGGAACCCTGCAATGCGCTACATGTTGATGCACAAGTTGGACGAGAACACTCCGGGCGCGTTCGACCCGAGCCCGGAGTTCATCAAGCAGATGGGCGCCTTCATCGAGGAGGTGGCCAAGGCCGGGATCCTGCTCGCCGCCGAGGGGCTGTGCAAGAGCAGCAAGGAGGACGCGTCGCGGATCACCGCGACCAAGGGCAAGACCACCATCACCGACGGGCCGTTCACCGAGACCAAGGAACTCATCGCCGGGTTCGCGCTGCTGGAGGTGCGGTCGAAGGAGGAGGCGGTGGAGTGGGGTAAGCGTTTCATCAACGTCTTCATCGACCACGGGATCGACGTCGAGGTCGACGTCCGCCGGGTGTTCGAGGGTCCGGGGCAGGCCTGAGCGGAGACGGCGGGCGGCACCGGTGTTGCGCCGGTACCGCCCGCCGTCGCGCTCACGCCCCGGGAATCACCACGAGGCCGTTGTTGTAGTCGGCCAGCAGCACGTCCTTGTGCCCGTCGCTGTTGATGTCACCGACCGCCAGACCCCGGTGCTCGTAGTGGGTCGCGTAGTACGGGTTGGAGCCCAACTGCTCCCGGCCCAGCCGGCCGTCGGGCCGCTGGAGCATCACCCCCACCCGGTACCAGCCGCCGTGCGCGATCACCACGTCCAGGCGCGAGTCGCCATCCATGTCCTCCAGGACCAGCGGCTCGGGCATGTCGTACGCGACGTAGATCTGCCATGCGCCGAGCGTCCTTGCGGTGTCGTGGGTGAGGACGGAGATCCGCGGGTCCGGCATGTTGCCGGTGACGGTGAGTACCACGTCGGCCCGCCCGTCGCCGGTCACGTCACCGGCCGCGAGGGATCGTGCGTCGATTTCCTGTCCCTGCGGCACGGGAATGCCGGACGGCGGGGCGAAGGTGCGCGCCGACGTCTGCTCGACGACGATGACCTGCCGTCCGTCCAGGCGTACCAGGTCCAGGCCGGGGCCGCCGGTCACATCGGCGATGCCCAGGACCGAGCCGGACAGCGGAGTGGCCACGGTGACCGGCGCGGCGAACTCGCCTGCAGCGGTGCCGTAGCGCACCAGCACCGACTCGTTGATGGTCGCCACCAGGTCGAGCTGGCCGTCCCGGTCAAGGTCGACGGCGTGCACGTCGCCCAGGGCCGCGCCGAACGGCAACGCCACGGGGGCGGACAGGCCGCCGGCGGACTGGCGGTACAGGTCGAGCCCGTCGCCGGAGGCGACAAGCAGCTCGTTGCGCCCGTCCGCGTCGACGTCGGCGATGACCGGGACCATGCTGCCGCCGGTCGGCACGGTCGTGGCGTATCGGACGGGCGCGGCGAGCCGGTGCTCCGGCAGTTGGACGTAGAGGTAGACGGAGTGGTTCAGGTCCCCGGCGTCGGCCTGGATGCCCGTGGTGAGCACGACGTCGGTGAGCCCGTCACCGGTGAGGTCGCCGGCGGCGATCGCCGTCTCGGTCGAGCCCACTTCGGCCGCCTCGGCCGGGCCGAAGGACACCTTCCCGTACGCCGGATCCACCTGGAGCGGCACATCAGCCGACGAGCTGCCCCCGTTGTTGGACATGCCGCCGTAGCCCTCGAACCGGGCGTAGTAGGTCACCGAGCTCGACTTCGGGGTGATCACCACAGCGCCGTACCCGTGCCAGAGGTCGGCCTGGCCGACGACCTCGCTGCCGGAGACGAAGACCACCTTGCCCCACGGCTCGGCCCCGTCGGCCCGGCTGACCCGCGCCGACAGCGCCACCCACTGGCCCTGCTCGGACCGGGTCGGGTTGACGGCGATCGTGGTGGACGTCGCCGGCCCGCTGTACGCCGACCCGGACGCGAACGGCCCGGCCGCGCCGCTGTCGGTCAGCGCCCGCACCTTGTACTGGTAGTAGTACCCGTCCGTCCGCCCGGTCTCCCGGAAGGAGGTTGTGGTGGTCGAGGTGATCAGCGTGTCCCCGTCGATCGGGTGGTGGCGCCAGATCTCGTAGCGGGCCGCGCCGGTCACCGCCGTCCAGGTGAGATCCATGGTCGACGGCGTGCCGGTGAGCCGCAGGCCGGTGGGTGCGGGCAGCACCGGGAGGGTGGTGGCGCTGGCCTGCGGCGACTGGCCGGACAGCTTGTTGCGGTACTCGGCCTGCACGACGTAGTAGTACGTGGTGGCCGGGGCGAGCCCGGAGTCCAGGAACTCCAGGCCGGTGCTGCTGCCGACCTGGGTGTAGGGGCCGCTCGACCCGGTCGATCGGGAGATCCGGTAGGCGGACGCCTGCGGGGCGGCCTGCCAGCTCACCCGGATCTGGGTGGAGGAGACAGCTGCGGCGCTCGTCGCTGGTGGCGGGTAGATCGCCGGCCCGGCCTGCGCCGGCGTTGCGGTCAGTTGGGTTACCGCGACGAGCGCCGCCACCAGGGCGATGCCGAGTCGTCGCAGGGATGTGCGCGCCATCAGGCGTCCTCCGTCCCCGTTCTAGATCAATCCGTTGATTACGGCGTCACACCGTCATGGCACGTCACATCGCCGGCCGCCAGCCCGTCCCACCGGCATGAGAGCACTGGTACGCGCGGTGGCCGCGCTGCTCGGCGCGGCGTCGCTGGTCGTCGGGGTGTGGGCGTTGGCGTCCCCGGACTCGTTCAGCTCGGCGGTCGGGTTCCCGCCGCACGAGCACTTCGTGCACGACGTGGGGGCGTTCCAGCTCGGCATCGGGGCGACCTTGCTGCTGGCGCTGATCTGGGCCGACGCCCTGGCGGTGGCGCTCGCCGGCTACCTGGTCGGCGGGGTCGCGCACACGGTGTCGCACGTGATCGACGCGCACCTCGGCGGCAGCGCGGCGCAGACCTGGACGGTCGGGTTGATGGCGGTCCTGGCCCTGGCCGCGCTGGTCGCCCGGCTGCGGCAGCTCGGCTGGGTGGTCGGGTACGTCGATCCCGCGCCGGCTGCGGCCTGGGCGCCGCTGCTGCGGCAGAAGACTGTCGCGCTCACGACGTACAGGCGGGACGGGACGGCCGTGCCGACGGCGGTGAGCGTCGCCGTGGTCGGGGAGCGGGCGTACGTGCGCAGCTTCGAGAAGGCGTGGAAGACCAAGCGGCTTCGCAACAACCCGCGGGTGAGCGTGGCGCCGTCGACGGCGCTGGGGAAGCCGACGGGTCCGGCCGTGGAGGCGGTGGCGCGGCGGTTGAGCGGGGCGGAGTATCGGGCGGCCAGCCGGGCGCTCGTACGCAAGCACCCGATGCTGCACGGGGTGCTCGTGCCGTTGATGCACCGGCTCGGGCGGGCGAAGACCGGCCGCACGGTGCATTTCGAGCTGAGCTGAAGGTCTGGCCGATCGTTCCAGCCGGTCCGCACTCCTTGCTGCTGGGTGACGGCGATTGGCCACGTGTGCGGGCCTGTTGATTGTCTCAAACTCGATGTGTGTGAGTCGTCGCGCCAGGTCGTCGGGCACCGGCGGCCCCGCCCGCCTGGTCAAGCCCTTCTTCCTGGCGGACACCGACCAATCTGCTGCGCAGAGCAGAGCCGGGCGACCCGAGGTTACGAGACGTCGCTTAGTCATTGACGACGTTGGATTATCATGTCAAGATCTGACAATCACTCCCATAGAAGGGTCTCCATGAATCTACGTAAACTTGGCTCGGTGGCAGTAGCTGCTGCGGTCGTCGTCGGCGGTGTACTAACTCCCGCTTCCCCAGCCTCAGCCTACGCCCTCCTGGGCTGTAAGTTCTCTACCCCAGCCCTAAAATGGAAGGACAGCACCACAACGTCCGGTTATGCTAGCGTTGCGACGGCTAGCGCAAATGCATGGACGAACACGTCGACGCCGGTTTCGCTCACTAAGGCCACGTCGGGTGCCAACATCACCATCGCCAACGGAAACTTCGGCAATTCGGGTTATGACGGCATCACCCTCGATGGCAACCAAAACAATCCCAGTTGCGGATCGAGTGGCTTGTGGAGTATCGGCCTCGTCACTTGGTGGAACTCCTACTACACTGACGGCTATTCAAGCGCAAAGCGTCAGAGCGTTATGGTTCACGAGCTGGGTCATGCACTTGGTTTGGCACACTCTTCCGCAGGCTCTTGTACGAATGTGCCGATCATGCAGCCCGACACCTATACCCGCTACGACGTCTGCAGACTGACAACTCCCCGGGCAGGCGACATCGACGGCGTGAACTTCCTGTACTAATTGGGGTCACGACATGGGGGGCGACCGTCTGTGATGAGCCTCAGAAAAAGCACGATTCTCGTGTTAACCTCGCTCGTTCTTACGGGTCCGCTTGTTGCGGCCTGCGGTATGGGCACTCAGCCCAACGGCACACAGGACTCGAAAATTAACGTTAGCCGGTCTGTTACCTACCGCTCGATCTCCGAACTGCGTAAGGACAGCAGCGCCGTAGTTGTTGTATCCCCGACATCGGCCTCGACGGGAGATCTCAACGGCATACCGATCACCATCACGCAAGTTGAGGTCAAGTCTGTTATTTCTGGATCAACGGACTCCAGCCGCCTCTCCATTCAACAATTCGGCACGAGTGCCGTGCCCTCTCCGTTGACCTCTCCACTGCTGAGGGCTGGCAAGGATTACCTACTTTTTGTCAGTCCCTTTCATCTTGAGCCGAATGACAGCACTGGTCGCTTCACGATTACTGGCGACCAGGGAATATTCGAGCTCCGGGACGGAGTCTACCGAAACGTTGGTGTGGCTACGGAATTGCCTACCACGGTTGACCCAAGATCGGCAGATCTTAGGAGCTAGGTGGACGGATGCGGAAGAGAGCCCTGGTGATTAAATTCAGGGTTCTCTTCCGCGCGTCCATGTGGCCCCTGTAACCGCTGGTTTCGGCCACACGGTGCTTGCTCGGCATTCGGAATATGCAATTAGACCGCGTGATTGCACAGGTCCCTGACTGCAATCCGAGCCCTACACCCTGCAACGCTGCACGCTTTGCACACCAGGAAAGGGCGTCGATGACCAGTTCAGTGGCGGACGCCGGTTGCCGAGGACTGCCGCCAGCGGCCGGCCACAGACAAGTCGCCCGAGGTCGCGGATGGAGCGGATCCCGCCGCACGGAGCGCCCAGAAACTTGTGCGCTCCTCAGCCCTGGGTTTCGTGCTGACGGATCACCCGGTCGATGCGGCGGTCGGGGACGACCCACATGATCGCCACGGCGACGAAGCAGGCCAGGGCAATCCCCACTCCGACATGCCCGCCCGGGACAAGCAGGGCGCTGAGGATCCCAACGGTGTAGAACACCGGGGAGACCTTGCCCTTGAAGTCGGTGCCGACGGCTCGCCGCAGCGGCGACTCCGGTCCCTGCTGGTGAATAATCACCGTCTGGAGCACGAAGTAGGCGATGGCCGCGGCGAACAGGTTCAGACCGTAGATGACGACCGGGGTTCGCTCGAACCTCGAGTCGTCCATCCAGGCCGTCGTGAACGGGAACAGCGAGAGGCAGAACAGCAACGCCAGGTTCGCCCACAGCACCCCGCCCCTGACCCGCTGCACAAGATGGAACATGTGGTGGTGGTTGTTCCAGTAGATGCCCACATAGACGAAGCTGAGGAGATACGTCAGCAGCCCGAGGCCGCTGGTGTGGACGAGGTCGGAGAAGCTGTGACCCTCCGGCACCTTCAGCTCAAGCACCATGATCGTGATGATGATGGCAAGCACGCCATCGCTGAACGCCTCCAGCCGGCTGGTCCTCACCGCGCCACCGCCCTTCTCCGTCAGGCACGCGGCCTGACCTGCTACGGGACATGCACACTAAACGTTGCGACGAGGTGCAGGTAGGGCCGCCCCACGGAGATTCTTGTCGTTGGTTGGCGGTTGTGGCGGCGGTACCACCGCGCGAACCCGGTCCGCCCTCGGGCGTTGTTCCGAGATGTGAGCGGCGACCGCACCCTCGGATGCCGCTCGCACACCGGCAAAATTTTCTCGCCGAATTCGGCCGGACGGTAAGGGTGCCGGCGCTCTGATGCGTGTACGGCATGTGGGACGTGAGCACGCACAGTTCGCAGAGTTCTACCGGCTCCACCGTGCCGCCTGCCTGAAGGCGGTGGTGGCGGCGACCGGTGATCGTCAGGGCGCTGAGGACCTGGTGGCGGAGGCTTTCACCCGGGCCTGGATGTCTTGGCGGAAGGTCAGCCGGCACCCGGCCCCGCAGGGATGGGTGGTCCGTACCGCCCTGAATGCGAGGGTGTCGGCGTGGCGGCGACGGCGCCGGGAGGTCGCGTTGGCCGACGTGCACGACGTGGTGGTTGACCGGGACCCGGGCGGCGTGGACGCGGCGCTGATGGCGGCGTTGCGGCAGTTGCCCGCCCGACAACGCGAGGTGGTCGCGTTGCGGGTCTTCCTCGACCTGGACACCCGTGCCACCGCTGAGGTGCTCGGCATCGCTGCGGGAACTGTCGCCGCTCACCTTTCGCGGGCCGTCGCGGCGCTGCGTGGCCAACTCGCCCCTGCCAAGAGCTGAGGAGAATGAACGTGCGAGACGAAGACGTATTGAATGCGGTGTCGGACGGGTTGTCCGGCCTGGACATGCAGCGGCCGGCGGAGGAGATCGTCGCCGCGGGCAATGCGCGCCGCCGGCGCCGGGCTGGCGTGGTCACCATGGCCGCGGTGGCGCTCGCCGCGGGGCTGGCGGTGGGCGTGCCGTCGCTGGCCGGCTCGGGGCCGGGTGCGCCGCCGACCGTGCAGCGGCCGGCCGCCACGGCCCCCGTGCACCCGGCCGCGTTCTCGTTGGTCAGCAATGCCAACGGCACCGTGGCCCTGACGCTGTCGAGGAAGCAACTCGCCGACCCGGACGCGGTCCGCAAGGCGCTCGCCGACGCCGGGGTGCGGGCGAAGGTCACGACCGATGGCACGATGTGCAATTCGGTCCCGGCCCCGCGCAACATGGGGGCGGTCTTCCCGTCGACGAAGCAGCAGCCCGACGAGGTCGTCGTGGTGATCGATCCGGCGGCCATGAAGGCCGGGTCGGTGGTGGTCATCCATTTGGTCGAGTCGGATGGCGGGGTTGTCGCCTTCGGCCTCGCGTGGGAGGACAAGTTGGTCTGCTCGAAGCCGCGACGGTGACGCGCGTCGCCTTCGTCCCGGGCCTGTTGCGAGCTGTCGGGCGCTGAGTTCCGTCGAGCGGGAGCTGACCCAGCGGTTTGCCCGTTGCTCCGTTCGGGTGCGTTTGTTGTCGGCCAAGTGGCAGCGAACGCACCCGAGCCGGCGCCTGGTGCGGTCGGTCAGTGGGACCGGATGGCCGGGGTGGGGATCGCGGATCGGGAAGTCCCCTGGTGGTGGCGGTGACGGGTCGGCGTGCGCTCGCAGAGGCCAGTTAGTTGCTGCTCCAGAGCGTCACCTGGGCGAGGTATCCGCTGTCACCGTCGCGGCGCAGCACCTTGACGTACACGATCCGGCCCTGGTTTGTCTCCAGGCAGATCCGGCTGCGCGCGTCGATGGACACTTCCTTGACACCGTGGGTCTGCAAACGCTCCGCGCAGTCGTTCCGGGACGGGTCGGCCTGCCCTGACCACAGCGCCACGCCATTACCCCAGAACTCGTTGTACATCGAGCCGTTGAGATACCCGTCCGATTCGCGGTCGGTGCTGGTGTTCCCGCGCGCCGGCGGTTCGTGGTCGAAGTCGCGCGGCGTGCTGTCGAGGCGCACTTCGCCCGTCCACAGCACGGGGGCGGCGGTGGGTTTGGTCGGGGAGGCGGGGTCGCCGGATCCGGTTTGCGTGGACGTTGCCGGCCCGCCCGACGGCCCGTCGCCGGAGCCGCTACCGGCGAGCTTCGACGCGGCGTTGACGAGGCCCCACGACGCGGCGCCGCAGAGCGCGACGACCGCCAACCCGGCGGTGACCCAGATCGCCGTCTTGGCGCCGGAGCCTGTCCGAGTGCCGGCGGGACCCTGCCCTCTCGCGCCACGGATGGTGAAGACCAGCGCGATCACCGCGATGACGGCGCCTACAACGCTGGCGATCTTGTCCGCCTGGTCCAGTCCGAAATCCACCCGGGGCTCCTCGGTCGTAGAGAACCCCTCCATTCTCGACAGAGACGGCATCGCCGGTGGCCCCAGGATCGCGTTCGTCGATATACGCGGGGGATATATACGCGAGGTATACCCTCAGGGTATGGTGTCGCCATGAGCGTTCCCATGACCCTCCTCGGCCTGCTCGAACGCGAGCCCAGCCACGGCTACGACCTCAAGCGCGACTACGACACCTTCTTCAGCCGCGGCAAGCCACTGCCGTTCGGCCAGGTCTACGCGACCCTCGGCCGACTCGCCCGCGACGGCAAGATCGTGATCGGCGAGGTCGAGCCCGGTGTCGGCCCCGAACGCAAGCGCTACGTCATCACCGAACGCGGCGCGACCGAGGTCGAGTCGTGGCTGACCGAGCCGGTCGAGGCCGAACCCAACCTGCAGACCGTGCTGTTCACCAAGGTCGTGCTGGCGCTCATGCTCGACCGCCCCGCCGAGGAGTACCTCGACCGGCAGCGCGCCGCGCACCTGCGGCGGATGAAGGAACTCACCGAGATCCGCCGCGGCGGCGACCTGGTCGACACCATGCTGGCCGACCACGGCCTGTTCCACCTGGAAGCCGACCTGCACTGGATCGACACCACCGTCGCCCGGCTGGACGCCCTGCGCAAGGTGGTGCGGCGATGAAGGCCATCGAGGCGCGCGAGGTTCACCTGTCCTTCGGCGAGACCCCGGCGCTGCGCGGCGCCAGCGTCGCGGTGGCTCCCGGCGAGATCGTCGCCATCATGGGTCCGAGCGGCTCCGGGAAGACCACCCTGCTGCACTGCCTGGCCGGCATCCTGGTGCCGGACGCCGGCGAGATCCACTTCGACGGCCGCCGGATCGACACCCTCAACGAGCACCAGCGCAGCGTCCTGCGCCGGGACCAGTTCGGGTTCGTGTTCCAGTTCGGGCAGCTCGTGCCGGAGTTGACCGCCGAGGAGAACGTCGCCCTGCCGCTGCTGCTCAGCGGCGTCAAGCGGGCCGCCGCGCTGGAGCAGGCGCGGCCCTGGTTCGAGCGGCTGGGCCTGGCCGGGCTGGAGCGGCGCCGCTCCGGTGAGCTGTCCGGCGGGCAGGCGCAGCGGGTCGCGCTGGCCCGCGGCCTGGTGGCCCGGCCCGGGGCGCTGTTCGCCGACGAGCCGACCGGGGCGCTCGACTCGCTGACCGGTGAGCAGGTCATGGACCTGCTGGTCGCCTCGGCCCGCGAGCAGGGCACCACCGTCGTGCTGGTCACCCACGAGGCCCGGGTCGCCGCGTACGCCGACCGGCAGGTCATCGTGCGCGACGGCAAGGTGAATGCGTTGGTGCACTCGTGATCCGGTTCGGTTTGCGGCTGGCGCTGTCCGGTGGCCGGGAGGCTGCCGTCCGGCTCGTCATCATCGCCGCCGCGGTGGCGCTCGGCGTCGGTATGCTCCTGACGACGCTCGCCGGCATGAACGCGGTCGACGCGCAGAACCAGCGGTACGGCTGGCTCAACACCGCCGTCGCGCCGGCGTCCTCCGACGCGTCGGCCGACCCGATGTGGTGGCTGCTGCGGGAGGACTACTACCACGGCAAGTCCATCGGCCGGGTCGAGGTCGCGGCGTTGGGCCCGGACGCGCCCGTCCCGCCGGGCCTCCCGCACCTGCCCGGGCCTGGGGAGTACTACGTGTCGCCCGCGCTCGGCGAGCTGCTGCGGGCCACCCCGGCCGCGGAACTCGGCGACCGCTTCCCCGGCCACGAGGTCGGCACGATCGGGCGGGCGGCGCTGCCCTCCCCGGAGTCGCTGCTGATCGTCATCGGCCGCGCCCCGACCGAGCTGGAGCAGTTGGGGGCCAAGAAGGTCAACCAGATCATGACCACCTCCCCGAGCGACTGCAGCCACGGCTGCTACGTCGGGATCAACAGCGCCGGCCTGACCCTCGTGCTGTCCGTCGTCGCGGCCGCGCTGCTGTTCCCGGTGCTCATCTTCATCGGCACCGCGACCCGGCTGGCCGCCAACCGCCGCGAGCAGCGGTTCGCCGCGATGCGGCTGATCGGCGCCACGCCACGACAGATCTCCGTCATCTCGGCCGTGGAGTCAACAGTCGCGGCCGCAGCGGGCACCGCCGTCGGGTTCGGCCTGTTCTTCGCGTGCCGGCCGGGACTCGCCGCGATCCCGTTCGCCGGCGAACCGTTCTTCCCCGCCGACCTGTCGCTCACCGTCATCAACGTCCTGGCGGTCGCGCTCGGCATCCCGCTCGGCGCGGTCGTGGCGTCCGTGCTGGCGCTGCGCCGGGTGCAGATCTCACCGCTGGGGGTGACCCGGCGGGTGACCCCGAAGCCGCCGCGCGCCTGGCGGCTGATCCCGCTGATCGCCGGCCTCGCCGAGCTGGGTTACTTCATCGGCCGGCGGCCCGCCACGACCAACGGCCAGATCACCGCGTACCTGTCGGGGTTTGTGCTGATCCTGATCGGGTTGGTGCTGGCCGGGCCGTGGCTGACCATGATCGGCGCCCGGGTCCTCGCGGGGCGGGCGAGCCGGCCCGCCACGCTCATCGCCGGGCGCCGCCTCGCGGACAACCCGCAGGCCGGCTTCCGGTCCGTCAGCGGGCTGATCGTGGCGCTGTTCGTGACCAGCGTGGCGACCGGCACGATCACCACGTACGTGGCCAACCGTGGTGAACCGCGCACCGACTCGGTGGCCGCCACGTCGCTGGCCAAGACGTTCTGGCCCGAGGACGGTCCCGCGCCGGCCGCGGACCGGATCCCGGCCGGGCTCGCCGCGATCCCCGGTGTGCGCAGCGTGACGGTGGTGCACGTCAACTCCGGGCGTGAAGCCGGTGTCGGCGGGGACGGCGGTGCTCCGGTCGACTGGCCGGGCCTGGTGACCTGCGCCGAGCTGGACCGTCTGAAGGTGTTCGGCAGCTGCCCGGCCGGCGGGCAGGTCGCGGTCGTTCCCCCCGACCTCATCGGCATGCGGGCGTTCGACCTGACCAATGACACGTACGTCTGGGGCGCCGCCGCCGGCGTCGCCGCCACCGACGTGGACCGGCAGCCGATCCTGTCAGTGGTCGTCAACACCACCAGCCCCTCCGCCTTCGAGCAGGCCCGGACGATGCTGATCAACGCGTTCCCGCTCGGACGTTTCCCCGCGAGCGTCGGCGAATGGGAGGCGAACTCCGCGCAACAGATGGTGCAGTTCCAGCAGTTGGCCAACGTGGTCATGCTGGCCAGCCTGCCGATCGCCGGCTGCAGCCTCGCGGTGAGCGTGGCCGGCGGGCTGAGCGACCGGAAGCGGCCGTTCAGCATGCTGCGCCTCACCGGGGTACGGCTGCGTACCCTGCGCCGGGTGGTCGCGCTGGAGACCGTCGTACCGCTGCTGCTCGTCGCCGCGGTGGCGATCGGGATGGGATTCCTGGCCGCGCACCTGTTCCTGCGGGCGCAGCTGGGCTACACGCTGCTGGCGCCGCACCTGTCCTTCTACCTCATGGTCGCCGGTGGGCTTGCGGTGTCGCTGAGCATCATCGCCTCGACACTGCCGCTGCTGCGCCGCATCACCGGCCCGGAGACCGCCCGCAACGAGTAACCCCGCGTCCTGCATCAGGTTCACCGAGGGGCGCGGCCGGACGGGCAACCACCGTCCGGCCGCGCCCGCACATCCGACGGTGCGGACTGAGGCGCGCTCGGTAAGCGGCACGCGGGCTGTCCGTCTTCGACGTTTCGTTGTCGACACCTGGGTTTACTGAGGTGGTGACGACGAACGCTCCGCGCTGGGATCGGGGCTCGCTGCTCCGCAAGGGCGCGGCGGAGCAGGCGACGTTCGTTGAACTGTTCTTCGACCTGGCCATGGTGTTCATCCTCAGCCGGTTGGTCGCACTGGCGTTCGACGTGCTGGCCGAGTCGCCCGGGCCTTCAGGCTGGGCGGTGCTGGGGCAGGCCCTGCTGCTGTTCCTGCCACTGATGCGGGTCTGGACCTTGACCACCTACATCACCGCCCGCTTCGATCCGCGGCGGCCCGCGGTGCAGGGATCCGTCATCGCCAGCGTGTTCGGTGTGCTGATCTTCGGTGTCAGCGTGTCGTGGGCCTTCGACGGGCGAGCCGTGGCCTTCGCCTGCACCTACATCATCATGCAGGCCGGCAGAACCCTGGCGATCGGTCTCCTCGCCACGGTGCCCGAGGTGCGTACCGCCTACCTCCGGTTCTTCTACTGGTACGCGGTCGTTTCCGTCCCGTGGCTGGTCGGCGCGGTGTCCCACGGGCCCGTCCGCCCGGCGCTGTGGGCCTTGGCGGTGCTCGTTGAATTCGTCGCGAACGCCCGCGGCTGGCCCGTGCCCCGACTCGGCGCCGGCCTGGCCAACCTGTGGGCGACGGCTGCCCGATACCTCGCCGAGCGCTACCAACAGTTGCTGATGATCTCTTTCGGTGAGCCGCTGCTCTCCGTGGGCGTCACCTTCACCCAGGTGCCGGCCAGCCCGTACCGGATCACCGCACTGGCCGTGGCGTTCCTGACCACCGTCCTGCTCTGGCGCCTGTACTTTCACGTCGCCGGTCAACTGGTCGACGACGCGGTCCTGGCCGCCTCACACCCGGCCCACACCGGCCGCGTCGCCGGCGTCGCTCACCTGACCATGATCCTCGGGGTCATCACCACCAGCGTGGGGCACGACCTGGTTGAGAAGCACCCCGCGATGCACACCCCCCTCACCTGGTCGTCCGTCATCCTCGCCGGGCCTGCCATCTTCCTCGTCGGCCGCTCCGTGCTGGAGTACGTCGTCTACGCCCGCGTCTCCCGGTCCCGCACAGTCGGCATCACCGCCCTCGTGGCCCTGGTCGTCCCGATGACCCTCGCCCCACCACTGGCAGTCTCCGGCGCCGCCGCCATCGTTCTGCTCCTTGTCGCCATCGCCGATACCAGACGTTCACACCGCCACCCCGACGAACAGCCCACCCCACCCTGACAACGTCGGGCAGTCTCGCAAGCGGCTTTCTGAGGCAGCGATGGCAGGACCAGGAATCGGGCCGTTCAGCGACCGAGGACGAAGTAGCCAAGACCGAGAAGACCGCGATAGATGCCGACGTACTCCCGCAGCCGGTCATCGAGTTCCTCGCGAACCGCCGCCGCGCGAGGGTCCTCCGGGTGTTCCAGCAGCCACTCCTGCCGGCCCGCGCGCCAGGTGGACTCGAAGTCGTCCCACTCTCGCTGATCGGCGGTGCTGAAGTGCAGGACTCGCCAGCCCAGCTCACGGGCCTGCTCGAGGAGATCCGCGAGCGACGCTGTCTCTTCCCCGAAGATCTCCACAGCTTCGGCCGTCGGTGGCTTCTCCCAGAACGCGTCGCCGAACAGGAGCCGGCCACCAGGCCGCACGAACTCGGCGAGCGCCTTGAGGGCGTTGACCGTTCCGCCGAAGGCATGCGAGGCGCCAACGCACAGGACACGATCGCCTGTCTCCCGCGAGGTCGCCGCTTCACCCGTCACGAAGGTGACGTGCTTGTCCAACGACCGCCCAGCCGCCAGTGCCCGCCCCCGCACGAGAGCGGCATCATCCGTGTCGACCCCGACGCCCGTCGTCACCGCCGCGCCGCTCACTCCTCCGGCGGCAACCGCCCTCAGCAGCAACTCACCCCACCCGCAGCCGAGATCAAGCACGCGCGCGCCCGGCCGGACGTCAAGCCGCCGCAGAAGCAGCGCGGCGTGTTCCTCCGATAGTGGCGTGTTCCAGCGCATCCGCGCGTAGCGCGAGGCGGCGAGGTCGTCAGTGGTCTGCATCCGCTGAGGGTGCCAAGCCCGGATCGACGGCGCATCCCCGTTTCGCGGCCACCACGGCAATCGATGGCGGCCACTCAGCAGCCCGCAGAGCGGCCGCGCCGGTCAACTCTCGGCCACCCCAGTCACAAGGGTGTAAGGAGAGCCTGGCGGCCGGCCGCGTCGAGGCCACTGCGGCGGTCACGCTGACGACCCGCTGATACTCGTACGCCTACCGGCACATCGAGTCGACCAGATCCTCGAACCCGGGGAACTCGGCGCGGGCCGCGGTGATGACCTCGGCCGCGGACCGCCGGGCCTGTGGCGCCCACTGTTGCGCGATCCGCGCCCGGTGCGCGTCTACCCGCGGGAGGTGTTCGTGCCGTGGGTACATCCTCGCCTCCAGCGGCCCGAACCCGTCGGCGAGCAGCCACAGGTACGCCGCCAGATCCTGCGCCACCACCGCGGTCTCACCCTCAGAGCCGAGGAACACGACGGGTTGCCGTTCGACCGGCTCGCCCGGGCGGACCAGCCAGAACGCGGCGATGCCCCCGCTGCCGTCCTGCCCGAACACCCGGAACTCGCTGCCGTCGAGCTCCGGGTTCCCGGTCCACGCCCGGAACCACTCGGCGGTCTCCTCAGCGGTGAGAAACGCCTCGTACGGCTCGAAGTCGACCCCGTCGCCCCGGTTGTAGTCGAATCCCGGCTCGTGAGCGTCGGCAAGCGGCACCGGCAGTTCACGGCGATCCTGATCCACGTCGGCACCTTAGCCGCGCCGTCTGACGTTTCTCGGGCGCCGGGCTGGCCGCACAGGCGACGTTCCGCCGCTCGCAGGAGCCGGGCTATCCGAGGGGGACCTGGACCGCGACGTCGTGCTTGGGGTAGTACGCCTCGAACTGGTCCGCGCCGTACTTGTCGCGGAACATCGCCACGACGTGGTCGACCCGGTCCGCGTCGGTGATCGGGGTGGCGCTGGAACTCAACGCCGTGCCGTTCGCGGCGATCTGGATCATCGGCGTGCGGCGGACGTTCTTGTACCAGTCGCTGTTCGAGCCCGTGACCGGGACCAGGAAGACGCTGTCCTCCTCCTGCACGAACCACACCGGGTGGGAGATCTGCCGTCCGGTCTTCCGGCCGGTCACGGTGATCTCGACCTCCTTGACGCCCTGCAGAGCGTCCCTGATCGCGTTGGCCACGTTGCCCTCCGACGGCTGCCCCGAGTGCTCCCGACTGCCAGGCTATGAAGCTTCCCGCCTGGCTGCGGCCGGTTCCGCGACCTTGTCACCGGCACGGAGCACCCGCGGCGCCTGTTCCGGCCGGCCCATCTCTCGCAATGCTCCTTTTGGGCGCTGCGCACCTTTTACGATGAACTCTCAGATCTCATACCTGCGTCGAGCGGTGCCGGAGGCCGCGGACGAGTTCCGAGGAGGCGGCGGTGGTCCAGGCGTACCCCCAACCGCCGCCTTTGACGAGGAGCCGGCGGCCCTGGCTGCGGATCTTCCTGGTCGGCCTGGCCCTGTGGCTCGCCACGGTGGTGGTCATCTTCCTGACCGGCAACCCCGCCCTGGTGCCGACGCTGGTGCTGCTCGGCAGCTTCCTGGTGCCGGTGACGTTCGTGGTGTGGGCGTTCCAGCGGCGGGAGACGGGCGAGCTCACGCCGGGGCTGATCCTGAGCACGTTCCTGGCCGGTGGTGTGCTCGGCGTGCTGGCCGCGTCGCTGCTGGAGGCCTATCTGCTGCGCCCGTCGTGGTTGCTGTTCCTCGGCGTGGGGCTCATCGAGGAGGCCGTGAAGCTCGCGGTGTTGGCGTTCCTGACTCGGCATCTGCATGTGAAGGCGCCACGGGACGGGATGATCCTCGGCGCCTCGGTCGGGTTCGGCTTCGCGGCCCTGGAGACCGCCGGGTACGCGTTCACCGCGCTGTTCACCGCCCACGGACTGTCGGTGACGCAGGTGGTCGTGACCGAGCTGCTGCGCGGCGTCATCACACCGTTCGGTCACGGGCTGTGGACGGCGATCCTCGGCGGGGTGCTCTTCTCGTCCAGCACCCGGGAGCACTTCGTGGTCACCGGGCGGCTCGTCCTGGCCTACCTCGGGGTGTCCCTGCTGCACGCGTTCTGGGACGGCATGCACGTGATCGCGCTGATCCTGACCGTGCTGCTCACCGGCGGCACCGTGAGTCGGCACGGCGGGCTGGTCCGGCCGACCCCTGGGCAGGTCGCGGTCTTCGCCGTACTGGAGTTGGCGGGGCTGGCGCTCGTGGCCGTCGTCGGGCTCCTCTGGCTGTGGGCGCTGGTGCGGTCCGCGCGCCGCGCGCCGCGGATGCCGCCGCCGGCGTACGGGTGGCGGGTGCCGATCCGCCCGCCGGCGACCTGAGGTCACGACGCCACGCCTGGTCAACCGATGCGCGTGAGGTCACCGGACAAGGTGGCCGGCGACTCGGCTAGCGTTATCAATCTCGATAGTGATAACGTCAGCTCGTGGAGATGACGAGCGACCGTTGGGCTGAGCTGGCGCTGCATCCGGTGCGCATCCGGATCCTGCGGGCCGTATCCGGTGGGAGGCTGACCACGCACGACCTCGTGGCGCTGCTGCCGGACATCCCGCAGGCCACGCTGTACCGGCACCTGGCCACGTTGGTCAAGGCCGGCCTGATCGAGGTGGTGGAGGCGCGCAAGATTCGCGGCGCGGTCGAGCGGGTCTACGCGCTGCCCGCCCACGGCGCGACGTTGGACGCCGAGGCCCTGGCCACCGCGACACCCGAGGATCACGCCCGCTACTTCACCGCGTTCGTGTCGAGCCTGCTGTCGGAATTCTCCCGCTACCTCGCCCGCGACCGGATCGACTTCGTCGCCGACGGGGTCGGATACCAGCAGCTCGTGCTTCACCTGACCGACGCGGAGCTGGCCAAGTTCGCCGCCGACCTCAACCAGGTCATCGGGCCGCTGCTTCGCAATGAGCCCGGCAAGGGCCGGGTGCCGCGGCTGCTGGCCACCATCCTGCTGCCGGCCGACCAGCCGACGCCCAGCGACACCACACAAGAGACGCCGGAGCGGGAAGAAGGCCCCGGCACGAGGGAAGGGAGTGGCTGATGGCATCGGTCACGGTTACCGGCGACCTGGTCGACATCCGGTTCACCGGGTGGGAGCGGCTCTGGATCGGGCGGGAGCGGTTGGCCATCCCGGTTGCGGCCGTACGGCAGGCGACCGCGGTCGACGGCCCGTTGCGCCTGGCCCGCGGCGGCCGGCGCGGGATCGTCGTGTCCGGCTTCGTCAAGATCGGTGTCTGGGGTCTGTTCGGCGGCCCCCGTCAGCTCGTGGCGGCGCGCCAGGGTGAGCCGGGGTTGCACCTCGTCCTGGACCGCGCGGCCGCTGGTGGGGAGTTCGACGAGGTCGTGCTCTCCCACCCGGCCGCGCCCGGTATCGCGGACGCGATCGGACGCGCGATGGCGGCCCGCGCATGAGCGACGATCGCCTGAAGATCGAGGTCTCGCACCTGACCAAGCGGTACGGCGCCGTCACCGCCGTACGTGATCTCACCTTCACCGTCGAGCCGGGCGTGGTCACCGGGTTCCTGGGCCCGAACGGCGCCGGCAAGACCACCACGATGCGCATGCTGACCGGCCTCGTGTCGCCCACGTCCGGCACCGCGACGATCGGCGGCCGGCCGTACCGGCGGTTGCCGCGGCCATCGCGCACCGTTGGCGCGGTGTTGGACGCGAACGCGTTCCACCCCGGCCACACCGCCCGCGACCACCTGCGGGTCTACGCCGCGATGGGCGGCTACCCGGACAGCCGGGTCGCCGACCTGCTCGACCTGCTCGGCCTCGCCGAGGCCGCCGACCGCCGCACCCGCGGGTTCTCCACCGGCATGCGGCAGCGGCTCAACCTCGCCACCGCGCTGCTCGGCGACCCCCGGGTGCTGCTGCTGGACGAGCCGAGCAACGGCCTCGACCCGGAAGGCATGCGGTGGCTGCGGAGCTTCCTGCGCCGGCTGGCCGACGAGGGACGCACCGTCCTGATCTCCAGCCACGTGCTCAGCGAGATCCAGCAGCTCGTCGACGACGTGGTGGTGATCCGGGACGGCGAGCTCATCGCCGCCGGGCCGTGGTCGCGGCTCGCCGGACCACCGGCGGTGCTGGTGAGCTCCCCGGATGCCGACCAACTGGCCGCCGCCCTGCGGGTCAGCCGGCCAGACCGCGACGCACCGCGAGTCGAACCCGTCGAGGGCGGCCGGCTCCGGGTACACGGGCTGGACGCGCCGGACCTCGCCGACCTCGCCGCCGCGCACCGGCTGCGGGTGCACGAGCTGGTCACCGAGGCACCCGGCCTCGAACAACTCTTCCTCCACCTGACCACCGACAAGGCGGCCGCCCCATGAACCACCTGATCAAAGCGGAGTTCCGCCGGCTGCTCGCCACCCGGATGTGGCGCGGGCTGTTGCTCGCCGCAGCCCTGCTCGGCGGCGGCATGATGAGCGCGATGGCGCTCGTCGGGCCGGAGAACTTCACCCCACCCATGCCCGGCATGGACACCGAAACCGGCATCCGCTCGATCCTCGGCATCCTCGGCTACACCGCATTCGTGCCGGCCGCCGCCGGCACACTCGCCGTCACCTCCGAGTACCGGCACCGCACCGCCGCCGTCACGTTCCTGTTCGCACCCCGCCGCTGGCAGGTGGTCGCCGCCAAACTCGCCACCTACGGCGTCGCCGGACTGGCGTACGGGCTGATCCTCGCCGGCACCGCCGCCGCAGCCCTGTTCACGGTCGCCGCCGCCCGCGGCGACTCGCTCGGCCTGCCACCCGGCACCGTTCTCGCGCTGCTCGCCCGCATCGGCCTCGCCATGGTCGTATACCTGCTGCTCGGCGTCGGAGTGGGCGCCCTGGTCCGAAACCAGGTCGTAGCCCTGTGCCTCGTGATCGGCTACCTGTACATGGGCGAGGCGCTGCTCATGATGATCCCCGGCGTCAACGTGCTCTACCCGGTCCTGCCTGGCGGCGCCACCGCCGCCCTCACCGACTTCACCTACCTCGCCGACGCCATGTCACAAGAACTCGGCAGCACCGCAGTCCACCTGCTGCCACCGGCCGCCGGCGCGCTCCTGCTCACCGCGTACGCACTCGCCGCCACTCTGATCGCCGTCGTCAGCTCCGTGCGCCGCGACATCACCTGACCTTCATCGCGCAGGCTGAGCGCGCTCGGCAACCACTGGTGCGACAGATCGGGCACCCGGTCGGGCCGACCGGGTGCCCGAACCTGGAAAACCTGCACGTCGCGCCATCCGAAAAGGAGTGACAGTCGACGCTATGGTGTGACAGGGGGTAACCGAGGCCGCCGGGCAGGGTGACGGGCGGGAGTCCACAAGCGCTCCAGGCCTCAGACGGTGGTGCCGAACACACGGGGGGTAGCCATGTTCGAGCGGCTGGGCAGATTCGTCGTACGCAGGGCGTGGTGGGTGATCGGCGGCTGGCTGCTCGCGGCAGCCGCGATCGTCTTCACCACACCGTCGTTGAGCGACATCACCTCCGCCGATCAGGAAAGCTTCCTGCCCCGCTCCTACGAGTCCGTGCAGGCCACCGAACTCGGGAAGAAGGCGTTTCCGCAGCACGCCACCGCGACGGCGACCATCGTGGTCAAGCGCGCCGACGGGCAGTCGCTCACGCCGGCCGACGAGGCGAAGGTGGGTCAGCTCGCCCAGTCGCTCAAGGCCAGGAACATCGCGCACACCTCCGGCTACCTGACCGGCCCGCCGGCCGTGGCGCCGGACAAGTCGGTGCAGGTGGTGAACGTCGGGCTCAGCGCGGTCACCCCGGACGACCCGGCGCTGCTCGACGCCGTACGCGACCTGCGGGCGGCCATCGGCCCGGAGTTGGCGGGCAGCGGGCTGACCGCGGGCGTGGCCGGCGACGTGGCCAGCTTCGTCGACAACGAGGACACCTTCAACAAGGCCTTCTCCGTGGTCGGCATCGCGACGATCATCCTGATCATCGGGCTGATTCTGATCATCTTCCGCAGCCCCATCGCCGCGCTGCTGCCCGTGGTGGTCATCGGCGTCGTCCTGACCATCACGACCGGGCTCGTCGCCGCAGCGGGCAAGGCGTTCGACCTCAGCGTCAGCCAGGATCTGCAGACGATCCTGCTGATCGTGCTGTTCGGCATCGGCACCGACTACATCCTGTTCCTGCTCTTCCGCTACCGCGAGCGGCTACGCGCCGGTGACGACAAGCGGACCGCCATGATCGTCTCTGTCCAGCGGGTCGGCGAGGTCATCACCTCGGCCGCGGGAGCGGTCATCGTCGCGTTCCTCGTGCTGCTCCTGGCCTCCCTGGGTTTCTTCGGCTCGCTCGGCCCGGCGCTCGCGATCGCCGTCGCCGTCATGCTGGTCACGTCCCTCACCCTCATCCCGGCCGTCGTGTCGCTGCTCGGCCGGTACGTCTTCTGGCCGTCCAAGGCCTGGCGGCGTGCCCCCAAGGCCACCATGTCCCACAGATTGGGGACCGCCATCGGGCGCCGGCCGGCGCTCGTCGCGGCGGCATCCGGTGCCCTGCTGGTCGCGCTCGCCGCGGGCGTGTTGAGCTACCAGGCCGACTACGACTTCAGCGCCGGCTTCCCCCAGGACACCGAGTCGGCGAAGGCCGCCAAGGACCTGCAGCACGGGTTCGCCGCCGGTGCACTCGCCCCCACCGAGGTCTACCTGACCACCGGCAACGGGTCGCCGCTGACGGAGCAACAGATCGGCGACTTCGCCGCGGCCGCGGCGGGCGCTCCAGGGGTCGGCCGGGTACAGCCGCCGGAGCGCAGCAGCGACCCGAGCGTGGCCCGGGTCAACCTGCTGCTCAACGAGAACCCGGTCTCCAACAAGGCGATCACCCTCGTCCGCGACGATCTGCGCGACGCCCTGCACAAGGCGGCCCCGCCCGGCACCCGGGCGCTGGTCGGCGGAACCACCGCGATCTTCGCGGACATCAACTCGGCGAACAACCGCGACCTGTCGGTGATCCTGCCGGTGGCGGCCGGCCTGATCGCGCTCATCCTCGCCCTGCTGCTGCGCAGCCTGGTCGCGCCGATCTACCTCGTGATCGCGGTGCTGCTTAACTTCGCCGCCACGCTGGGCGCCACGGTCTATCTCTTCCAAGGGCTGCAGGACAAGCCCGGCGTCACCTTCCAACTGCCGATCATCCTCTACCTCTTCGTGGTGGCGATCGGGACCGACTACAACATCCTGATGATCGCCCGACTACGGGAGGAGGCGCGGGAGGGCAACGAGCCGCACGAGGCCGCCGCCATCGGCGTGGAACACGCCGGCCCGACGGTCGCCGCGGCGGGCCTGATCCTCGCCGGGACGTTCGGGGTGCTGATGCTCGCGCCGATCTCGTTCCTGCAGCAGATGGGCTTCGCGGTGGCGATCGGCATCGTGCTGTCGGCGTTCGTCATGTCGATGTTCTTCGTCCCCGCCCTGACCGCGCTGATCGGACACAAGGCGTGGTGGCCGGGCCACGGCGACCAACGGCCGGCCAGCGACCGGCAGCTCCCGCCGGAACCGGCCAGCGTGGCGCAGGCATAGCGGGCGCCGGCGTCTGCGGTACGGCCGGCGACCCGTGAATCGTCCGTTGACGGTTATGACGCGGCGGGTACCCGCTCGACCGGCGGGGCCGCCGCCGGCCGGTGTGCGGGCCGGGCCAGGGCGCTCGGCCACCAGGTACGGCGGCCGATGTGCAGGGCCAGCGCCGGGACGAGCAGGCTGCGGACCAGGAACGTGTCGAGTAGCACCCCGACGCCGATGATCACGGCCGATTGGACGGACGGCACCAGCGGCAGCACGCTCAGCGCGCCGAACGTGGCCGCGAGGACCACACCCGCGCTGGTGATCACCCCGCCGGTCACGGTCAGCGCGTGCAGCACACCCTGCCGGTGCCCGAGCCGGGCGGTCTCCTCGCGGGCCCGGGTGGCGAGGAAGATGGTGTAGTCGACGCCGAGGGCGACGAGGAACAGGAACGTCTGCAGCGGGATCCCGACGAACAGGTTCGGGTAGCCCATCGCGTCGAGGATCAGCCCGGCCGCGCCCATGGCGGCGACGTAGGACAGGACCACGCTGGCCAGCAACAGCAGCGGCGCGACCAGCGCCCGCAACAGCAGCACCAGGATGACGAAGACGACCGCCAGCACCAGCGGCACGACCAGCTGGTTGTCCCGGTCGACCGTGCGCTCCTCGTCGATCAGGTACGCGGTGTCCCCGCCGACGAGGGCCTGCGCCCCCGGCACGGCGTGCACCGCGGCGCGCAGCCGCTTGACGGTGTCCAGCGCCGCGTCGCTGTCCGGCGTGTCGGCCAGCACCGCGGCGATGCGTACCCACCGGCCGTCGGGCGAGGGTTGCGGCGCGCCCACCTCGGCCACTCCCGGCACGGTACGGGCGGCGGCCACCACCTGCTCGGCCGGGCCGGCGGCGGCCACGATCTCGGCCGGGGCGACGGATCCCTTCGGGTAGTGCGCCTCGATCATCCGCTGGCCGGTGACCGAACCGACCTCCTTGGTGAAGGACTCGTCGTGCGGCATGCCGATGCTGAGGTTGACCATGCCGAAGCTCAGCGCTACCAGCGCCGCCGCCGTGTCCAGCCACACCGCGCGGGGCCGCCGGCCGACGAACCCGGCGATGCGTCGCCACACCCCGTGCTGTGCCGCCACGTCGACTCCGACCGCGTCGGGGGAGTAGCGGGGCACGAACGGCCAGAACAGCCACCGTCCGAAGATGACCAGCACGGCTGGCAGCAGCGTGGTCATGGCCAGCAGCGCGGCGACGATCCCGACCGCGCCGACCGGTCCGAGCCCCCGGGTGGACGGCAGTTGCGCGGCGAGCAGGCACAGCAGCCCGATCGCCACGGTTGCTGCGGAGGCGCTGATCGCGCCGATCGACCGGCGCAGCGCGACGGCCATGGCCGTGTGCCGGTCGGCGTGCCGGCGCAGTTCCTCGCGGTAGCGGGCGATGAGTAGCAGGGCGTAGTCCACGCCGACGCCGAAGACCAGCACGGTGAGGATGCTCTGGCTCTGGAAGTCCACGGCCAGGCCGGCGTGTTTGGCCAGCAGGTACACCACCGCGCTGGCGAGCTGGTTGGCCAGCGCGACCGTGATGAGGGGGATCAACCACAGCACTGGGCTGCGGTAGGTGATGAGTAGCAGCAACGCGACGGTGGCGGCGGTGGCCAGCAGCAGTGTGGTGTCCATGCCGGCGAACGCGTCGAAGACGTCGTCCTCGCCGCCGGCCGGGCCGGTGAGCGCCGTCCGCAACCCATCGGGTACGCCGTCGGTGAGGCGGTCCTTGATGTCGGCGACCGCGTCGGCGCGCTGGTCGGCGTCCCCGGCGACGGGGAAGGACAGCAGCAGCGCCTTGCCGTCGTCGCTGGGCATCGGCGGTGGCACCTGCCCGCCGTCGGCGTACCGGGCGAAGGCCGCGCGGTCGGCGTCGACCTTGGCCCGGTCGGCGGCGCTGAGCCCGGTGTCGCGGGCGTAGACGGCGACGGCCAGGGGTTTCTGCGAATCCGGGAACGCCTCCTGCGCCCGCTGCACGGCCCGGCTGGCCTCGGCGGTGGCGGGCAGCGCGCCGAGAGCATCGTTGTCCTGCACCTCGGTCAGCTTCAAGGCCAGCGGCCCGGCCGCCGCGACGAGGACGAGCCAGAAGACGAGCATCGCGTATTTGCTGCGGGCGCCGGACGGCAGCCCGGCGAGTGCTGTTTTCTTTTCCCTGGTCATGCCCTCGATCCTTGGGACGACAGGGAGTGAAGGCAGGAGTGGCAGGTCCCGAACGACAGGTGGTGGTAGCACCACCGATTCCGCTGGGCCGCGGGGCGGAGAATGGCGGCGTGGACAGCACTGTACGCGCGGTCGTCTGGCGGCTCATTCGGCCCGGCGCGCTCGCCGCCGTGCAGGGCCTGGCCGTGGCCCTGCTCAGCCTGACCACCAACGTGGCGCTGTTCGTGCTGTCGGTGGTCTCCCTCGCGCTCATCCCCGCGCTCGGCATCGGGTTCGCGCTCTTCCCGGCGGTGACCGTGCTGGTGCGGGCGTCGCTGACGCTGCAACGGCGGCTGAGCCGCTGGTCCGGGGCGCCGATCGCGTCGCCGTACGCGCCGGTGCCCGCGGGCGCCCGGATCGGCACCTGGCGGCGGTTCCGGTGGGTGGTCGGGGACCCGGCGACCTGGCGGGACTTCGCCTGGCTGATCCCCGGCGCGATCACCGGCGGCGTGTGCCTGCTCGCGTTCATCCTGCCTGGGTACGGGCTCGAGGGTGTGCTGTTCGTGCCGCTGGTGCTCTACCTGACCATCGACTGGTACGGCTACGGCGTGTTCTGGCCGATGGACAACTTCGTCAAGGCGTGGCTGGCCGCGCCGCAGGGGTGGCTGCTCCTCGCCGGCGGGCTGGTCGCCGCACGGTGGCTGATGTGGCTGCACTTCCGCTTCGCCGGCCTTTTCCTGGCCCCCACCCGGGCGCAGGAACTGGCCCTGCGGGTCCGGCACCTCACCGCCACCCGCGCCGACACCATCGACACCCAGGCCGCTGAGCTACGCCGCATCGAACGCGACCTGCACGACGGGGCGCAGGCCCGGCTGGTCGCCCTGCGGATGAGCATCGGCCTGGCCGAGAAACTCCTCGCGGATGACCCGGCGGCGGCGCAGCGGCTGCTCAGCGAAGCGCAGGAGGCCAGCGGCCACGCTCTCGCCGAGCTACGCGACCTGGTCCGCGGCATCTACCCGCCCGTGCTCGCCGAACGGGGCCTCGACGGGGCGGTGCAGGCCCTCGCCCTGGCCGTACCAATGCCCGTGGAGGTTGACGTGCGACTGGCCGGCAGCCCGCCCGCGGCGGTCGAGTCCGCGGCGTACTTCGCGGTCGCCGAGGCGCTGACCAACGTCACCAAACACAGCGGCGCCGGCCGCGCCTGGATACAGCTCTTCCACGACGACGGCATGTTGAAGATGGTGGTCGGCGACGACGGCCGCGGCGGCGCCACCGTGGACGCGGGGACCGGCCTGGCCGGGGTACGCCGCCGGCTGGCAGCCTTCGATGGCACGATGACCGTGACGAGTCCGCCCGGCGGACCCACCGTCGTGACCATGGAGCTGCCGTGCGAGTTGTCATCGCCGAGGATCTCGCCCTCCTCCGGGACGGGCTGACCCGCATCCTCGACGCCTACGGCTACAAGGTCGTCGAAGCCGTCGCCGACGGGCCGTCCGTCCTGCCGGCGCTCACCCGGCACCGCCCCGACGTCGCCGTCCTCGACGTACGGCTGCCGCCCACCTTCACCGACGAAGGCCTGCAAGCGGCGCTCGCCGCCCGGGCGGAGCTGCCGGGGCTGCCGATCCTCGTGCTGTCCCAGCACGTCGAGCAGCTGTACGCGCGGGAGTTGCTCGCCGATCGGGCTGGGGGAGTGGGCTACCTGCTGAAGGACCGGGTGTCGAACGTTGGGCAGTTCATCGACGCGGTGCAGCGGGTGGCCGGCGGCGGGATGGTGATGGATCCGGAGGTGGTGTCGCAGCTGCTGGCCCGGAACAGCGGGGCGCAGCGGCTGGGGGAGCTGACGGCACGGGAGAAGGAGGTGTTGGGGCTGATGGCCGAGGGCAGGTCGAACGCGGCGATCGCGGGGCGGCTGTTCGTCACCGAGAAGGCGGTGAGCAAGCACATCAACAACATCTTCAGCAAGCTGGGGATGCCGCCGTCGGAGGACGACAACCGACGCGTGTTGGCGGTGCTCGCGTATCTGAACGGCTGAGGCCTGGGCGGCCAGCGGGTTTCATGAACGAGCCGGACATTTCTGGCCGCTCAGACCCGCTGGTTCGCCCGTTTCGTCAGGCAACGTGCCCGCTCGTTCAGCGAAGCATCGACGGGTCAGGGGTCCCGCTGCCAGGACTCCTGCCTGTAGGGTCCGAAGACCGCCAGTGGGGAGGTGGGGATGCGCGCGTGTTCGCGGCAGGTGCGGAAGCCGGAATGGACCGCGATGATTATTCCGTCGCCCAGACCGGGTTCGGCCGACTGACCGGACCACAGGCGCACGACGGCGTCCGCTCGACCATTGCGCCCCCACCATGAGTCAAAGGGTTCACATGTTTTCCCGCACCACGTCCCCGGCGGAGTCGCCATCGTTGATCCTCGACCGCACTACCTCCCTGGTCGATTACCTGATGGCCGTGCGGGCGCAAATGGAGAAGCCGGCCCGGACGGTGCCGCAGGCCGACGCGTTCTGGCAGCATGACCTGCCCGTCTACCCGGACTGCCAGGTCGGTGTTTCCCCGGACGGCAGCAGCTGGTTGCGGGTAGGTCTGCCGCCTGCGCCGAAGCAGCTCCGGGCACCCGGCGAGTTCAGCCCGTACCTCGCCGGGCCGCTGTCGTACGAGACCGAACCGCGGCTGGCTGGGGATGAGGAAACGGTCGAGCACCTGCGTACCCGGTTCGAGCAGTGGCGAGAGCGGGACTGGCGCCCGTGGGCCGAGCAAGCACGGCGTACCGAGGCGGTCCGCCGGCTGCACCGGAGCCTGTTCGACCTGAAGCACCGCGTCGACATGAACGTCGCCACCCACGAGCTGGTCTGGGGGCACGGTGTCCTGCGTACGGACGTCGGCGCGAACCGGGTGCAGTACCCCCTCGTCGTGACCCCGGTCGCCATCGAGTTCGACGCCGACCGGTCGATGATTACGGTGGTGCCGCAGGGTGCCGGCCGTCTCCAGACCGACCCGCTGACCGGCCTCGACGAGCGATATCTGAGCCAGCTGCTCGCGCTCGCCGGTTCCGGCGGGCAGCTCGACCTCGACGTCTGGGACGACTTCACCCGCCTGGAGTTCCTCGAACGGGCCCTGCGTCGCCTCGGGCTCGATCCAACCGTCCGGGCCGCCGACGCTCCCGCTCCAGGCGGCTCGCACGTCCACGACACCGGCGTGCTCTTCGTCCGGCCCCGGCAGCGGATGCTGCGCCGCTTTCTCGAGGAACTACGAGCCCGCCTGCTGAGCGGCGATACATCGAGCATCGGCGCGCTGGCCGCCATCCTCGCCCACGAGCCGAGCCGCCTGGAGATGCCGCACGACCAGCCGGCCCGGTGGGCGCCGCTGGGGGAGCGGCTGCTGATGCCGCTGCCCACCAACGAGGCGCAGGAGTCCATCGCCCGACGGCTCGCCCAGCACCGCAACGTGGCAGTCCAAGGGCCGCCCGGCACGGGCAAGACCCACACCATCCGCAACCTGATCTGCCACCTGATGGCGCACGGCAAGCGGGTGCTCGTGGTCGCGCAGAAAGAGGACCCGCTGCGCGTCCTGCGGGACGGGCTGCCTCAGGAGATCCAGTCACTCTGCCTGGCCGTGCTCGGCCGCTCCACCGACCAACTCGTCCAGCTCCAGCTCGCCGCCCGGGAACTCTCCGACCGCGGGGCCACGCTCGACAAGCGGAGCGAGCAGCAGCGGGTGGACCGGCTGCACCGCCAGCTCGAGGAGGCCGAACGGGACCTCGGACAGGCGCTCGGTGCGCTGCGCACCCTGGCCGAGAACGAGTCCGCACACTACGAGATTGACGGCATCCGGCTCTCGCCGAGCGACGTCGGCAGCTGGCTGCGCGACCGTGCCGACCGGTACGGCGACATCCCCGACGAGATCCCCCCGCACCTCGAGGCTCCGCTCACCGCCGAGGAATTCACCGAGCTGCTCGAAATCGCCGGCCGTACCATCCGCCAGGACCGCACGCAGGCGCTGCGACACCTGCCGACGGCGGCCGCGCTGCCGACCGCCTCAGCCGTACTTGCCGCGCGGCGGGAACTCGACACCGCCCGCGCCGAGTTGGACCGGCTCGTCGCCGAAGGTGTGGTGCTTCCGGAGGTACGGGCATTCGGCCGGCCAGCCCTCGACGAGCTCGCCGGGCACCTGCGCGAGGCACTCGCCGTGCTCACCGCCAGGGAGGGCGCCTGGACGGACGGACTCGCCAAGCTCCTACAGGCCGACCCGAACTGGCGGGCCATGTGGGAGGACCACGTCCTGGCCTGCCAGCGGGCTCTCTCCGAACTCGCCACGGCGACCCGGGCCGTCGCCGGCCACCAAGTGGCCGTCCCCGACCCGCAGCTCGCCGAACCGCGTCGGCTGGTGGCCCAGCTAGGCGAGCTGCGCCAGCGCTTCGCCGCCGGCAAGGGCGTCAACCGGCTCTTCCAGGGCACGCTCGCCAAGCTCGCCGCCGACTGTCGGATCGACGGCGAGATCCTGCGCAGCACCGACGACGTCGACATCGTCGTCGCGTACGTCAACCGCCTGCGGCTGCGGCAGGAACTCGCCACCCGGTGGACCGAGTGGCGGAACCTGCTCAACCTGCCGCAGGAGCCCGCCGGCCAGCCCGAGCTCTGGACTGGTCGGCTGCTCACCGACGCGGCGACCGCCCTGGACTGGGACCGCCAGCGCTGGCCCACCCTGCACGCGACCGTCCGCCGGCTGGTGCCCCGGGTCGAGCAGGCGGTCGACGTACGCCGGCTGACCGCCCTCACCGACCTGATCGCCCGGTGCGCGGCCGTCTTCACCCACGATCAGCTCGTCGCCGAGGAACGCGAGCTGGGTGCCGTGCTTCAGGTCGGGATGTCCACCAGCGACGCCAGTGAGCTGTGGCGACTGCTCGACCAGAGCCGCCAGCAGGACGATCTGCCCGGCTGGGACGGCATCCTCGACGAGGTACGCCGGCTGGCCGGCCTGCGCCCCGACGCGCACCGGTTCACCGAACTCACCGAACGGCTCCGCCCGGCCGCCCCCGCCTGGATGACCCAGATCGACGAGGGCGCCGCGGCCGCCCTCGCCGGCACCGGCGGCGACTGCCTGCACCGATGGCAGTGGCGCCGCGCCCAGACCTGGTTCGACACCGTCGTGGGCAGCGTCGACCCGGTCGCGCTCGGCCGGCGGGTCGAGCAGACCCGAGAGCGCATCCGACGGCTCACTCAGGAACTCGTCGTCGCCTCCTCCTGGCTGGAGGTCTCCAAGGCGCTCGACGACCGCCGGCGCGCCGCGCTCGCTGACTGGACCACCGCCCTGCGCAAGATCGGAAAGGGCACGGGCAAGAACGCCGCCCAGTGGCAGGCGCACGCCCAGAAGGCAATGAGCGCCGCCGTGGACGCCGTGCCGGTCTGGGTCATGTCCGTCGACCGAGCCATCGAGCAGTTCGCCGGCGGGGCGCACTTCGACGTCGTGATCGTCGACGAGGCGTCCCAAGCCGACATGTTCGCCCTGCCCATCCTGAGCCTCGCCGACCGAGCCGTCGTCGTCGGCGACGACCAGCAGATCGGTCCGCAACTGTCCTTCGTCGGCACGGTCACCGGACTGATCAACTCCCACCTGGTCGACGTGCCGTCCGCCGAACACTTCGACCCGGAAAGCAGCCTCTACGACCACGCCGTCCGACGCTCCCCAGAACGCATCCTGCTCACCGAGCACTTCCGCTCCGTACCGGCGATCATCGGCTTCTCCAGCCAGACGTACTACGGCGGGGAGATCGAGCCGCTGCGTACCGACCGGCCCGCCGGCATCGGCGACCCCGTCATCGCCGTACACGTGCCGGAGGGCATCCGCCAGGACCTGACCGGCTACGGCAACGTCAACGTCGCCGAGGCCGAAGCCCTCGTCACCCAGGTCGCGGCGATCGTCGCCGACCCCGCGTACGAGGGACGCAGCATCGGGGTGGTCAGCCTGCTCAGCACCAGCGGACAGGCCCTCTACCTGCTCACCCGGCTTCGCGAGGAGATCGGCGAGGAGGAAATGGAACGACGCCGGCTGCGCGTCGGCGACTCCTACACATTCCAGGGCGACGAGCGGGACATCGTCCTGGTGTCGATGGTCGTCGAGCCGCACCAGGGCCCGGTTGCCGCCTTCACCAAGCGGGACCACCACCGGCGGGTCAACGTCGCCGCCTCCCGCGCCCGCGACCAACTGTGGGTGTTCCACTCCGTGCAGCCGGCCGACCTGCGCGAGGACGACGCCCGCGGGCTGCTGCTCACCTACTGCCAGAACGTCACCGCCGCCGACGAGGCGTATGACGACCTGGAGAAGCGCTGCGACAGCGACTTCGAACGCGAGGTGCTACGCCGCATCCTGCGTCGCGGGTACCGGCCTCTGCCCCAGTTCCGCATCGGCGGGTACCGCATCGACTTCGTCCTGCCCGCGCCCGACGGGCGGCGGCTGGCCATCGAGTGCGACGGCGACGCCTACCACGGGCCGGACCAGTGGGAGAGCGACATGCGCCGGCAGGCGGTGCTGGAGCGGGTCGGCAACTGCGTCTTCGTCCGCATCCGGGGCAGTGTCTTCAGCCGCGATCCGGAGGCGGCGCTGGAGCCGCTGTGGCAGCGCATCGACGAGCTTGGCATCAGCGTCCCGCCGCCGGTCGTCGAGGTGTCTAAGCCTGCACCGTTTGTCGAGCCGGATGTCTCGTCGGCACGGCGTGCGGACCTTCCGCTCCTTGAGGCCGTGGCGCCGCCGCACGAACAGCCGCCGTCGCCGCCGGTCAGCGCGCCCGTCGCGGTCGAGCCGGTGGACGAGGTGCCCGCTGCGCCAGCCCCGCCTTACCCCGAGCCGCCGAAGCCGGCTGCCGCCGAAACCGGGCGGCCGTCGCCGGTTCCGCCCGATGCTGATACGCCATCAGCTGTCGAGGCTGACTTCGAGGAATCCGCGCCAACGCCGGCCGTCATCCCGCCTCGGCAGGCCGTGCCGGAGCCAGCGGTCGTCGTACCGCCCCAGCGGCCCGCGCCGGACGCGGCCGCGCGGCCAGCCGACGCGCCCGAGACGGACGACGGGATCGCGCCGGTGCCGGTCGGCTACCGCAACGTCGCGTGGCTGCGACCCTACGAGGCGGTGGCCGCGATCGACTGCTACCAGCACTGCCGGGACGTGCCGATCCGACACGAAGGCAAAGTGCTGGGCTGGGCCCGCTACTACGACAGCGCGTCCCCCGAGGCGCGGAAGTATCGGGCCAACGTCCGCGTCGAGCGGGCCCATCCGACCGGCGCGAAACTCGTCTGCTGGGTACGCCCCCACGAGGCGAAGGCCGTCATCGGCGCCGCTTCGAAGAAGCGGGACGTGCCAGTGGAGGACAGCCGAGGCCGCCACGCCGGGCTCGTACAGTACTTCCCGCCGAGCAGCCCGGCCGCCGGCAGGTTCCGCAGCGTCACCCGGCTGCTGCGGCTCTCCGGCGCCGGTGAGGTCCGGGAAGCCACCCCCACCGCGCCGCCGGTCAGCAGAAAGACGCCCGATCGGGCGGCCTTGGAGGACACGCTCAACGAGGCAATGGAGCGGGCCTACGAGAGCACCGAGGACATGCCCGACGAGCCGGACCATGGCACGGCGGACCGGAGGGCGCTGGAAGCGGCCTTCCACGAAGCCATGGTCCGCAGCTACGAACGGGCCCGCGACGAGGCGAACTACCACGCCACGCTGTTCCTCCGCATGCTCACCGAGAAGGGCGGACTGGCCACCGCCCGGCAACTGCTCCACAACCCCGGCGTCTCCGACGGGTTCACAGCGCTGTGGGAGCGGGGGCGGGTAGATCTGACGGTCGAGGCGGTGGTCATCAGGCCGCGATTCCGGCCGCTCTTCACCGACGAGGAACTGGCGATCGCCAGCAAGCGGCTGGTGGAAGCGTCCTCGCACCTCGCCTGATTACCGTCCAGCTGTCCTGGCGGGGAGTCAGCGAGCTGTTCGACAGTGACGCCGCTCCCGCCGGCTGGTCGGGCCAAAGGGCACTTAGCCGCAGTTGCCCCAACTGAGTCGGCCAGCGCTCTGCCACATGGTGAAGTACAGGACCTGGCCGTTGTACATCACGCACTTGGCCACTACGGAGCGCCGAATCGCGGCGTAGTACTTGTAGTTTTCCGGAGTCGTTGGCCCAGGATGCGCCCTCTATCCGGATCTCGGCGGCAACCCCGGTCATGTTGCCGACCATCACCTGTTTGAGGGTGGCGACCATTCCTTTGTGTACGGCGCCCATGAAGACACGCCACGCCGACACTGCTCACCACCCGCCGGCCAGCCCAATCCGGCCCTGGAACTCAGCCGCAGTTGCCCCATCGCTACTGACATGCCGGGCGGGTTCGGTGGCCCCGCACGGCCGCAGCCCAGAGTGGTCACAGCTATCGACGTGAGCTGCAGGCAGCGCTCGCGGCCCGAGTCGAGATGCCGGGGCTGCCGATCCTCGTGCTGTCCCAACACGTCGAGCAGCTGTACGCGCGGGAGCGCTCGCAGCCCGGGGCGGGGGAGGTGCCTATTTGCTCCGCTCCACCGGCAGCAAACGAGCTTGCGTCCGTTGAGCGGCGCGAAGTGCGGACAGCTGGCCGTGGAAGGAGCTGTGGCGATTCTGGTCGAGGTTGAGCGGCAACACGCATGAACGGATCAATTCCTCCTCAAGCTTCCACGGCTGATCCGTCTCGGCCCAGACTACTTGGGCGTGCTCGGCCATCCAGGCGGTGAGCCGCTGCTCGCCCTCTCGGCCAAATGTCAGCCGCTTCCCGCTACCGACCCTCCGCAGTCCGATTCCCAGTTCGTCGGCGAGAAGCGAACCCAGCGTCAGGCGCAGGGTCGACCCGGCCGCGTTGCCCCGGTAGTGATAGCGGATTCGGCTGCGGATCGTCTGCCGACTCGCGGGGCGCCCGTTACCAGGTGGTGCCTTCGGCGAGATACCCACGTAAAGCAGCACCGCCCCACCCTGCTTGTGGCACGCGGCGATCGGCACCAGGGGTGGCGGCGACGTGAAGTACCAGGCGTAGACACCAGGAACCGCAGGTATCGGACAGTCCCGTCCACGGATCTCCTCAGCCCGGTAAAGCCGGGAGGGACGAAGCAATGCCTGCTCTGGAGGCACGAGCACTTCTCGTCGGTCCTGTTACGAGTGCAGCGATGCACGGTAGGCGAGGTGGCTATGGGCGAGATTGTGCTCGGCGACCATTCGCAATGCTCCCACTTGCCGTCCTGTTGCTGTGTCGAAAACCTCAAGCTGTTCGCCGAGCCGGATGGCCCCTGTCGTGAAAAGGACGTGGTGGTTAGGACAGAGACAGAGGACGTTGTCGAACGAGTCGGGACCGTTGTGCGGGCGACCCAGGGCGCGAACGTGCGCGGCCTCGGCGTAGGGGCCTGCGGGGGTTTCTAGCCTGGTGCCGCAGATCTGGCAGCGGTAGTCGTAGAGCTCCTTGATCTTGTGTGCGAGGGCGTTGCTGCGGACCAGGCGTTGAATCACCGCCGGGACATGGGATGCTGTCCCGGCAACTTCCGTGGCCGGCGGCCGGTCGACGTTGTCGAGGCTGACCAGCCGAAACCTCCAGATGCGGAAGCCGTCTTTGCCCTCCGTGCGCCAGTGATCGACCACGCGGAAGAGTCCGTCATAGCGGAAGCCGGCCGGTGGCGAGTAGGAAGGGTCTCCGCCGGCACCGCGGATCACGCGTACAGGGTTGCCCTCAAGCTGGTTGCGCGCCAGGCCGGCGTTGCCGAGGGTGAGTTCCTGGTGGGCGACTTGCCGCTTGCTGGAGGAGTCATTGCCCCCTTGCCCGGTGTATAGGATCTCGTCGCCGTAGTCCACGTCGTCGACGTAGCCCCCCGACACGACGATGGACTCGGCACCGTCTTTGCCGCCGCAGATCCCGCCCTGAAGTGGCCGGTGGACCCCTGTAGCAGCCAGCTGTGCTCGATTGGGAAACGCCGACCCAACGGGATAGCCGGGGATCTCTCCGTAAGTCCGCCCACTCATGCCGGCACCGTAAACCATACGGCCAACAAGATCGATAGGGCAGAGAGCCATGGCCTCTATCCATTCAGCGGTTCGCCCTTGAACACCTCCCGCCGGTGCCAGGAGACATGTTCGGCTGCCGGGACCGGGGTGCCGGGACGGGGCCGCAGCACCCGGCCGTGCAGGTCGTACACCATACGCCCGACACCTGTCCGAGCGGTGAAAGCGGTCGAGACGTGTATGCGCAGGTCTGTATCAATGCCGAGGGCGCCGAAGTCGAAGAGCTTGTGGTGCAGTACGCACAGCGCGAGGCCGTTGTCGAGGCTGTCCGGGCCCTCGAAGGCCCACCACCGCACGTGTGCCGCCTCGACCCCGACGGAGGCACTGAGGAGCTGGCCGTCGTACCCGCAGAAGGCGCACTGCCGGTCCCATGCCTGAAGGACGGCAAGCCGCCACGAGGCGTCCCGGCGACGAACGGTGGCGGGCGCCGGGCCGGGGGCGTGCAGGATATCGTCGGGGTCCAGTCCTGCGGCAGCGAGGACGTCCGGAGCGATGGTCGGCGGAAAGTGTCCCTCCACCAGGGCGCGCGCAGCCATTCTCAGCAATTCAGGATCCTGCCGCAGAGCCGCCTCGATCGGAGCGGACAGTCTGCCCACCACGTCGTGAGTCCTCAACGGGCCGACTAGATCCATCGGCACGTCGCGGTCGAGCGTCCATACGCCGTCGCTGCGCAGGTGGGTAAATGGATAGGCCGCGCTCTGTGCACGACCCGTCTTTGCGGCGGGACCGAACTCGGCGATCAGTTCGCTCAGTCGCGACTCCGCCTCTGACCAGGGCAGTTCGCTTGAACCGTTGCGGGAGAGGTGTGCGAGGGCCAGCAGCACCAGTAGCGGCTTGTGTGGTGCACGCCGCCCGTGGCGTTGATGGAGGCGGAGCGAGGACAGCCGGTTCAGTACCTCCTGACGGGTGGACGTCATGCAGCGATCGCCCGGGCGGCGGAAAACATATCGGCGGGGAGCGCATGCACGAGTTCCCAGATGATGCGCATCGGCCGGTCGCCGGTGTGCTCCTGGTACGTCATCGGCCCGGCGTATAGGTAGGCCGGCACTCCCAGAGCGCCGTCGGCGACCTTCGTCTCTCGGACGAACAAGTGCACCGTCGACCCCAGCTTCTCGTGGTTGATGTAGCGCTGCCCGGTCGCCGAGGCCGACGACGTCGTGCTCTGCGATTCCCATTGGAAGAGGCGGTCGGTGATGGCCCGGTCGGCGTACATGGTGGTGGGGGAATAGTGCTGCTCGGACTTGACCAGGGTGACGAAGAAGAGGTCGGCCTGCTCGTTTGGCAGCCACTTCACGCCTTCCCGCAGCGAGCCGGGGTTCGGCATGCCAAAGGCGGCGCACGCCTCGTTGCGGCTGTAGCGGGCGTGCACCCGCAGCGGCAGCCGCTCGGACTCCGGCTCCGGCGTGACCCGGTGGATGCGATCCCGCAGCACGTCGGCAACCTGGCGCAACTCCGCGCATCGCGCCGGCTGCGCCCACAGCCGCTTGAGCCGTGCATCGCGCTCCGTCAGCGGCACCGACGGTCCCCACAGGCTGAAATGCAGCATGTCCAGCAGCCGTCCGCTGCCGGGCTGTTCGCCACTCGCGACCCGAGCGAGTAGGTCTAGCCGGTCGACGTCGTCGATGTGCACCATCCGTCCGATGGCCCGGCCGAGCTCGCGGTCGTCGGGGCCGCCGGTCGAGGTGTCGATGCCCGCAAGGCGCCGCAGCCCGACCCACCCGCCGATGCTGGCCGGCCGGTAGACGTCTTCGATTTCCAGGCCGGTCTCGTGTAGGAACTCGGCCAGGCTCACGTCACCGAGCTGCCGCAGCTCTGCCACCAGGCCGTTCTTCGAGGTTGGCAGGGCCGACTTCAGGTTGGCGAGCACGATCTCCTTTGCGACCCGGTCCAGCTCGATGTGGCAGCCACTCGGCAGCGACGGGAAATCATCTCGTACCGCGGCCTCGACAGCCCGCCGGCTGACGCCAGCCAGGGCCCGCCACCGCAGGTCGAAGCGGAAGTTGGCGTGCTGCCCGCCGATGAAGTCGAGCACGGTCAGGCACGCCTTGTCGTCGTCCAAGCGCAGGCCACGGCCGAGCTGCTGGAGGAAGATGGTGGCGCTCTCGGTGGGGCGCAGCATGAGAATCGTGTCGACCATCGGCAGGTCAACGCCTTCGTTGAACAGGTCGACGGTGAACAGGACCCGCAGCTCACGCTTGCGGAAGCGGTCGATGAGCGCGTGCCGGCCGGCGCGATCGACCCGCGAGGTCACCGCCGCCGACGGCACGCCGTGCCGGGTGAACCAGTCCGCCATGAACTCGGCGTGCCCGATACTGACACAGAACCCGAGCGCCCGCATTCGCCCCACGTCGACGGTGTCGCGGACCGCCCGCACGATCATCTTTGCGCGCGCGTAGTTGCCGTTGTATACGCCGTCCAGCTCGGCTGGGTCGTACCCTTGTCCGCGTTTCCAGCGCAGCTGCGACAGGTCGACGTCGTCGTGCAGCCCGAAATACTGGAACGGCGCCAGCAACTGTCGCTCGAGGGCCTCCCACAGGTGCAGCTCCACCGAGGCGCGGCCGTCGAACCACCGCCGTACGTCGCCGCCGTCGCTCCGCTCGGGGGTCGCGGTCAGCCCCAGCAGTACGCGCGGGCGTAGCCGTTCCAGCAGCCGGCCATACGTCGGCGCTTCGGCGTGGTGAAACTCGTCGACGATCACCATGTCGTATGCCTCAGGGTGGAGATCCTCCTCGCTGAGCCGGTGCAGCGACTGAATCGAGGCGAAGACGTACCTCCAGTCGGTCGGCCTCTCGCCGCCGACGAGGGTTTCGCCGAAGCTGCCGCCCCCCACAACCTGCCGGAACAACGACCGGCTCTGCCGCAGGATCTGCTCCTGATGCGCGACGAAGAGCAGCGAGTCGACGTGGCCGGCCTTGCGGAGCCGCCGGTAGTCCAGCGCCGCCACCACGGTCTTCCCGGTGCCGGTCGCCATCACCACCAGGTTCCGCCAGCGGCCGTGCACCAGCCGCTCGGCGTCCAGGTCGTCGAGGATCTCCTGCTGGTACGGGAACGGCCGGACGTCCAGGTTCGCAATCTCGGTCGGCGCCTGGTCGCCGCGCTCGCCGCGCAGGGCGAAGCGCAGCCGGTCGGCGTCCTTCGCCGGGTCGTACGTCTCGAAGGCGGAGTCGTTCCAGTAGTCGGTGAACGTCGCCTCGAAGGTGTCAATGACGTGCGGCTGCTCCAGGTTTGAGATCCGCACGTTCCACTCCACGCCGTCGACCAGCGCGGCCTTCGACAGGTTCGACGAACCGACATAAGCGGTGGTGGTGCCGTTGTTGCGGCGGAACAACCAAGCCTTGGCGTGCAGCCGGGTGGTCCTCGTCTCGTAAGAGACCTTGATGTCGGCGCCCAGTTCGGCGAGCCGGTCCAGGGCCCGCTGGTCGGTGGCGCCCATGTACGTCGTGGTGATGACGCGCAGCCGGCCGCCGCGGGCGATCAGGTCGCGAATAGCCGGCTCCATGATGCGCAGGCCGTGCCACTTGATGAACGCGCAGAGAAGGTCGACCTCGTCGGCGGAGGCCATCTCGTGGGTGACCTCGTGACCGATGCGGGGCTGGTGACGGCCGTTGACGAGCAGCGCGCCGGTGGAGAGCGGGGTGGTGGGGCGTACCGGGAAGGCGGGTACAGCGGGCGCCGTCGGTGGGGCAGCGATGGCGTTTAGCAGGCGCTGAGCGTCTGCGACCTGATCGCCGCTGCCGACGGCGCGCGGCTCGGCCTCGGCGATGCTCTCGGCGATCCGGTTGGCTAGCTCGACCTGGCGGCCGAGCTTGTCGTCGCCACCGCCTACGACGAGCAGCGCGCGGCGGGCAAGGTTCGCGATGTGCCGGGCGAGCACGTCGTGGGCATCGGCTGGGTCGAGCTTGGCCTGCTGGACCAGGGCGGAGTCGACGTGCTGGAGCCGGTCGGCGAGTTCGCGGGTAATCAGATGCTCGTATATGCCGCGCTCAAGATCCGTCACGCCACGAAGCTAGCTGGCCAGACGCCATCTTGCCGCCCCCTACTGACTATCAACCTAGGATTCGCAACGGCAAGCAACCGCAGGGCGCAATGCTGTCTTTCGCCCTCAGCGAGTGGTCGCTTCAATTCGAAGCATCGAGGCCGGCAAGTTCGGCGCGCAGGAGTGGATCCATGCCCGGGTCTGCCCTATGACATATGGTTTAGGAAACCGATGCTCTATCCCCTGAGCTACAAGGGCGCGAGGCCCTAGGGTACCTGCCAGCGGTTAGCCACGAGTGCTCAGGAGGGCCCAGCCGCGCCCACCGCTGTCACCCGCCGTTGCTCCGACCGCTGGAGCACACACCGAGCAAGCGATCATCGCCCAGCAACCGTCGATACCCCCTGCCGCCCGACCATGACCAGAGCTACCCTCGCCTGTCTAGGACTCACCGAGCACATTCCGAGGGTTGCCACCGATGCGACAGCCCGTCCCCGCGGCAGGATTTCGGAGAACAGGCGCCCTTCGGACCAAGGATCAGAGGGTCTGGTTCGGGAGCCATACGTGGGAGCCGCCGGGACAGACCGAGCCGGACGAGGCCGGACCGATTCAGCCGCCCAGAGTGCAGTGACCAGAGTGGCGCGGACGGTGCCGGACGGCTGCGGAGTCGTCTTGGGAATCTACGGATCAGAAGGCGGGTCCAGAGTCTCCACCAGGCGCCCATCCGATACCTGCACCACGCAGCTGGCTGACCATCGCGTCCAGGTGGACCACTCGGAAGTTGAGTGACCAGGAGTGCTCAGGACCGCCGAAGTGTTCGGAGTCCGCCGACATGGCGGCCAGGACGGTCGGGCCGGACTGCTGCCACCATGAGGAAACGTCGTACGACTCTGGCGCGAGATCAACGCCGAGGTGGGTGGCGTACCAGTGATTGATTCGGTCAGGGTCGTTGGCGCGGAAGAAGACCCCGCCGATGCCGGTAACCCGTTCCACAGCCCCTCCTTTATCCAAGACGCGATCTTGTCCACTTCCCAGGCTACGAGCCCGTCCAGGTGACCCCAGCACGTCGCAATCTGCCGCCATCGCACGATCGCCGACCATGATGCGACACCGAGGTAAGCGGGGTGGCAGTCCACGGCGGACGCTCCTACGGATCAGAAGGCTAGGGGTTCGAGTCCCTTGGGGCGCACAAATGCTCAAGGCTGTGACCAGCAGTAATGCCCGCCTTGATTCGTTCTGCTCCTCGTGACGGATCTTCCCGGCACTTGGAACCTAGTGCTCCGATAGTGCTCCTATTTCACGAACCCCTGATGGCGCCGCGTCGTGGATTGTGTTGGCGGGACCACGGGCGGGGGCCGTGGTCGGCGACACGGTGAACGGTCAGCGATCTGCGGGTGGCAGGATCTTGATCAAATCGGGCTGCGTTGGGGAGGCGCGGGCCCGGCCTTGCCGCCTCTGGGAGGCGATACGACTAGACCGGGCGCGTTGATGAGGCGTGACGTTGCCGGCATGGTCAAGCCGGCTGTGACCCGAGCGGTCCTCATTGTCGGCACGTGCAGCTGCGGCACTGGCGGAGCCTGCGGCAGTCTCAGCGGGCCGTCTTCGTCGCCCGCTTGCGGGGCGGCGTCAACAGCTCGGCGATCGCGGCGATCGCGGACGGCACCAGGCTGAGCCTTTCCAAGCTGATCTTGCAGCTCATGGTGGGTGCAGGCAGCCCGAACATCGATGAAGGCGAGGCTCCAGGTGAGACAGCAGTCGACCAAGATCCGATGCCCCGACCGGGAGCCTCGCCTGTGCTGTCTTACCCCTCCACGATCCCGCTGTCCAGCCGGACCCTGAACCACCTCGCCGACCTCATCCGAGCGCACCGTAACCAGCGCCGCTGCCGATGGCGGCGCCTCACGCCGGGCCGGCAGGCGCTGCTCGCCCTGGCCCACCTGCGCAACGGTGACACCTACACCCGGCTCGCTGCCGGGTTCGAGATCGGTGTCGCCACGGCCTGGCGCTACGTGCAGGAAGCGATCAAGCTGCTCGCCGCGGTCGCCGAGGACCTGGCCACGGCGATGCGGCGCATCCGACGCCTGGCGTACGCGATCCTGGACGGCACGTTGATCCCGATCGACCGGATCGCCGACCAGAAGCCGTACTACTCCGGTAAACACAAGCGGCACGGCGTGAACGTGGTCATCGCCGACGCCGCCGGCCGGCTCGTGTGGGCCTCACCGGCACTGCCGGGCTCGGCGCACGACCTCACCGCCGCCCGCGCCCACGGCATCATCGACGCGCTGACCAGCGCGCAGGTAATGACCTTCGCCGACAAGGGCTACCAGGGCGCCCGCGGCAGCGTGCGCACCCCGTTCAAGCGGCGCCGGTTCAGGCCGAGGCTGTCGCGCCGGCAGAAGACGATCAACCGGGCGCACGCAAAAATCCGCGCCCGCGGCGAACGGGCCATCGCCACGCTCAAGACCTGGAAGATCCTGGCCAAGCTGCGCTGCTGTCCACGCCGAGCGACGACGATCGTGCAGGCCATCCTCGCTCTACACCACGTCGAGACCAACCGCTACGCAGGATGAAAAGGGCTCAATCGTCTCTCGCGCCTGGATTATCGCCAGGGAACAAACTGCCTGCGCAGAAAAGCGATCCACTCCGCGTGGGCGGCGGTCAACGCCTTCTATTCGTCGCCTCCGCCAGGGCTCAGGCCAAAGAACCGATCGAAGAACGCACCGAGCTTGGTTAATACACGTTGCTTCTTCTCACCGTGACCGCCGTCCTGAGAGAAGCGCGACACTGGTGGAAGCACCTTTGTGATCGCGGTACCGGCGGTTTTGATCTCGCCATCTCGGAATGCCGTCTTAATGAAGGCGCGGGTCTCGTCGGGCTTGAGGTTCTCGTCCTCGATGATCGCGTTGAGCTCCTCGGCGCGACGCTTGGCGACGTAGGCCGCCCACTCCTCGTCGAGGTCGCCGGTGGCCGAGATGGAGTCGACGAAGTCCTCGACCAGGTCCTTCTTGTTGCGGAGGCTCGGGCTGGCGTCGATAGCGTGCGAGATGGTCGCCCGGATCTCGCGGTCCTCGCCGTCTCCCCTGGCCTCTCGATACTTCTGGACCAGCATGAGGATGTAGTCGACGTTGATCTCGACCTGCTTGATCAGCTCGATCTCGAAGACGACGTCCTCGACGATCGACTCCTTCTCGCCAGTGGCGTCCTTCTTGAACTCGGCGTAGAGGTCGAGGTAGACGCTGCGGTAGTCCTGACCCTGGCGATCGGTCAGGATCTCGTTGCCGGCGAAGTCGTCGAACGAGGTCAAGATGTTCTGCAGTCGCAGGATCTGGCCGAATAGGGCGATGAACGCCTTCTGGGCCGACTCCCCAATGAGCGGCTGGCCAAGCGGGAACTGCTCCAGCAGCTCCTGGACCTTCTCGGCGTACTCGTCGTAGTACTCGGCGTACGGCTTGAGCAGCACGATGCCCTTGGCGTCCTTGTTGCCGAACAGCGCGATGGCGTCGTTGGTCTCTTCTTCGAGGTCACGGAAGCTGACGATGTTGCCGTAGGTCTTGACCGAGTTGAGGATGCGGTTGGTACGTGAGTAGGCCTGGATGAGGCCGTGGTTGACCAGGCGCTTGTCGACGAAGAGCGTGTTGAGGGTCGTGGCGTCGAAGCCGGTCAGGAACATGTTGACGACGATGACGAGATCGATCTCGCGGTTCTTGAGCCGCAGCGACAGGTCCTTGTAGTAGTTCTGGAACCTGTCGCTGGACGTGTCGAAGCTCGTGCCGAACATGGCGTTGTAGTCCTGTATCGCGGCTTCCAGGAAGTCACGCGATGACCGGTCGAGGTTTCCGGTCTCGAAGCCCTCGTCGTCGAGGTAGTCGTCGCCGACCGCTTCGTTGGCGGCGTAGGAGTAGATGATGCCGACCTTGAGTTTTCGGTCTGGCGTCAGCTCAGCCTGCTGCTCCTTGAAGCGGGTGTAGTAGCGCTTGGCGGCCTCGATCGAGGCGGTCGCGAACAGCGCGTTGAAGCCATGGACGCGACGCTCACCCAGCGAGTAGTGCTCCGAGCGACGGGTCTTCTGGTCGAAGTGCTCCAGCGTGTAGTCGACGACCTTATTCAGCCGCTCCGGTGCGAGAAGCGCCTTCTCGGTGTCGATCGCGGAGACCTGGGCGTCGATGACAGTGCCCACCCGGATGGTGTTGACGTAGTCGATGCGGAACGGCAGGACGTTCTTGTCGCTGATGGCGTCGACGATCGTGTAGGCGTGGATCGCCATTTGGTGGCCCTCGGGCGGGCAGTTCGTCGGGTCGCCGTGCAGGAAGCAGCCGAAGGCCTGAGCGGTGGTGCGCAGCTTCGGGTTGCCGCTGGTGCCGGCGTTGACGGCAAAGATTGGCGTGCCCGTGAAGCCGAAGAGGTTGTAGCGCTTGAAGGCCTTGGTGATCGCGGAGTGCATGTCGCCGAACTGCGATCGGTGGCACTCGTCGAAGATGATCACCACGTGGCCGCCGAAGATGGCGTGCCCCTTGTTGGCCGGCGCGTTGATGAAGGTCGCAAGCTTCTGGATCGTGGTGATGATGATCCGGGCGTTCGGGTCCTCAAGCTGGCGCTTCAGCACCGCAGTCGAGGTGTTGGAGTTGGCAGCGCCCTTCTCGAAGCGGTCGTACTCGCGCATGGTTTGGTAGTCGAGGTCCTTGCGGTCGACTACGAACAGCACCTTCTCGACGCTCGGCATCCGGCTGGCCAGTTGGGCTGCCTTGAAGCTCGTGAGCGTCTTGCCCGAACCCGTTGTGTGCCAGACGTAGCCACCAGCCTTGAGCGTGCCGAGCTGCTTGTAGTTGGTGGAAATCTCGATGCGGCTCAGGATCCGCTCGGCAGCAACGATCTGGTACGGCCGCATGACGAGCAGCAGCTTGTCGGCTGTCAGGACGCAGTACTTGGTCAGGATGTTCAGCAGCGTCTGACGAGCGAAGAAAGTCTTGGCGAAAGCTGTCAGATCCCGGATTCGCTTGTTCTGGGCATCGGCCCACCACGATGTAAACTCGAAGGAGTTGCTCGTCTTGCGAGTCCGCTTCTTGCCCTTGCCATCCTCGATGTGCTGACGGCGTGTGGTGTTGCTGTAGTACTTGGTCAGCGTGCCGTTGCTGATGACGAAGAGTTGGATGTACTCAAAGAGGCCAGATCCTGCCCAGAAGCTGTCGCGCTGATAGCGGTCGATTTGGTTGAACGCCTCGCGGATGTCGACACCGCGGCGCTTGAGCTCGATGTGAACCATCGGAAGGCCGTTGACCAGCACGGTCACATCGTAGCGATTGGCGTGCTTGGCGCCGCCCTCGCCCGCGCCAATCTCGTACTGGTTGATGACCTGCAGACGGTTGTTATGGACATTCTTCTTATCAATGAGGCTGATGTTCTTGGTCGTTCCGTCGTCGCGCTTGAGGATCTGGACGTGATCCTCCTGGATGCGGGTTGTCTTCTCGGCGATGCCTTCGTTGGCTCCGGCGATCTTCTCGCTGAAGAACTGCTCCCACTCGGTGTCACTGAATCTGATGCTGTTCAGGAATTCGAGCTGCCTGCGAAGATTGGCAACGATCTCAGCCTCGCTGGTGATCGGGAGGTACTCGTAAGCCTGTCCGACCAGGAGCAGGATGAAGTCCTTCTCAAGCGCAGCCTCTGATTGGTAGGCCGTGGCAGCCGCAGAGTCTGGGATGAACTCTGCGACAACGGTGCTCTCGGCGCTGACAGCGATCGGGTCGTACTGACGTGCTGATGCCTCGCTCATGCCGCCAGCTCCTCGAAGGCGAGCAGCTTGTCGCGGTAGTACTCGTACTGCTTTCGACGAGCAACACGCTCGGCCCGCAGAGCCATCGACAACTCATTCGTTATTGCGTCGAACTTGTCGAGAGTGTCTACAGCACGTTGCTGCTGATCTAGCCTCGGAACCGGAACTTTGATAAGTTTGAGAACGTTCGCGTTGAACTGCGGCTGCGCGCCGGCGCCCACTAACGCGTTCGCTTGCGACCAATAGAGAGCGCTCTGAGCAAAATGCCAGTAGTAGGCTGGCAGCAATGTAGATTCGGGAAATCGGATACGGATCAAGAATGACGCATACACGGCCGGCTCCTCGGAATCGACAAGCATGGTCTTTCCGTAAGTTCCGCCGGTTCGTGCCACGAGTAAGTCGCCGGCCCGGACGAGGTATTCTCCGGCTGTAGCTGAAGACTCGACGAACCTCGCCCCGTCACGCGACAGTTTGCCGCGCTGCGTGATGTCAGTGATCCGGATGAATCGGAATTCGCCACGCTCCTGCGCTTTGGCTGTATACCCGTACTTGAACTCTGCCAGATCGCCAAGTGGGACCCACTCAGCGACGGGAATTTTAGAGGCAAGCAGCGAGTCCCTGTAGTAGGCATACTGACGCCGCCGTGCTTCCAGCTCCGTTTCCAGCTCTCGTCGCAGTTCCGACTCCAATGACGAGGAGAGATCCAAGATCCGCACGATCTCACGTTGCACCTCAAGAGGCGGCACGGGGACTCGCACCTTTGCCAGCTGCTTCGCCGAGACATCGATGACCTTCGTGCCAGTAGCGAGCGCCTTCTTCTGTGCGAAGAAAAGCTCCGACTGGAACCAATACGCGAGGTACTTCGGATCCTGGTGGTGCTTGATCACGGTGGCGTGGCCACCGGTCACGATCTGATCCTCACCCAGCCAAGCGACCGCCTTGCCAACGTCCTCAATGTTCTCGCTAGTATTGGTGATGATGATGTCGCCGGGTTGGACTTTCGCGAGCTTCGTTGCAGTTTCTGGGGTGACGAACGAGATAGTGCTGGTCGCCCAGATGCCGTAGTGCGTGTAAATCTGGCCGTAGTGGATCGCGCCGACACCCTCGCCTGTGAGATCCGCCTTTGGCATACCGTTACCACGCACGAGTTCTGCGATGTCACCAAGCAGTTCGAACTTGACCCCATTCGGAGCCAGTTCGTGGATTAGGTCGTCGATCCCGCTCATGACAAAGCTCTCTCTCCTGCGATCTCGTCGATATTGTCGACGCCCCATCCGAGTTCATCGATCGCCTTGGCAAAGACGTTGTCCCGATTGACTTCCTCAACAACGCCTAGGACAAGCTGAAGACAAGGCTTGAACTTCTTGAGCGCCTCGTCCTCGCTAGAGTTGCCGTGGATCACCTCGCTGAGCTCGCTGAATAGTTGATATCCGTTGGCGGAGAAGCGCTGCGGGATGATGTTCCGCCGCTCATTGACCTCCTGAAGCACATCTTTGAACGGACGCCGCTTTCCCCTAGGATTGGTAATCGCAATGTTGACAATCTCCGCGACCTCGAACGTGATAGATTCAAATATTTTGCGAAGGTAAATCATCGCACCAGCCCCTAGCTGGTCTTCGTATGCGAGTTGTGCGCGCCTCAGCAAATCAGCAAACGGTCCTGTAGTCGACCCGACTCGATCGGCGCGATCCCGTAAGTTTTCGGTGTATCGTTCGATCTGAACCGTCGGCGCCCGTTCGAATATGTCACCGTCACTTCGTAGCAGGAACCAGGCTTCCACCGACGCTCCACATGCAGTGCACTTCAGTGTGACGTCGATACTGACAGCCTGATCACCGATCCCGAGGCAGTAGAGCTCGTCTCCCGACTCGAAGGTGCGCTGGTCGCCACACTGCCTGCAATGGAAATTGTGGAAGACCCTACCGACCTTGATCTTCTTGTGCTTGCCCCAGCTGAGCCGACGATCATCAAGAAACCCCTCTACCTGTATTGGGGTAGGGTCTGGGGCCCTGGAAAGCACGTCAGACAACCGCATTTCCCCCTGCTTCCAGGTTGGCCACGATCTCATCGATAGCGGTTCGTAGCTCTACTTGGCGCGCCACAATCTGGGTGATCTCCGCATTGAGCTCCGCTATGTCGACGACCTGGCGAACATCCTCGGCCTCGACGTATGAGGATACCGAGATGTTGTATCCGTTGGCCGCTACGTTGGTGTTCGGCACGAGCTTGGCGAAGTGATCGGCATCCTCGCGGGCAGTGAAGGCATCAAGGATCTTCTGCTGGTTTGCCTCGCTGAGCTTGTTCTTGTTGCCAGGACGAACGGACTCGGCCGTGGCGTCGATGAACAGCACCGAATTGTCTTTCTTCGACTTCTTGAGCACGAGAATGCATGTCGCAATGGTCGTGCCGAAGAACAGGTCTGGCGGCAACTGGATCACAGCATCGACGTAGTTGTTGTCGATCAGGTACTTGCGGATCTTCTGCTCCGCACCGGCGCGGTACATGACGCCGGGGAACTGAACGATAGCAGCAGTGCCGTTGACCGCCAGCCAACTGAGCATGTGCATAGTGAAGGCGAGGTCCGCCTTGCTCTTCGGAGCGAGGATGCCGGCCGGCGCAAAGCGCGGGTCGTTGATCAGCAGTGGGTTGGCGTCACCCTCCCACTTGATCGAGTACGGCGGGTTGGAGACTATCGCCTCGAACGGCTCGTCGTCCCAGTGGGCCGGATCGATCAGGGTGTCGCCGTGCGCGAGGCTGAACTTCTCGTAGTTCACGTCGTGCAGGAACATGTTGATGCGAGCCAGGTTGTAGGTGGTCAGGTTGATCTCCTGACCGAAGAAGCCCTGGCGGACGTTCTCCTTGCCGAGCACCTTGGCGAACTTCAGTAGCAGCGAGCCCGAGCCGACGGCCGGGTCGTAGACCTTGTTCACGGACTTCTTGCCGACCACCGTGATGCGGGCGAGGAGCTCGGAGACCTCCTGTGGCGTGTAGTACTCACCACCAGACTTGCCGGCGTTCGCGGCGTACATCTGCATGAGGTACTCGTAGGTGTCGCCGAAGGCGTCGATGGTGTGGTTGTCGAAGCCGCCGAGGTTGAGGTCCCCGATGGCGTCGAGCAGCTTGACCAGCTTCTCGTTGCGCTTGGCCACCGTGTTGCCGAGCTTGGGGCTGTTGACGTCGAGGTCGTCGAACAGACCCTTGAGGTCGTCCTCGGAGTCAGTTCCCTTCGCCGATCCCTCGATGTGGCCGAAGATGCGCTCAAGCGTCTCGTTGAGGTTCTCGTCGTTGGCGGCCCGCTTGCGAACGTTGGCGAACAGCTCGCTCGGCAGGATGTAGAAGCCCTTCTCGGCGACCGTCTCCTTGCGCCCGAACTCCGCATGCTTGTCGCTCAGCTTGGCGTAGTCGAAGTGCTCGTCGCCGGACTTGCGTTCACCCTCGTTAATGTAGGCCGTGAGGTTCTCCGAGATGAAGCGATAGAAAAGGATGCCAAGGACGTAGCTCTTGAAGTCCCAGCCGTCGACGGAGCCCCGCAGGTCGTTGGCGATGCGCCATATGGTCTTGTGAAGCTCGGCGCGCTGTGCTTCCTTGGTCGCTGGAGCCACTACCACGTCACCACCCTCGTCTTGAGGTTGGTGGTGCAGGCTGTCATTAGGTGGCTCATCGTCAGGTCTCTCTCCTTCACGCCGGTGGCGTGTACTTAGTTCTACGGGTCCAGGCTCAACCTAGTAGGGGGGGTGCACCGACAGGTTCCTCAGGCCGCGCCGGAGGTACCACGAGTTCGTCGCCAGCGGGAGCTAAAAGCGTTCAACCTCCCCGGCGATCTGTCGTTCTCGTACGTCGATGGCCTGACTTGTTGGAGTGTCGGCGATGCGCCACAAGCTCCTCACCGCCATGATCGAACGCGCGACCGCCCAACGCAACGCCGTCACTGACGAGCACCGCGCCGTTACAGTACGCGGCCACCCGTCAATCGATCATTGACAGCCAAGCGTCCTCCGTCGCCCCGTACGCCGTCGACCCGCCCAACGGGGAGCGGGCCGGCACCGGGGCCGCCACTGACTCGCGGCCGCGACTAACTCCCCCACGCTGGCGGCTTCGGGGGCGGTCTGCTCGGCTCGCCCGGGTCGATGGCGGGCGGGGCAGCTCGCGCAACCACCCACGGCCGGTAACGCGCACGCGGGGTTGCTGCCCCGGGGCCCGAGCGCCCCCGCCGGAGGCATGTTCTTGACCCCGCGTACCGCGACCCGCCCGGCGGCGCGGCGTGGCTGCCACGCCGCGGGCTCGACCCCGGCCGGCCGGGCTGCCGGCGCCACACCCCAGCTCCGACGTCGTCGACCTGGCGGCCAGGGCTTCGCTGTCTGTTGTTCGCGCCAGCCGGCGGGCACGCCCGGCCATGATCGCCTCGGCCGCCCAGGCCGGGCGATCGCTGGCCCCCCGCTTCCGGCGGCGCGAGCGGCCCGTTCGGGCCGCCTTGATGGCGTCGACGCTGGACCTGACACCCCGAGCTTCGGCCCGGGGTGTGGGCTCGAACGCCGACGTCCCACCGTGTACGGCTACACCGCCGCCGGGGCCACGTTCGAACGCGCCACCCGACCGGACTACTTCGGCTGGCTCGAACACGTCCGCTCCGCCGCCGGCTGCACCCGACCCATCCGCCTCGCGGGCCAACTGCTCACCGTCGACCCGGCCACGGGCCGGGTCCTCGGCCAGCGGCACACCGACGGCATGCCCGATCAGGTCATCTACACCGCCCGCGGAAACCGCCGCGCCACCGTCTGCCCGTCCTGCGCCCAGATCTACCAGCGCGACGCCTTCCAACTCCTGCGCGCCGGCCTCATCGGCGGCAAGGGCGTCCCGGAATCGGTCGCCTCCCATCCGGCGGTGTTCCCCCACCTTCACCGCCCCGTCCTTTGGGCCTGTCCACACCCGGGTCGTCAAGCGGCACACCTGCGGCAACCGGCGACGCTGCGACTGCCGAGCCGAACCCTGCCACCCTCGCCGCGCCACCGATCCCACCGGCGGCCTCTGCCCCCACGGCCAGCCCCGCCGTCTGCTGGGCCCGCCACGAGCCAGGTAATGCCGTCCTCGGACGACCGTTGTGCCTGGACTGCTACGACCACGACCACCAAGTCGTCTGGAATCTGTTCTCCGGCGAACTGTGGCACCGCACCACGCAAGCCGCGGAACGCTGGCTGGCGAAGCTCGCCCGCCGTCGTGGCATCCCCCGCGTCGAGGTCGTCACCGCCACCGGCAAGACCCGCAAGGTCCCGCCGGTCCGGCTGTCGCCTGGGAAGGTCGCCGAGCTGCAAGCCCGGGGAGCGGTGCATTTCCACGCCATCGCCCGCCTCGACGGCGTCGACGGCCTGGAGCCCGACGTCGTCGTCCCGCCGCCGGCCGGGTTCACCGTCGACGACCTGGTCGACGCGTTCCGGCACGCTGCCGCACAGATCGCCTTTCACACCCCGCCGCATCCGGACCGGCCCGACGGGTGGCTGATCGCTTGGGGCGAGCAGCTCGACGTCCGCCCCATCACCACCGGCATCGGCGGGGACGTCACCGACGGCATGGTCGCCCGATACCTTGCCAAGTACGCCACCAAAAGCACCGAGGCCACCGGGCACACCTCCACCCGCCTCACCGCCGACTCGATCGAGGGCTACGCCGACCCCGACGGCGACCACACCGCCCGCCTCATCGACGCCTGCTGGCGCATCGGCCGACCCACTACCACCCCGGCCCCGCTGTCCGAGCGGCCCCGCGAGCCTCGGCCCCGGCCCGGCTTCGTCCAGCGATGGGAGTGCCCCGACTGCGGTACCCACACCCGCTCGCCGCCTGCCCCGTCTGCGTCGCCCACCGTCAAGCCAACCTTGACACCGAACCGACGAAACCGGCGACGGCCAACCCGTACGCGCGACTGCGGCGGTGGGCGCACATGCTCGGCTACGGCGGCCACTTCCTCACCAAAGGCCGCCGCTACTCGGTCACCTTCCAACTCCTGCGCGACACCCGCATCGCGTACCGCCGGCACGAGGACCAGGCCCACGAGCACACGCCCGCCAGCGGCCGACCAGCAGACCAGATCGGCGAGGACACCAGGCTCATCGTCGGCACCCTCACCTTCGCCGGCGTCGGCTGGCACACGCTCGGAGACGCCCTCCTCGCCAACACCGCCGCCGCCCTCGCCCGCGAAAGACGAACCACCGGGCCGCGAAGAACTCACCCACGAACTCAACACCACCCTCGCCGGCGCCCCGTCGCTTGATCGAACAGGAGTAAGGATTCTGACCTTGGACGACGAACTCATGACAGTTCCGGAGGTGCTTGGCGCGCTGGCTGCATCACGTCTCCCTGCCCCTGTCTAACCTCCAGGAAGCGGGGACCGTGAGGAATGCGCTCGATGTCCTAGCGGTGAAGCTCGACGGCAAGCCGGCTGCCGCGACGACCGCCCGCCGGAATCGGTCGGTGTTCTACAACGCACTCAGTACGCGGTCGAGCTCGAACAGTTGGAGTTCAACCCGATCGACAGGTTCCGCGTGCGGTCGCAACGCAAGAAGGTGGCCGAGGCCGTCGACCGTCGTGTGGTCGTCAATCAACGTCAGGCGCTGGAACTGCTGATCGCCGTCACCTACGTCGGTCAACGTGGGAAGGCGAAACGTGGCGAGCGCCTGGTCGCGTTCTTCGCCTGCCTGTACTTCGCCGCGCTCCGTCCGGGCTAGGGCTCCGGGAGCAGGACTGCGAGCTTCCAGAGCCGGGATGGGGTCGGCTGACACTGGCGAAGAGCCGCCCACATGCGGGCAAGCGGTGGACCGACAGCGGCCAAGTCCACGACGATCGTGGGCTGAAGCACCGGGCCGAGGACGAGCCGCGCGACGTCCCGATCCCGCCCACGCTGGTGAAGATCCTCGGGAAGCAAATCGAGCGGTTCGGAGTCGCTAAGGACGGCCGCCTCTTCCGCAGCGAGCGGGGCAACGTCGTTGCCGCCTCGACGTACTCCCGCGTGTGGGAGGAGGCACGCCGCTTGGCGCTGACTCCGCGTCAGGTTGACTCCCCGCTCGCCGGACGGCCGTACGACCTGCGGCACGCTGCCGTTTCGCTGTGGCTCAACGCTGGCGTTCCGGCAACCGAGGTCGTCGAGCGGGCCGGGCACTCCGTCGACGTCCTGCTCAAGGTCTACGCCAAGTGCGTCGACGGCGAGGAAGCCACGGTCAACCGCCGGGTCGATGAGGCGTTAGAGGACGTGGCCTGGCCCGTATGACTGCCAAGGCTCCGGATCTTGCATCGATGACCCTCGGTGACCCATCCGTGTGTTTCTGGTCACATCTGGGCTGTAGGGGTGACCCGTACCGCTCCGGTGTGAGAGATCCGGCCGGGATCTGGCAAAATGGGTCGCTGGTATCCGGCGCGCGTCCGGCGCCCTCTAACCCGGGCGCGTCGCCAGTTAACCGAGCAGTCTCCGGCCCAACCCCACTGTGCCGGTCGGCGCTCACCCGCCACACCGCCCGCACCGGGCCGGTGAGATCGCAACAGGAGCGAAACAACTGTGGCCGTAAAGATCCGGCTCCTGCGGATGGGCAAGATCCGCAACCCGCAGTACCGCATCGTCGTCGCCGACTCGCGCACCAAGCGTGACGGTCGCGCGATCGAGTTCGTCGGTGTGTACCAGCCGAAGGAAGACCCTTCGGTGATCGAGGTCAAGTCGGAGCGGGTCCAGTACTGGCTGTCGGTCGGCGCGCAGCCGAGCGAGGCCGTGCAGCGCCTGCTGGAGCTGACCGGTGACTGGCAGAAGTTCAAGGGCCTGCCGGCCCCGCCGCCGCTGAAGGTCGCCCCGGAGCGGGCCGACCGCAAGGCGGCGTACGAGGCCGAGGCGAAGGCCGCCGCCGGCGTTGCCGAGACCCCGGCGCCGGCCAAGAAGGCCGCCAAGGCTGCGGCTCCGGCCGCCGAGGCCGAGGCGCCGAAGGCCGAGGAGCAGACCGGTGTCGAGTCCGGCGAGCAGGCCTGACATGGCGCTTCGTCCCGCCCTGGAGCACCTGGTCAAGGGGATCGTCGACCAT